>JAEZHJ010000095.1 GCA_023436925.1 Actinomycetes bacterium
GGCTGGAGGTGCTGGGGGAGGGTCTGGTGGTGGTCTTGTCGGACGGCTCCCACCACGTCGACACCGACGCCGAGCGGGCCTACGCCCGGGCTGTGCTCCACGTCCTCGGCTGAGGACGGACCCCGCCAGTCGCGACCAGACCGGCGGGGCCCTGCCCAGGGTTGCTCGGGCGATCAGCGGCGCTTGAGCCGCATCGCCTTCACCATCGCGTCGTGCACGTGGGTGTTCTCATACACCCCGGAGAGCAGCTCGCTGCCGGGACCCATCGCGGTCACCGGCACGTCCTCGGCGGTGTGGTTGGCGGTGGTCCAGTCGACGACGAACTGCTTGTCGGTGCCCGGGATGCTGAACGGCCCGTCCTCGGAGGTACGGCCCTCGCCGCTCTCGTTGGGGTAGTTCGGGTCGTCCTGCAGCGCAGGAACGTCCTCGATGGCGAGGCTGCCGGTCTCGTGGTCGGCGACGACGATCACCAGGGTGTCGCGGTGCTGCTTGGCGTACCGGACGGCGACCGCGACCGCCGAGTCGAGGTTCTTGCCGGCCTTGATGACCTGCCCGGCGTTGGACTGGTGGGCCATCTCGTCGATGCCCTCCTCCTCGACCATGAGGAAGAAGCCGTCCCGGTCCTTGGCGAGGGTGGAGATCGCCTTGGAGGTCATGTCGGCCAGCGACACGGTCGGGTTGTAGACGTCACCGTTGCCCTCGGGGCGCTGCTGGAACATCTCCTCGTTCGCGAACAGACCCAGGATCTTGCGCGACTTGGCGGCCTTCAGCTCGGCGGTGTTCGTGACGTACTCATAGCCGAGTTGCTTGGCACGCTCCACCAGGTTGCCCTCGGTGCCGGCGCTGCGCTCGGACGGGTCCTCGGCGGGCTGGTCCGGGAACGCGCCCGGGTTGCCCGGCGGGTACCACTTGTCCTCGCCGCCGCCGAGGATCACCTGGGGCTTGCTGTTCTCGAGGAACTGCCGGGCGATCAGGCTCTGCTGGCTGCGGTCGAGGACGTGGGCGCCGAACGAGGCCGGGGTGGCGTCGGTGACCTGGGCGGTGGTGACCAGGCCGGTGGCCTTGCCCGCGCGGGCCGCCAACTCCAGGACGCTGGTGGCCCGCTTGCCGTTCTCGTCCACGCCGATCGCGCCGTTGTAGGTCTTGACCCCGGTGGCCAGGGCGGTGCCGCCGGCCGCGGAGTCGGACACGAAGGCCTCGGGGTCGTGGGGGAAGGTCTGGGACCGGCCCGCGACCGGCATCGAGTCCATCGCCAGCTTGCCCTCGGGACCGACGTTGCCGTAGCGGATCAGGAGGCGGTGGGAGGTGCCCATGCCGTCACCGACGAAGATGATGACGTTCTTGGCGGGGCGGTTGCCCTGGTGGGACGGGACGCCGGACGTGACGGCGACAGCGCCTGCCCCCGCCGTGAGGGCGAGCGTCGTGACCGCCGCGAGGGCGGCCTTGTGGCCGGCGAGTAAGGCAAGGATGGTGCTTCGGAACATGCAGTTCCTCCTCAATGAGGGGTGCCAGCGGTGACCCGCTGGGCGGCGACCGGATGGCCGCCGCGGGAGGACCGCGGGTCGTCGTCGTGCACCGGGGTGGGTCTGCGCATGGTCTCACTGGTTCGGTGGACTGGCAACAGCCAAGGCGGGCGAGCGCGCGGAGAAACGACGGAGGCGTCGGTCCGGCAGCTGATCGTCGACCCCGACCAGCTGCGTCCGGCTCGGTGCTCTTGCCTCGGCTCTACCGCTGAGTCGAGACTGGAGCGTGGCGATGGAGGAGACGCCCCGGCAGCGGGCGAACAACGAGCGGGTCAAGCGGATGCCGTTCGCGGCGCTCTATCCCAGCTACGTGACGAAGGTCGAGCGCAAGGGACGCACCAGCGATGAGCTCGATGCGGCGATCCGCTGGCTGACCGGGTTCGATCAGGCCGACTTCGAGGGGCACCTGGCCGCCGGGACGACGGTGCGCGAGTTCTTCGAGGCCGCCGACCTGCACCCGAACGCGGCCACCATCACCGGTGTCGTCTGCGGGGTGCGGATCGCGGACATCGCCGACCCCCTGATGCGCCGGATCCGGATCCTCGACAAGATCGTCGACGAACTCGCCCAGGGACGTCCCCTGGAGAGAGTCCTGCGGGCCGAGACCTGAAAGGGAGTCATCCCCATGTTCGTGCTGATGTCGGTGCACCACCCGTACCCCGAGCACCGCGAGGCGCTGATCGACTCGATGCACCGTTACGGCGCGGCGATCGCCGGCCAGGCCGGCCTGCGGTCCATCCACACCCTCACCGACGGTGACTCCGAGCGCCTGGTCGGGCTGGCGATCTTCGAGTCCGAGGAGGACTACCGCAGACTCGCCCCGATCGCCCGAGCCGCGGTGGCCGACGACCCGTTCGAGGTGTGGGAACAGGTGCCGATCGACGGGCTGCGACTCACCGAGGTGTGAGGGAAACCGTTGATCACAAGCGGGTGAGGATCCGTTCCCGGTCGAAGCGGGCGACGACCAGGACGAAGGCGGCCAGGTCGAGCACCGCCAGCACGGCGGCGGCAACCAGGACGACCGGGACGTCGAAGATCATCAGCCCGGTGGCCTGACCGATCACCAGGGCGAGGATCGGGAAGACGATCAGCATCGAGGTCCCCTGCGCGCCCTGCATGGTGGTGGAGCGTCCGGAGACCGCCACGATCAGGCTGGTGGCGAGGAAGCCGACCAGCGGCACCAGCACCAGGATCATCACCACCCAGCTCCAGGTGGGGAAGAAGGCCCGGCCGACCACCCGCGACCCGAGGCCGCCGACGATCAGCGCGTACGCGATGAAGGAGACCCAGGTCAGCACGACTGCCGGGATCACGGAGCCGAGCACCTTGCCCAGCACCAGCTCCCGGTTGGTCAGCGGGGTGTAGAGCAGGCCCTCGATGGTGTGCCGCTCCTTCTCGCCGACGAAGCTCGAGCTGGCAGTGATGCTCGCAACGATGACCGGAATCATCAGGAAGAAGGGTGCGAAGAAGTAGACGGTCACGGCGTACACCACCGTCTGGCCGACGGTCAGGTCCGGCGGCACGATCCCGGCCGGCAGGTTGTCCAGGAAGGCCTGCAGTCCGTTGACCGTCGACATCAGCACGACGTTGTCGCCGAGCAGGACGATCGCCGCCGGCATCACGACCGCGAAGATCACCGGCACCACGATCAGCGAGGCGAGGACCTGCTTGTTGCGGGCGACCTCCAGCCAGTCCTTGCGGACCACCGCCCAGACCCGTTGGCGGTTGATCATGACCGGGCTCCTTCTTCCAGGGTGGCGAAGTAGTACTGCTCGATGGTGGGCACCACCGGCACGACGGCGCGGACGGGAACGCCCGCCCCGACCAGACCGGCGACAGCTTCGGGGATGCGGGCGCCGTCGGCCAGGTCGAGGGTGAGGACGTCCTGCTCGCGCTCGACCGCCGCACCTGCGACCCGGCTGAGGGCGGCCGCGGCGGTGGACGGGTCACCGTCCACGGTGATCTCGAACCGCTGGTTCGGCCACCGGCGTCGCAGCAGGTCGGTGACGCTGCCGGTGACCAGCAGGCTTCCGCCCCGGATGATGCCGATCTCGTCGCAGAGCGCCTCCAGCCCGTGCAGCTGGTGGGTGCAGATGATCAAGGTGGTGCGGCGGTCTCGCATCATCTCGCCGAGGTGGCCGATCAGGTCGGCGGACGCCTCGGGGTCGAGGCCTGCGGTGGGCTCGTCCAGGAAGAGCAGTTCCGGCTCGTGCAGGATCGCGCGGCCGACGGCCAGCTTCTGGCGCATGCCCTTGCTGAACTCGCCGACCAGCGAGTCAGCCCGACCGGCCAGTCCCATCAGGTCGAGGACGGCGTCGATCCGGCTGGCCAGGGCGGAACCACGTAGGCCGTAGAGGGAGCCCCAGGTCCGCAGGTTCTCCCGGGCGCTCAGCGTCTCGTACAAGTTGGTGTCGGTCTGGACGCCGATCCGCGCCCGCAGTTCGTCGGCGTTGGCGCGGGTGACCAGCTCGCCGAACAGGCTGACCTCACCGGCGTCGGGGGTCAGCAGCCCGGTCAGCAGCCTGACCGTCGTGGTCTTGCCGGCGCCGTTCGGGCCGAGCAGGCCGTAGGCGCGGCCGCGTCCGACCTCCAATGAGATGCCGGAGACGGCGGTGCGGTCGCCGAAGCGCTTGGTCAGTCCCACTGTGGACACGGCGAGCTCGGAGGTCGAGCGATCCAGACTGGCTTGCATGGCATACATCCTTGCACCGCAAGGTAGCAGGCCACAAGTCGACCATCGTGGGGGACGAACTCGCCTGGTCCCGTCTCAGCAGACCGGCACGCGACGGCAGCTCATGGCGCGTCGGTGCCGGAAAGCCACGCCGGCGTGACGTGGAAGTCGTTGCCGTCCGGGTCGAGGAACCGACCCTCACCCAGGTGGGTGGCGCCCAGGTCGAGCAGGCGAACGACGTCACCAGGTGCCGCAGCGCTGACCTCGAACCGGATCCGGTCCGGGTCGTCACGAGTCATCAGCGGCGGCCCGCTCCAGGTGAACTTGGTCCCGCCGGCCGGTGCCTGGATCGCCGTCTCCTGGCCCGCGTCCCAGACCAGCTTCCAGTCCAGCACCCGGCTCCAGAAGATGCCCAGGTCGTAGGTCCCGTCACAGTTCACCGCCCCGATGGTGCCGGTGTCGGCCAGGAAGCGGTTGCCCGGCTCGATCACGCACAGCTCGTGCCCCTCCGGGTCGGCGAGCACGACGTGCTCGGCGTCGGGCCCCTGGCCGATGTCGACGTGGTTGCCGCCGAGCTGGAGCACCCTCGCGACGCGCGCCTGCTGGTCCTCGACGGAGCTGCTGGTGAGGTCGAGGTGGATCCGGGCCTGAACGGTCTTGGGCTTGTCGGTGGGGACGAACCGCAGCTCGAACCCGGGGACGTACACCGTCGCGCCGTCCTGCGTCATGCCGAGCACCCCGGCCCAGAACCGGGCCTGGGCAGCGGGGGCGAGGGCGAACCAGCGCAGGGCCGTGAGGGTGATCGCCATACCTCAGCCAACCCCAGCGGCTCCGCCCAGACAAGCCCTCGGCCCGCCCGCGGCACGGAATCCCCGCCACCCAGGGCCGACAGCATCGTGGTGCGCCGAGCGGACCCGGTTCAGCCGGAGACCGCGCTACCCGCGCGAACCTGCTCCACCCCCAGGTTGGCCAACTGGTCGGCCCGCTCGTTGCCGGGGTCCCCGGCGTGGCCCTTCACCCATTCCCAGCTGACCTCGTGGCGGCCGACCAGTTCCTCGAGTTCCTGCCAGAGCTCGGCGTTCTTCACCGGCTGCTTGCCGGCCGTCCGCCAGCCGTTGCGCTTCCAGCCGTGGATCCACTTGGTCATGCCGTTCATCACGTAGGCCGAGTCGACGTGCAGGTGGACCAGGGAGGGCCGGTTGAGTGCCTCCAGCCCTCGGATCACTGCCAGCAGCTCCATCCGGTTGTTGGTCGTGACCGGCTCACCGCCGAAGAGTTCCCGGGTGTGCTCGCCGTAGGTCATCAGGACGCCCCAGCCGCCCGGCCCGGGGTTGCCCTTGCAGGCGCCGTCGGTCCACATGTGCACGGTGGTCTGGCTGGTCATCTGCTCCTTGCTTCCTCACGACGGCTGCGGCCCGCAGCGGCGGCACCCACCCTAATGCCGAGCGCCGCCGGGCCCGCGACAGGCAGGGGGAAGGTTGCGCCCTTCCGCCGCCGGGAGGCTCGCCATTAGCGTCCCCGGTGAGCGAAAGGACGTCCGATGACACCGACCGAAACCCCTGGCGGGGGCGCCCCGGCCACCAGGGTGAAGACCTGCGATGCCAGCGGCATGGCGATGATCCACCGGATGTTCCGCGCCAGCTATGCCGAAGCGCCGGGGCTGGTCGCCGGAGTGCAGGACGGGGACCGGGCCCATGCCACGCTGGTGGCCGACCATCTCGACCTGATGGCGCGCATGCTGCACGCCCACCATGAGGGTGAGGACGCCCGGCTGTGGCCCGCCCTCGACGAGCGCGCCCCCGCCTGCGCCCTGCACGTCGACCGGATGAAGCGGCAGCACCGCGACATCCTCACTGCTGTGGACGAGCTGGAAGCGGTGCTGCCGGCCTGGCGGGCCTCGGCGAGCACCGCCGATGCAGCCCCCGTCCTGACTGCCCTCGAGCGCGCCAACGCGGCACTGGCCGTACACCTGCCGGACGAGGAGGCGAGCATCGTTCCCGAGATGGAGTACACGCTCAGTGGCGCCGAGATGGCCTGGTTCGCCGAGCACGGCCGCAAGTCGATCCCGATGCGCAGCACCTGGCCCGCCCTCGGCCTGATCATGGCCGCGCAGCCGGACGGGGGCGAGCACTTCCTGCGCACCGAGCTGCCGCCCCCGTTCCGCTGGCTGTGGCACCTGGTCGGCAAGCGGAGCTACGCCCGCTACCGCACCGCCCTGGCAGGGGCCTGACCCCGGTCACTGTCGGCAGGCGCGGGTGGTGGGAGACAATGCGTCATGAGCAACACCGAGACCCGCTCCGCCGTCCTGGACTGCACCGCACCCGCCGAACACGATCCCGAGCACGTGCAGTTGGTCGAGCCCAAGGACGTGCAGCTCGGCCCCGAGGACGCCCTGAAGGTGCGCCGGACCCTGCCGTCGCTACGGCGCTCCTTCGTCGGTGCATGGTGCTTCGTCGATCACTACGGCCCGGAGCAGGGGGTGTGCATGGACGTTCCGCCGCACCCGCACACCGGCCTGCAGACCGTGAGCTGGCTCTTCGAGGGCGAGATCGAGCATCGCGACTCCGGCGGGGTGCACTCGATGGTGCGCCCCGGCGAGGTGAACCTGATGACCTCCGGCCACGGGATCGCCCACTCGGAGGTGTCGACGCCCGAACGTGACCTGCTGCACGGCGTCCAGTTGTGGGTGGTGCTGCCCGAGGCGAGCAAGGACCTCACCCGCGAGTTCCAGCACCACGTCCCGGAGGTGATGGACGCCCCCGGGGTGCGAGCCCGGTTGCTCGTCGGCAGCCTGGAGGGGGTGAGCTCGCCGGTGCACACCGAGACCGCCCTGCTGGGCGCCGAAGTGGTGATCGCGCCCGGTACCACCTGGGAGGTGGCGGTCGACCCCCGCCACGAGCACGGGGTGCTGGTCGACACCGGCTACGTCGACTTCGACGACGTCCGGCTGGACCGCAGCGTGCTCGGCGTGCGGGACGCCGGCCTGGACTCGATCCGGCTCACCAACCCCACCGACGCCCCCGCCCGGATCATGCTGCTGGGCGGTGAGCCCTTCGAGGAGGGCGTGGTGATGTGGTGGAACTTCATCGGCCGCGATCACGACGACATCGTGCGGCTGCGCCAGGAGTGGAACGACGCCCCCGAGGACCGGTTCGGCCGGGTCGCCGGCTACCGGGGCGCCACCCAGCGGCTGGCCGCGCCGCCGCTGCCGCCCGAGTTGCGCCTCAAGCGCCGCTTCCGGCGGGGACGGGAGTAGCCGCCCCGGTGCCGACGCGACGGATCGGCTTCGCCCGCTGGACCAGCGACCAGCCCAGCGGCGGCAATCGCTATGACGCCGAACTGGCCGACCGGCTGCCAGGCTGTGGGATCGACCTGCACGAGTACCCGGTGGCCGGGCCGTGGCCGCTGCCCGGGCCGGGCGACGTCGACCGGCTCCTCGCGGTGCTGCCGTCGGAGCGGCACTGGTTGATCGGCAACATCCTCGGCTCGGCGGCACCGCAGGCGCTGCGCGCCGTCCGGGCGTCGGGGGGCCGGGTCACACTGCTGGTGCACTACTTCCCGGCCGACGACCCGGCGCTGCCGGCGGCGGCCCGGGGACGCCTGGCGGAAGGCGAGGCGGAGGCGGTCGAGCTGGCCGACGCGGTGGTGGTGACGAGTGAGTGGGCGGCCGGGGAGGTCGCCCGACGGTACCGCCGGACTGATGTCACGGTGGCTCCGCCCGGTGTCGAGGCGGCGCCGCCGGCGACCGGCTCGCTGCCGTTGGGCGGCGCGCCGGCGCTGCTGTGGCTGGGCCGGCTGACGGCCACGAAGGACCCCCTGACCTTCCTGTCCGCCCTCGACCTGGTGCGGGAGCTGCCATGGACGGCCCGGCTGGTCGGCCCGGACGCGGTGGAGCCGTCGGTGTCGCGGCAGGTGACCCACCGGATCGAGGCCACCGGGCTCGCGGGACGGGTCGCGGTCACCGGACCGCGGGTCGGACCGGCCCTGGAGGCGGTCTGGGGCGCGACCGACCTGCTGGTGCACACCTCGCGGGCCGAGACCTACGGAATGGTCGTCGCCGAGGCGCTGGCCCGCGGCATCCCCGCTGTCGTCGCCTCCGGCACCGGCGCGGCCGACGCGCTGGGGGTGGGCGCGACGTTCCCGCCCGGCGACCCCGCCGCGCTCGCGGAGGTGCTGCGCGGGTGGCTGGCCGACCCGGTCCGGCAACACCGGTGGCGGACGGAGGCGGCGCGGCTGAGCGCGGACCGTCCGACCTGGCAGGCGACCGCGGAGGCAGTCGCGACCGCCCTGGCCGGCTGAGGCCGGCTCACCAGCGGGACTGCTCCGGGGCCAGGACGGCGAGCACCCGCCGCTCGACGAACTCGACCAGCGCGTAGGCCGCCAGCGCCAGCACCGTCACCACCACCACCGTCGACCACAGCGAGGTGTACCGGCTGGTGGCGGCGTCCACGGCCATCAGGTTGCCCAGCCCGACCCCGGTCGCCAGCCACTCGGCGACCGTGGCGGCGAGCAGGGTGGTGGGCGCCGCGATCCGCGCGGCGGCGAAGAAGGCGGGCGCCATCGCTGGCAGCCGGCCCAGCAGCAGCACCCGCCAGGACGGGGTGTCGTAGGTGGCGAAAACCTCGGCCACCTGGCCCGGAAGCTGCCCCAACCCGTACAGGCACGACACCAGGGTGGGGAAGAAGGTCATGATCGCCACCACCACCGCCGTGCCGAACGGCCCACGACCCAGGGCCGCCACCAACAGCGGGGCGATCGCGATCACCGGCACACAGCGCAGCGCGACGGCGACCGGGGTGAGCGCGCGACGCGTCCGGGGTGACAGCGAGAACAGCGCGGCGAGCACGGCCCCCAGCAGCAGCCCGGCGAAGTAGCCCGGGATCGCCACGGACGCCGTCTCGAGGGTGGCGGTGACGAGTTCCGCGCGGTTCTTCCCGGCTGCGGGTGCGGTGACCAGCCAGGCCCAGACGTCCCAGGGCCGCTTGGCGAAGTAGGGGTCGAGCCCGAGCAGGGCGAACAGCCCAACCCAGGCGCCGATCACCAGCGCGGCGGTCAGGAGCACCCCGGCCAGCCCGCGCAGTCCGCGTTCCCAGGCCGGCCGGCGCGGGTCGGAGCCGGGCGGGCTCAGCAGCACCGCCGGCTGCTCGGGCGACACCCGGCGGGCGACAAGCGAGACCACGCCATAGCCGACCAGGGACGCGGCGGTGCTCAGCAGCATCAGAGCCCACAACCCGTCGGTGTCGAGGCTGCGCAGGGCGAGGATCGACAGCACGCCGACGCCGCGCTCGGCCCCGGTGAACTCCCCGACCAGGGCGCCGAGGAAGGCGGCCGGCACCGACGCCTGCAGTCCGGCCATCAGATAGGGGAGTGCGGCGCGGGCCCGCACGGTCGTCAGGGTCGTCCAGCGGCCGCGTCCGTAGGTGGCGACCAGGTCGAGCCAGGAGCGCGGCACGGCCCGCAGGCCGACCAGCAGCGGAACCAGGGTCAGGTAGTACACCGCCAGCGCGGCCAGCGTGATCTGCGGTCCGTCGCCGAACCCGAACACCAGCCGCAGCAGCGGGCCGAGGGCCACCAGCGGCAGGCAGTAGACGACCAGCGCCAGCCGCAGCACCGTCCGTTCCAGACCGGGCAGCAGCACCACGACCAGCGCCAGCAGGACGGCGGCGAGGTTGCCGAACAGGTAGCCGGCCAACGCCTCGACGCTGGTGTACCACAGCCCCCGGCCGTAGAGGCCCGCGTTGGCGACGATCTTGCCGAGGATGCCGGAGGGCACACCGATCAGGTGGGTGCCGGCCAGCACCGTCCGGCCGACCAGTTCCCACAGCCCGATCACCAGCACCCAGCCGAGCACCGTCCTGGCCACCGGGGGAACGACGAGGCGGGCCGGACGGCGCGCGACGACCGGCGGCACGGACGGCGCGGCCGCCTCCTCCCGCTGGATGACCACGGCTCAGGCTCCGTCCTCGACGTACTGGTCGACCCCGAGCAGGGCGCCGATCCGCTCGACGAGCTCGGTGAACCGGGCGCTGTGCAGCTGGCCGAGCCGGCGCGGCCGGTCCAGGTCGACCGGCAGGTCGGCGATGATCCGGCCCGGGCGCGGCGACATCACCAGCACCCGATCAGCTAGCAGCACCGCCTCGTCGATCGAGTGCGTCACCAGCACCGTCGTGGTGGTGGCACCCGACCACAGTGGCGGCAGCTCGATGTTCAGCCGGCGGCGGGTCAGCTCGTCGACCGCCCCGAACGGCTCGTCGAGCAGCAGCAGCCGCGGCTCGGTGACCAGGCAGCGCGCGATCGCCGCGCGCTGCCGCATCCCGCCGGACAGCTGCGCGGGTCGGGCCTGCTCGAACCCGGCCAGCCCGACCCGGGCCAGCAGGTCGTCGACCCGGGCCGCGTCCATCGGACGGCCGGCGAGGCGCTGGGCGAGGGCGACATTGCTCGCCGCCGTCCGCCACGGCAGCAGGGACGCATCCTGGAAGGCCATGGCCAACTCGCCGCGTCGCCGCACCAGCGACGGCGGGTCACCACCGATCAGGACGGAGCCGCCGGCGTCGGGTTGCTCCAGCCCGGCGAGGATCCGCAGCAGGGTGGACTTGCCACAGCCCGAGGGGCCGACCAGGGCGGTCACCGTGCCCGCGGCCAGGGTCAGGTCCGCCGGCTCGAGCACGAGCAGGCTGCCGCCCTCGGCGGTCGGGAAGGTCTTGGCGACCGCGGTGCAGACGACCTCGGGGGCGCTCTGCCGCGGGGTGGGGTCGGTCACGCTGTGGGTCCGTTGGCGTACACCTCGTCCAGCACGGAGTGGTCCCACAGGTCACGGGTGGCCCCGCTGATGCCCAGCAACTCGAAGAGCTTGAGGTTCTGGTCGATCTGCTCGTCGGTGAACCACCCGAACCCGTACTGGTCGGTGGTGGGGGAGTACATGATGTCGAGCTGGACCTCGGCCTGCTTGCGCTGCGCCTCCAGGTCGAGCCCGGCGTCGGGGTAGGCCTCGACGGTGAGGTCGGCGGCCGCCTGCGGGTCCTCCCGGTACAGCTGCCAGCCCTGCGCGTCGCCGCGGAACAGCCGGACGATCAGGTCGCGCCTGGCGGGATCAGCCAGGCTGTCACGCCGGACGGTGTAGGTCTGGCTCATCGGGTTGTAGCCGAAGTCGGCCAGCAGCATCGAGTGGCCCTCGACACCCTGGACGGCCAGCGCCACGGGGAGGTCGTTGTAGAAGCAGTACAGCCCGTCCACCTGTCCGGCGGTGAGCACGGCCGGGTCGTACTGGCTGGGCACGAACGTGACGTCGTCCTCGCTGAGGTTGTTGATGGCCAGAAAGGCAGACAATCCGGGGGTGTCCGTGCCGGCCACCCCGATCTTGCGCCCGATCAGGTCACGCGGTTCGGTCAGCGGCGCGTCCGCCAACGACAAGATGGTGACCGGGCTCTTCTGGTACTGCGCGCCGATGATGACCAGGTCGGCGCCTTCGGCGTTCGAGCGGGCCACCCCGTCGGCCACCGAGATGTTCATCAGGGCCGAGCCGCTGACTGTGTTGGCGTCTCCGGCCACGTTGGGCCCGCCCGGCGCCAGCCGGACGTTCAAGCCCTGCTCACGGAACAGGCCGCGGTCCTCGGCGAGGTAGGTGCCGCCGAACTGCACCGAGTGCGTCCACGACAACTGGTACGTCACGTCGGCGGCACTGGCGCTGCCCGACGGATTACCGGACGCGGCCGGGTCGCGGCTGCAGCCGACCAGGCCGGCCAGGGCGAGCGCGCTGACGCCGCCGATCAGGCTGCGGCGGGAGAGGACGGGTTGAGCCATGGGGGTGACCTCCTGTGCTTCGCACTGGCCCTGAGCCTAGGCGCTGAAACGCTGCGGCTCTAGCGTCCCGAGGGTGGCGACCTTGCCCTGCAGCGCGCTCCGGGCGGCATCGGCTAGCGTCAGCGGCGTGGTGGGCACAACCAACGGCCACCGCCCCGAACTCGCGACCAGCCTGCGCGACAGCTCGGCGGCGGACCTGCTGCGCGGCCTCGGCCTGCGCCGCACCGCGCCGTTGCTGGCCGGGGTCGCCCGGCTGGCGGTGGGGCGGTTCGTCGCCGACATCACCGAGATGGACGCCGCCGCCCGGGACGGGCTCGCCGCCGCGGCCGAGGTGGTGCTGCCGCGCTACAGCGGCACCGTGACGATTCGCGGCGGCGACCAGGTGCCCGCGTCCGGCCCGCTGGTGGTGGTCGCCAACCATGCGGGCACGGTGGACGCACCCGCCCTCTGGCGGCTGCTCGCCGCCCGCGACGACCTGCGCATCATCGCGCTGGAGCGGCCCATCCTGCGCACGATCCCCAACATCGCGGCCCGGTTGCTGTACGTCCGCGACGACGCCCACGGGCGCACCGGCCTCGTCCGGCGGGCCGCGGAGCACCTGCGTTCCGGCGGCGCCCTGCTCACCTTCCCGGCCGGCACCATCGAGCCGGATCCGGTCCATCGTCTCGACGACGCCGTCGCCTCGCTGGCCAGCTGGGGCCCGGCGGTGGAATTGCTGGTCCGGCTTGCGCCGGGCACGGCGGTGCTGCCGGTGGGGGTCGCCGGCGTGATCTCGCAGCGGATGCTGCGCCACCCGCTCGCCCGGTGGCGAGCCACGCCGGAGGACCGGGAACTGGCGGCCGCGACCCTCCAGGTACTGGTCCAGGACCGATCCATCCATCCCGTCGTCTCGGCCGGGGCGCTGCTGGACGGCCGGTCCGGCGGCGAGCTGCGGGCCGCCATGGAGCACCTGCTGCGCGACTGTCTGACCGAGCGCTCTTAGCCCTCGGCCTGGGCGAAGCTGAGCGTGGCGTGCGCCGCGGCGTCCGCCATCACCTCCAGCATCGCGAGATCGATCGTGTCCACCCGGTCGCAGGCCTGGTGGTAGCAGGGGTCGGCGCCGTCGTCGGCGCCGGCGAACAGCCCGCCGGCTGCGATCCCGGCGGCCAGGAAGGGGGCATGGTCGCTGGCGTCGAAGTCGGCGGTCTGCGGGGTGATCCCCTGTGCGTTCAGGAACTCGGTCAGCACGGCATGGAGAGCCTCCGACCCGGTGGGCCGGCCCGTCGCGGCGTAGACCGCCGGTACCGGGTTCGGCGAGCCGATCATGTCCAGGTTCAGGTACAGCGCCGTGGTGCGGCGTCCGTCCTCGCCCAGCTGGCCGACGTAGTGCCGGGAGCCGTACAGGCCGTCCTCCTCGCCACTCCAGAAGGCGAAGCGGACCCGGGCGGCGGGCTGGATGCCCAGCTCGGCGAACTGGATCGCGGTCTCGAGCACGGCCGCCGTCCCGGACGCGTTGTCGTTGATCCCGGGCCCCGCTTCGACCCCGTCCAGATGGGCGCCGACCACGATGGTGCGTTCGGGGGAACCGGTCGCGGTGTCGGCGATGAGGTTCTCGGTGCTGACCCGCGTGGTGGTGGCAGCGACGCTGAGCGCCAGTGTGGTCCCGGGGTTGCCGGCCCACTCGGCACCGCGCTCGTAGCTGGTGGCGAGGACGGGGACGGCGGCCTGCCGTCCGAGCGTCCCGGCGAACAGGCCGCGCCGGGAGGGGTCGTCGCCCTGGTTGAGCACGATCACCGCGCTCGCCCCGGCGGCCACGGCGTTGCCCGCCTTCACCCCGAAGGCGCAGGTGCCACGCTGCACCAGCGCGATACTGCCGCGCGGGAACCCGGCGAAGTCGCCGGCCTCGCAGCCGCTGGTGTTGCGCCGGTCACCGGCCAGGTTGAGGTCGACCGCGGTGACCGCCGCGGTCACCGTGCCGGTCCCGGAGAAGGTCAGCGGCTGGAAGTCACGCAGCACGGTGTAGGCGCGCACCGTCGGGCCGCGCTGCTGCAGGGTCGCCCGGGAGTAGTCGGGCCGGTCGTAGCTGAACTGCTGGCGCTGCACCTGGTAGCCGGCTGCTTCGAGCCGTCCGGCGACGTAGTCGGCGGACGCGGCGAAGCCGGGTGTCCCGGCGGCGCGGTGGCCGCCATTGGCATCGGCAGCCTGCTGCAGGGCGTCCAGGTGGCCCTTCAGCGCGTCCGCGGTGACCGCGTCGCGCAGGCCTTCGGAGTCGATCGGCGGCGGTGGGGTCACCGCGCGCGGCAGTAGCAGGCCGATCGTCACTGCCAGCGCCACGACGCCGACCGCGACCAGGGCGACGGCGAGAGGGCGCTGCTTCACCCCCTCGACGCTACCCGGCGCGGTCCCGCGCACCGGAATCGGTGGTCGGGGCACGTCGGGCCGGTAGTGGGGGAGAATCGACCCATGATCGATGAAGGCGCGTTGCAGTCGTGGTGGGAGGGGCTCACCCCGGAGCAACGCCGGCGGGCGGCGGCGATCGCGGCGCGTCCGGCGCCCCGCGGGATGGCGATCGATGACCTGACCGCCAGCATGGTGCTCGCCGGGCTGCCCACCGCCCGCCAGGTCTGGACCGGACAGCCCGAGCACCTTGCCGAGATGCTCGATGAGGTCGCCGACTTCGTGACCCGGATGAGCGCGGAGAACTAGTTCGACCCGGCCCGTTCTCGACGCAGCCATAACACCGCCAGTGCCCCGCCGGGTGCCGCCAGCCATGCGACCACCGCCAACGCCGCCATCCCGCGCGGGATCGCGAGCCACCTCACCATCCCGCGCCGGACCCACCGGGGTGCCGGTCGGGCGACCCGGCTTCAGCCGGCAGGGCGGCGGGAGTCGCGCCAGCCGAGCAGGCGGGTGAGTGGGCCGGCGTTGACGACCCGGTCCTCGGTGATGCCGCAGGCAGCCGCCCGGTCGCACCCGATGTACTGCCACTCCAGCTGCCCGGGGGCGTGGGCGTCGGTGTCGATCGAGAACTGACAGCCCACCTCGGCGGCCAGCCGCAGCAGGTCCAGAGGCGGGTCCTTGCGCTCGGGTCGGCAGTTGATCTCGACGGCGACGTCGTTGTCGCGGCAGGCCGCGAAGACCGCGTCGGCGTCGAACTCGGACTGGGGCCGGCCGCGTCCGACCACGATCCGCCCGGTGCAGTGCCCCAGGATGTCCAGGTGCGGGTCGGCGATCGCGCCGAGCATCCGTTGGGTCATCTCGTCCCGCGGGGAGCGCAGCTTCGAATGGACGCTGCCGACGACGATGTCGAGCGCGCCGAGCACCTCCGGGGTCTGGTCGAGGCTGCCGTCCTCGTTGATGTCGACCTCGATACCGGTCAGGACGCGGAACGGCGGCTCGCCGGCGGCGGCCTCGTCGGCCAGCCGGGCGTTCACCTGCGCGATCTCGTCGAGTTGCTCGTGGAGCCGCTCGGTGGTCAGCCCGTTGGCGACGGTGAGCCGCGGCGAGTGGTCGGTCATCACGAGGTATTCATGGCCCAGGGAACGCGCCGCCTGCGCCATGTCGAGGATGGTGCTGCCGCCGTCCGACCACAACGAGTGGGTGTGGCAGTCACCGCGCAGGGCCGCCCGCAGCGCATCGCCCGCCACCGCGACCGGTGGCGGCTCCGCCTCGAGGCGGGCCAGGTACGCGGGCACCTGGCCGGCGAGCGCCTCAAGGATGACCGTCTCGGTGGTGGCCCCGATCCCCGGGACGGACCGGAGTTCGCCGCGGGCCGCCAGCGACTCGATCTCCCCGGCCGGCAGCCCCGCCAGCGCATCGGCGGCCCGCCGGAAGGCGAGCGCCCGGTAGGTGGGCGCCCCGGCCCGCTCCAGCAGGAAGCCGATCCGCTTCAGCGCGGCGAGAGCGTCCATCGCGTCAGGGGTGGCCAGGGGGCGAACCGGTCACGACTGCGGGTCGTAGCCGAACACGCGCAGCTCCTGGGCGCACCGGCAGGCCCTTGCGATCTTCGCCGCCCACCCCACCGCTGCATCCCGGGACGGCAGCTTCAGCACCGTGAAGCCGCCGTCCAGCCGGGTCAGTGACGCCTGGGTGCCGTCCGTCACGGTGGCGTCGGCGTCGACCAGGACCGGCGGCACGTCCTCGTCGATGCCGCCGCCGAAGACGTAGACACCCGCGTCCTTCGCCTCCTGGATCACGGCGTGGGCGTCGCGGCCGACGTCCTCGAACTCGCCGGGCGGGATCACCATCGCGGCGCTCGGGAAGGAGATCAGGTAGTGGTTCATCGCTCGATCCTCCCTCGCGGTGCTGGCCGCGTCCAGACTCCACGGGCCCGGTGTGAGGCCTGTGGCACGGGGTAGAGGGAAGGAATCCCCTAGCCGTTCGAGGACAGGAGTCCCATGACCAACGACCAGTACACCTTCGACAACCCGGTCACCCGCTACGAGCAACTCTCGCCGCCGGAACAGCAGCAGCCCGAGCCCGGCCTCGACCGCGACCTGCAACCGCTGGCCGATCACGGTGAGCAGACCTACCGCGGCACCGGACGGCTGACCGGCCGCAAGGCCCTGATCACCGGCGGAGATTCCGGCATCGGAGCGGCCACCGCGATCGCCTTCGCGCGGGAGGGCGCCGACGTCGCGATCAGCTACCTGCCGGAGGAGGAGCCGGACGCGCAGCGGATCATCGGGCTGATCGAGCAGGCCGGACGCAAGGCGCTGGCGCTGCCCGGCGACCTCAAGGACGCGGATTACTGCCGCTCGATCGTGGAGCGGACCGTCGAAGCCTTCGGCGGCCTCGACATCGTGGTGAACAACGGCGGCAAGCAGGTCGCCCAGGAGGACGTCACCGAGATCACCGACGAGCAGTTCGACCACACCATGAAAACCAACATCTACGCGATGTTCTGGATCACCAGGGCCGCCCTCCCGCACCTGCCGCCGGGCGCCACGATCATCAACACCTCGTCGATCCAGGCCTACCAGCCCTCACCGACCCTGGTGGACTACGCGACCACCAAGGCCGCGATCAACAACTTCACCAAGGGCCTGGCCCAGCAGCTGGCGCCGAAGGGGATCCGGGTGAACGCGGTGGCACCGGGCCCGATCTGGACCCCGCTGCAGCCCTCCTACGGCCAGCCGATGGAGAAGCTCACCAGCTTCGGCCAGTCGACCCCGCTGGGCCGCGCCGGCCAGCCCGCCGAACTCGCCCCGGCCTACGTGTTCCTCGCCTCGGCGGAGTCGAGCTATGTGATCGGCGAAACCCTCGCAGTCACCGGCGGCGAGCCCACCCCGTAACCACGGGGACG
>JAEZHJ010000155.1 GCA_023436925.1 Actinomycetes bacterium
TCCGGGTCACCCCGGGGGACCGGGTCCCGGCCGACCTGCGGCTGGTCGAGGCCAGCAACCTGCGGGTCGAGGAGTCGGCGCTCACCGGTGAGGCGGTCCCGTCCGCCAAGTCGGTCGACCCGGTCGCCGCCGGGACGGGGGTCGGCGACCGGTCGTCCATGCTGTTCTCCTCGTCGATCGTCGCCGCCGGGACGGGGGTCGGCGTGGTGACCGCGACCGGCGCGGACGCCGAGATCGGACGGATCACCACCCTGCTGGCCGACATCGAGACCTTCGACACCCCGCTCACCCGCCAGATCGCCGCCTTCGGCAAGCAGTTGGCCGGCATCATCGCGGTGATGGCGGTCGTCATGGTGGCGATCGGCAAGCTGCTGCACAACATGCCGGCCGGGGAGTTGATCTCGGCCACGATCGGGTTCGCGGTCGCAGCGATCCCCGAGGGGCTGCCCGCCCTGGTCACGATCACCCTTGCCCTCGGCGTGCAGCAGATGGCCCGGCGGAACGCGATCATCCGCCGGCTGCCGGCGGTGGAGACGCTCGGTTCGGTGACCCGGATCTGCTCGGACAAGACCGGCACCCTGACCACCAACGAGATGACGGTGCGGACTGTCCTCACCCGGGCCGGCGAGTACGCCGTGGCGGGCCTGGGCTACGACCCGGCCGGCGGCATCAGCCTGGCCGGGCGCGACATCGTGCCGGCCGAGCGGGGCGACCTGGTCGCCGTCCTCACCGCGATGAGCGTGGTCAACGACGCCGTCGTCAGCCAGGGTCCGGACGGCCGCTGGGGGCTGGTCGGCGAACCCACCGAGGGCGCGCTGCGGACGCTGGGCATGAAGGCCGGCTTCGACCCGTCCGGCTACCCCCGGACCGCAGTGCTGCCGTTCGACTCCGAGCACAAGTACATGGCGACCGCCAACACCACCCCGGAGGGCCACCGGGTGATCCTGGTCAAGGGCGCCCCGGACCGGCTGCTCGACCGCAGCACCAGCGAGCTGGCCGGTGCCGGGCGGGTGCCGCTGGAGCGGCAATGGTGGGACGAGGCCACCGAGCGGCTCTCCGCCCAGGGCCTGCGCGTCCTCGCCGCGGCCAGCCGCCCGGCCGGGGAGGCGGAGACCCTCGACCACGACGACCTCACCGACCTGGTGATGCTCGGCCTGGTCGGGATCGTCGACCCGCCCCGGCCCGAGGCGATCACCGCGATCGCCACCTGCCACACCGCCGGCATCAAGGTCACGATGATCACCGGCGACCACGCCGGCACCGCGACCGCGATCTCCCGCGAGATGGGCATCTTCGACGAGGCGACCGAGGAGGCGGTGACCGGCGCCGAGCTGGAGGCCGCCACCGACGAGGAGCTGCGGCAGATCGTCAACCGCACCGAGACCTTCGCGCGCACCAGCCCGGAGCACAAGCTGCGGCTGGTCAAGGCGCTGCAGGCCAACGGTGAGGTGGTCGCGATGACCGGCGACGGGGTGAACGACGCGCCGGCGCTGAAGCGGGCCGACGTCGGGGTGGCGATGGGGATCAAGGGCACCGAGGCCACCAAGGAGGCGGCCGAGATCGTCCTGGCTGACGACAACTTCGCCACCATCGAGTACGCCGTCGAGGAGGGCCGGCGGATCCACGACAACCTGCACAAGTCGGTGCTCTTCCTGCTG
Source organism: Actinomycetes bacterium (assembly GCA_023436925.1). Classification (GTDB taxonomy): domain Bacteria; phylum Actinomycetota; class Actinomycetes; order Propionibacteriales; family Propionibacteriaceae; genus Propionicimonas. Next base: position 1,659 of record JAEZHJ010000155.1, read on the forward strand.
CCGACCAACGGCGCCCAGTCGCTGGTGGTGCTCGTCGCGGTGCTGTTCGGGCTGACCCTGCCGCTGGACCCCGTCCAGATCCTCTGGGTGAACATGATCACCGCGGTGACCCTGTCGCTCGCACTGGCCTACGAACCGGCCGAGCCCGACATCATGACGCGACCGCCACGGCCGCCCAACACCCCGCTGGTGGACGCGAAGTACCTGCCCCGGCTCGCCATCGCCTCGGTCGCCATCGCGGCCGCGACCCTGGCCACCTTCGAGATCGCCCTGGCCGTCGGGACGGACCTGGCCGCCGCCCAAACCTGGGCGGTCAACACCCTCGCCCTGGGGCAGGCCGCCTACCTGTTCAACTCCCGGTTCCTGCGCGAGTCGAGCCTGCGCCGCGAGGCGGTCACCGGCAACCCGATCGTCTGGGCGGTGGTCGGGCTGTTGGTCGTGCTGCAGGTGCTGTTCGCCTACCTTCCGGTGCTGAACACCTGGTTCGGGTCGGCGCCGATCAGCCTGCTCGGCTGGCTGGTGCCGCTCGGTTTTGCGGTGGCGGTCTTCCTGCTGATGGAGGCCGCCAAGGCTGCGCTGCGGTCCCGGGAGACCGCGTGAGCGCCACGGACGTGGTGTGCCGGCTGGTCGCTGGCCAGGAGGACGCCGAGGTGGTGTGGCGCGACGACATGTTCATCGCCTTCCTCGACCACCGTCCGGTGTTCAAGGGCCACCTGCTGGTCTGCCCGGTCGAGCACATCGAGACCCTGCCCGAGTTGCCGTCCGGGCTGGTCGGGCCACTGTTCTCGCTGGTGCAGCGGGCGGCGTCCGCGATGACCGACGGGCTGGGCGCCGACGGCTCGTTCACGGCGGTCAACACCGTCGTGAGCCAGTCCGTGCCGCACCTGCACGTCCACGTAGTACCCCGCTCGAAGGGGGACGGCCTGCGCGGCTTCTTCTGGCCGCGGACCAGGTACGCCGACGGCGAGGCGGCCCGGTACGCCGGAGCGCTGCGGACGGCGCTGGGAGCAGGACCGGACGGCCGTCCGTCCTAGCCTCGTCCGTACGACCAGGCCTCGAGCCGCCTGAACGGGACCCGTCCTGGCTTCGCCGTGAGTTACCCCTCCGTAGTCGAGGGGGACACTCACCACGAGGCCGGCGGGAGCGATCCGGCCCGGGCGATCCCGCCGCCCGAGCCGATCGCCTCGTCACCGGGGCGGTGTAGGGGGCACCCGGGCTGGGCAAGGGCTACCCCGAAACGCAGACCAGGAGGACGGACGTGGCACAGCGGGCACGGCGAAGGCGGGAGCAGCAACTGGAGGTCCACCAGCGGCCCGAGGGGACCAGCGACGAGACAGTGGCGGCGCTCGGCAAGCTGTCGGAGGCCCTCGAGATGATCGAGGAGGCCCGCGGCCACCTCTACGCCTTCCACCGGCTGTGCGGCGCGGCCGACCTGGCGGCCGGCGAGGCGGTCGACCTGCTGCGGGAGGCGGGTCACGGCGAGCAGGCGGACCTGCTGCAGATCGAGCTGGTGGGGCGCAACATCATCGAAGGTCGCTGGAGCTTCCAGGTCGTCGAGGAGTATGACGACACCTACTGGTCGGTGGCGCGAGCGCTGGAGGAGCGCTGCCGTCGCGAGCTGATCGACGGACGCCGCCACGTCTACGAGGCGGAGATGAAGGAGGACCGCCGCACCCCGGGCAAGCGGTACCACGAGGCGGTGCCGGACGACGGCGGGCCGCAGTCACCCGGCGGCAGCTGAGCGGGGCCGGAAGGACCGTCCCTGTGTGCGGGAGAACCGTCCCCGTGTGCGGAAGAACCGTCCCCGTGTGTCAGGCGGTGACCGCCATGCCGAAGCGCCGGCGGTAGTCGGACGGCGATAGGCCGACAGCGCGACGGAAGTGGTCGCGCAGCACCACCGCGGAGTTGAAGCCGACCCGGCGGCTGATCTGCTCGACCGACAGGTCGGACTCCTCGAGCAGCCCGCGGGCGGCGAGCACCCGCTGGGCGGTCAGCCACTTGTGCGGCGTGGTGCCGGTGGCGGCCGCGAAGCGGCGGGCGAAGTTCCGCTCGCTCATCGCCGCACGCGAGGCCAGCGAGGCGACCGAGTGCTCCTCGTCGAGGTGCTCCATCAGCCAGTCCAGCAGCGGGGCGAGGCTGTCCGAGGCGCACTCGGCGACCGGCAGGTTCACGAACTGCTGCTGGCCGCCGTCGCGCTGCGGAGGCACCACCATCCGGCGGGCGATCGTGGTCGCCACCGCCGTCCCCAGTTCGCGGCGGACGATGTGCAGGCAGGCGTCGATCCCGGCGGCGGTGCCGGCGCTGGTGATCACCCGGTCGTCCTCGACGTACAGCACCGACGCGTCGACGGTGGTGTCCGGGAAGCGCCGCTGCATCGCCTCGGTGTAGATCCAGTGGGTGGTCGACCGGCGCCCGTCCAGCAGCCCGGCCGCGCCCAGCACGAAGGAGGCCGAGCACAGGCTCAGCACGGTGGCCCCGTCGGCGTGGGCCTGGCGAAGCACCTGCAGCACCTCCGGTGGGTAGTCGGGGGTGGCCCGCGGCAGGGTGGCGGAGACGATCACCAGATCGCTGCCCGCCACCACGTCCAGACCGTGCTGGGGGGTGATCGTGAAGTGGTCGACATCCTTGGCGGGCAGTGGGACGCCGGGTTCGACCGCGCAGACCCGGAAGTCGAACGGCTCGATGCCCTCGTCGCTGCGGTCGATGCCGAAGACCTCGACGGCCACCCCGAACTCGAAGACCGCCACCGGGGGCAGGGTGATCAGGCTCACGCGCTTCAGCGTCATGGTCACAGCGTACTGGCTGGATTCTTGCGAACGGTGGCTTCCCCGCCACTGTTGGCAGATACGGGCATCAAGGAAGGATATCTGCCATACGCGGAACCCGACGGCACAGCCCGCCGGATCCGCCCCGGATTGGGTGGTGCCACCGATGTGGCGGGTCCACCCGAGGAAGGAACGTTGAGCCATGACTGGATTCCTGATCGTCGCCGGACTGGTGCTCCTGCTGGTCCTGGCCCTCGGCCCCGCCCACCGTCGCGCCCAGGTGCCCTGGCGCCCCGGCTTCGAGACCCGCAACGACCGCGACCTGCACCGCCTGAGGGACGAGTTGACGGCGGCCCAGGCCGGAGGAGCCGTCCACGGCCCGCGGTACCCGACGGTGCCGTTCGACCCGCAGCGTCCGCCGTCCGACCCCACCCTGGCCGCCTGACCAGGGGCGAGTCGCGGCGGACGGGCGGTCGGCGCGGTCCGGTCGGGGAGGATGGCCGGGGCGTGGGTGACCTTGCGTATGTCGCGTCCACAAGCGGTGATGCCGCTGCCGGGGGGCGTTACCCTGTCGGCGTGGCCGCGCGGAGCCGTACCGGACCGCAGGACGTCCGGTTCTGCCGCGCCCCCGACGGGGTGCGGATCGCCTATGCCGTGCACGGGCAGGGCCCGCCGCTGCTGGTCTCCACCTGCTGGGTCTCGCAACTGCTGACCGACTGGGAGAGCCCGGTCTGGCGCCACTTCCTGCGAGACCTGGGCCGGTTCGCAACGATCATCAGGTTCGACGAGCGCGGCCATGGGCTGTCGGACTGGGAGGTCGCCGACTACTCCCACGAGGCCCGGCTGGGGGACCTGATCGCGGTGGCCGACGACGCCGGCTTCGAGCGGTTCGCCCTGATGGCGATGGCGCAGGGTGGGCCGATCGCCATCGACTACGCCGTCCGCTTCCCCGAGCGGGTGACCCGGCTGGCCTTCTACGACAGCTATGCGGTGGGCCGGCGCGACTCCTCGCCCGAGGCGATCGCGTACCACGACACGCTCGGGCAGATCATGAAGGTGGGCTGGGCGCGCCCGGAGTCCACCTTTCGGCGGGTCTTCACCTCGATGATGATCCCGCACGCCACCGAGGAGCAGATGAGCTGGCTGGACGACCTGCAGAAGGTCGCGGCATCGGCGTCGACCGCCTACGAGTCGCGGCAGGCGTACGGGCGCTCGGACGTGACCCACCTGTTGCCGCAGATCACCCAGCCGGCCCTGGTGCTGCACTCCCGGGGGGACCAGATGGTCGACTTCGAGGAGGGCCGGCTCCTGGCCTCCCAGGTTCCTGAAGCGCGCTTCGTCCCGCTGGAGAGCAGCAACCACATCGTGCTGGAGGATGAACCCGCCTGGCCGATCCTGGTCGCCGAGGTGGAGCGCTTCCTCGCCCCGGACCGGGAACTGGCCGAACGGTCCCTCGCCATGCTGCCCGACGACCTCTCGGCCCGGGAACTCGAAGTGCTGCGGCTGGCCGCCCGCGGGCTGTCCAACGACCAGATCGCGGCTGAACTGGTGGTCTCGCTGCGCACGGTGGAGCGGCACTTCCAGAACGCCTACACCAAGCTCGGCGTGCAGGGACGATCCGCCCGTGCGGCCGCGGTGGCGCGGCTGCTCACCCGGGCCTGAGGACGGGCTCTCCAACTCGGCCGCGGGGGCCCGACCTCAGTGCCGGCCGTCGGTCCCGCGGCCTCCACCAGCCCGGCCGCGCCGGCTTGCCAGAACTCATCAGACGGGGCACCGTCAGTGCGCCGCGAGATCTCAGGAAGGCTTTCTCAACTGTTAAGGGTTTTTTTCACTAGCCGAGGTATTAGGACCGTATCCCCTAGTCAACGGCTTGATCGAGCGCGCTACATTCGATTCGGATTGCAACACAGGTGATGCATCCCTGGGCTGCATCCCACCCGCGCGCCGCGCGGGCGCCCCCACTAACCGGACCAGGAGAAGTCATGACTTCCTCGCAGGCCGACAATCAGTTGACCCCGCAATTCGCAAGGCTCGGGGAGGCGACCGTCGCAGCGCGGCATCGCATCCCTGAACACGAATCACTGCCTGGGACTGCCAAGCAGATCGTTGATGACGAGACGATGCTCGACGGCAACTCCAGGCTCAACCTCGCCACCTTCGTCAGCACGTGGATGGATGACGAGGCGAAGGCTGTCTACGACAACGCCTTCGACAAGAACATGATCGACAAGGACGAGTACCCCCAGACAGCAGCCATCGAGGACAACTGCTGGCACATGATCGCCAACCTGTGGAACTCGCCCGACGCCTCGAACAGCATCGGCACCTCGACGATCGGCTCGTCGGAGGCGTGCATGCTCGGTGGCCTGGCCTTCAAGCGCCGCTGGCAGCAGGCCAGGAAGGCTGCCGGCAAGGACGCCTCCAAGCCGAACCTCGTGATGTCCTCGGCGGTCCAGGTGTGCTGGGAGAAGTTCTGCAACTACTTCGACGTCGAGCCCCGGCTGGTTCCGATCAGCATGGATCACAAGACCCTCGACGGGCACGACCTGGAGAAGTACGTCGATGAGAACACCATCGGTGTGGTAGCCATCATGGGCGTCACCTACACCGGGATGTACGAGCCGGTGGCCGAGATCGCCAAGGCCCTGGACGAGATCCAGGCCAAGACCGGGCTCGACATCCCGATCCACGTCGACGGTGCCTCCGGCGCGATGATCGCACCCTTCCTGCAGCCGGACCTGGTCTGGGACTTCCGGCTCGAGCGGGTGCACTCGATCAGCACCTCCGGCCACAAGTTCGGCCTGGTCTACCCCGGCCTGGGCTGGGTGGTCTGGCGGGAGAAGAAGTGGCTGCCCGACGACCTGGTGTTCTACGTGAGCTACTTGGGCGGCGAGATGCCCACCTTCGCGCTGAACTTCTCGCGTCCCGGTGCGCAGGTGCTGCTGCAGTACTACACCTTCCTGCGGCTCGGCATGGACGGCTACCGGGCGGTCCAGCAGAACTCGCAGAATGTCGCGAAGTTCCTGGCCAAGGGGATCGCGGAAATCGGTGCCTTCGATCTGTGGAACGACGGCAGCGATATCCCGGTCTTCGCGTGGTACCTGAAGGAGGGCCACACCTCCAACTGGAACCTGTACCACTTGCAGGACCGGCTGCGGATGAAGGGCTGGCTCGTGCCTGCCTACCCGATGCCGGACGACCTGCCCGACCTGACCGTGCAGCGGATCGTGGTCCGCAACGGCCTGAGTATGGACCTCGCAGCTGAGCTGCTGGAGGCGATCAAGGAAGAGACCGCCTACCTCGACGCTCTTGAGGGCCCCATGCCGGTCGAGGGTCAGCGTTCGGGCTTCCACCACTAAGGAAACCGCCATGGCTGAGAAGTCATTGCATCCAACTGACGCGGCGGCCAAGGAAGCCGCCGCACATCACCCGCTCGCACCCAAGGGTGCCGGCGCCAGCTTCCTCGGCGCCGGTCAGCTCGCCATCTTGACCCTGGTGGTCGTGGCGAGCCTGCGCTCCCTGCCTGCGATGGCGGTCTACGGGCTGGGCAGCATCACGCTGTACATCATCCCGGCGATCATCTTCCTGATCCCGACGGCGCTGGTCGCCGCGGAACTCGCCACCGGCTGGAAGGGTGGCGTGTACGTGTGGATCAGGGAGGCGTTCGGCGAACGATGGGGATTCCTCGGCGTCTGGCTGCAGTGGATCCAGAACGTGGTCTGGTACCCCACCCAGCTCTCCTTCATCGCTGCGGCCCTGGCCTTCGTGGTCGTGGATCCCTCCCTTGCGAACTCCGGCGTCTTCACCGCGATCGTGATCCTGGTGCTGTACTGGGGTTCGACTCTGATCACCCTGGCGGGCGGCAAGCTGTTCGCCAAGGTGGGTTCCTGGGGTGGCATCATCGGCACCCTGATCCCGGCCGGCCTGTTGATCATCTTCCTGTTCGTCTGGCTCGGAACGGGTCAGCACAGCCAGGTGTCACTTGAGCCGGCGGCGGTGATCCCGCCCTTCACCGGGTTCGCGTCGATCGTGCTGATCGTCTCCAACGTGCTCGCCTACGCGGGCATGGAGGTCAACGCGGTCCACGTCAACCAGATGAAGAACCCGGGCAAGGATTTCCCGAAGTCGATCCTGCTGGCCTCGATCCTGATCCTGGCCGTGTTCATCCTCCCGACGATCGCCATCTCGGTCGCCGTCCCCGAGGCCGAACTGGGTCTCACCAACGGCATCATGCTGGCCTTCCAGGCGTACTTCGACACCTGGGGTGTCGGCTGGCTGACCGCGGTGCTGTCGGCACTCATCGCTGCCGGCGCGATCGCCTCGGTGATCACCTGGATCGCCGGCCCCTCCAAGGGCGTGCTGCTCGCCGCCGAGAGCGGCCTGCTTCCGCCGGCGCTGCAGACCCGCAACAAGAACGGCGTCCAGGTGGGCATCCTGATCCTGCAGGGGATCCTGGTCACCCTGCTGGCGGCGATCTTCGTGGTGGTGCCGAGCGTCAGCTCCGCCTTCGTCGCGCTGGTCGACATGGGCGTGGCGCTCTACCTCATCATGTACATGCTGATGTTCGCCGCCGCGATCGTGCTGCGGCGCAAGGAGCCGGACGTGAAGCGCGCCTACCGCGTGCCCGCGATGCCTCTGGTGGCAGGGGTCGGCTTCCTGGGCTGCCTGGCGGCCTTCGTGCTGACCTTCATCCCCCCGACCGGGTTCAGCACGTTCTCGCCTGAGTCCTACCCCTGGATCGTGGGGCTGGTCGTCGTGATCCTCGGTGTCCCGCCGCTGATCTTCTACGCCCTCCGCAAGCCGAGCTGGGATCGGCGAAGCGCGGCTGAGAAGGCTGTGCGTGGCACCCACGACGAGGACGAGGCAGCGGCCCCGGCCGCCCCTGCGGCGCCGTCCTCGCCGCCGCAGACCGGAACGGCCTAGCCTGACGGTCTGACTCCTGCCCCGGGGACCCCCGCCCCGGGGCAGGAGCCTGTCCGCACCCGCGCGCCGGTACGCGTCGCCCGCCAGCCGGCAGCTGCGCGGCGGGCCTCGGATGGGTGGTGACGCCGATGTCTGCCCGCCGGCCGGACGGCGAGCCTTGAGGCATGACAGACACACTGACCGACCCCACCGTCCAGCTCGACCCGGTGAAGACCAAGCACCGCGCGATGTGGGCCCTGGGGGACTACGACAAGGTGGCCACCGAGGTGGTCCACGACCTCGGCGAGCGAATCGTCGATGCCCTGGCCATCACGGCCCCCGAACTGGTGCTCGACGTGGCGGCCGGCTCCGGCAACGCCGCCCTGCCCGCGGCCCGCCGGGGCGGTCGGGTGGTTGCCACCGACCTGACCCCGGAGCTGCTCGCCACCGGCAAGCGGCGGGCGCACGCCGAAGGGCTGGAGTTGGCCTGGCGGCAGGCCGACGCAGAGCAGCTGCCGTTCGGCGATGCCGGCTTCGACGTGACGATGTCCACCGTCGGGGTGATGTTCGCCCCGTTCCACCAGCCGGTCGCCGACGAACTCGTCCGGGTCACCCGTCCCGGCGGACGGATCGGGCTGATCAACTGGACCCCCGACGGGTTCATCGGGCAGATGTTCGCCGTGATGAAGCCCTACGCGCCGCCGCCCCCGCCGGGTGCCCAGCCCGGCCCGCTGTGGGGCGTCCCCGAGCACGTCACGGCCCTGCTGGGGGATCGGGTGACCGACCTGCGCGCCGAACCCCAGCGCCTGAGGGTCGACCGGTTCGCCACCGCGGCGGACTTTCTCGAGTTCTTCAAGACCTGGTACGGCCCGACCATCGCGATCTACCGTTCGATCGCCGAGGACCCGGACCTGACCGCGCGGCTCGACGGCGAACTGGTGGCGCTGGCGGAGCGCTTCGGCGCCGGTGGCAGCTTCGAGTGGGAATACCTGCTGGTGACCGCCACCCGCCGTTGAGCCGGCGGCTCAGGCCGCCCAGAGCCGGACGGTGAAGGTGGTGTCGCCCGGCACGCTCTCGACGCTGACGCTGCCGTGCAGCGCCCCCACCACGGCCGCCACGATGGCCAGGCCCAACCCGGTGCTGGACCCGCCCTCGTTGCGGACCCGGCTGACGTCGGCCCTGGTGAACCGCTCGAAGACCCGATCCTGGATCTCGGCCGGAACACCGGGGCCGTTGTCATGCACCCGGATCACCACGTGGTCGCCCTCACGTCGCAGTGAGGTGACGACCCGGGTGCCTGCCGGGGTGTGCACCCGGGCGTTGGCGAGCAGGTTCACCACCACCTGGTGCAGCCGCTGCGGGTCGGCGATGGCGAACAGCGCGTCCTGAGGCAGGTCGAGGGCCCAGGAGTGGTCGGCCCCGGCGGCGCGGGCGTCGTCCACCGCGTTCAGCACGATCTCGGTGACATCGGTGGGCTGGACCGCCATCGTCGGCTCGGCGTCCAGCCGGGCCAGCAGCAGCAGGTCCTCGACCAGCACCGACATCCGGTCGGACTCCGATTCGATCCGGTTCAGCGCCCGGCCGGTGTCGGCCGGCAGGTCGTGCCCGCCGCGTCGGGTCAGTTCGGCGTAGCCGCGGATCGCGGCCAGCGGGTTGCGAAGCTCGTGGGACGCGTCGGCGACGAACTGGCGCAGCTTCATCTCGCTGCGGTGCCGGGCGGCCAGCGCGCTCTCCACGTGGTCGAGCATCTGGTTGAAGGCGACCCCCACCTGGCCCACCTCGCTGCGGGGGTCGATGTCGGCCGGGGGGACCCGGACCGGCAGGTTGCCCTCTCCCGAGGCCAGCGGCAGGGACGCGACCTGGGTCGCCGTCGTCGCCAGCCGGTGCAGCGGACGCAGGCTGCGCTTCACGAGTTCCCGGGCGAGCAGGTAGGACAGCCCGATGGCGGCGAGCGTCATCAACCCCGACATCGCAATCTGCCGGGTCAGCGGGCTGGTCACCTCCTGGAAGGGCAGCGCCGCGATGCTGATCCGGTCGCCGCGTTGCACCGACAGCACGCGGTACAGGCCGAGGCCCTGCACCCGCAGCGTCTGGGCCGACCCGTCCGGCGCCAGTTGGAGCAGTTGGGTCACGGCTTCGGCAGTGATGCCCTCCGGCCCTCGTGCCGCGACCTGGTTCCCGTACTGCTCGACCCGGATCAGTCCGAAGCCCTCCTGGTCGTCGGCCCGGGTCCCGGGGCGATCGCGAAGCGGGGCGTCCAGCGCCGACGCGAGCCGGCCGTCGACCTCGGAGCGCAGGATCTGGAAGCTTCCCAGCGCGCTGAACAGGCTGAGCGCCACCGTGACCGCCGCGACCAGCCCTGTGGTGGCGAGCACCAGGCGCCGGCCGAGCGTTCCGGGGCCCAGCGGGCGTGGCGTCTCCAGCTCGGCGTGGGTGCTCACTCGACCGCCGGCTTCAGGACGTACCCCGCGCCGCGCATCGTGTGGATCATCGGCGCCCGGCCGGCGTCGATCTTCTTGCGCAGGTAGGAGATGTACAGCTCCACGACATTGGCCTGGCCGCCGAAGTCGTAGTTCCAGACCCGGTCCAGGATCTGCGCCTTGGACAGCACCCGGCGCGGATTGCGCATCAGGAACCGGAGCAACTCGAACTCGGTGGCGGTCAGCGAGATCTCGTCGCCGCCCCGGAACACCTCGTGGGAGTCCTCGTCCAGGACGAGGTCACCCACGACGAGCCGGGAGTCCTCCCGGGAGGTCGTCGCACCGCTGCGGCGCAGCAGGCTGCGCAGCCGCGCGACCAGTTCCTCCAGGCTGAACGGCTTGGTGACGTAGTCGTCACCGCCGGCGGTGAGGCCGCCGATCCGGTCCTCCAGAGCGTCGCGGGCGGTGAGGAAGATCACCGGGACATCGGGCTGCTCCGCCCGGATCCGGCGCATCACCTCAAGGCCGTCGAAGTCGGGCAGCATCATGTCGAGCACGATCGCGTCCGGCCTGGTCTCGCGGGCCAGCTTCACCGCCTGCATCCCCGAGGAGGCGGTCGAGACCTCCCAGCCCTCGTAGCGCAGCGCCATGCTGAGCAGCTCGGTCAGGCTCGACTCGTCGTCCACCGTCAGCACCCGGATCGGGCTGCCATCGGGGCGGGTGAGCGGCTCCTGGCCGCTGCGGGACGGAGTAGACATACTTCCACTGTGGCACCAGTGGCCGAACGGCGCCTTGGAGTCAGCTGTGAGTAGCCTGTGCGAGGCCCCGGATTCCGGCTGCTACTAGGCTTGGCCACCTCGCCCGCGACTCCGGAGAGTACAGATGTCCCACACCCAGCACCACCGCGCTGCCGGCGGGCTCGTCCGGGGACTCGTGGGGCTGCTGGGGGAGTTGCTGGTCACCCTCGGCGTGGTGCTGGGGCTGTTCGTGGCCTGGCAGGTGCTGTGGACCGACGTGGTGGCCGACCAGGAACAGGCAGCGACGATCACGACTCTCGAGAACAGGTTCTCCGCCGAGCCGGCCCAGCCTCCCGCGAGCGAGCCGGAGCCGCTGGAGGGAGACGCCTTCGCGATCGTACGGATCCCGCGGTTCGGCGCCGACTACGCCCGTCCGATCTACGAGGGGACGGACCGGGCCACGCTGCAGCGCGGCGTCGGCCACTACCCGGACACCGCGCTGCCCGGTGAGGTCGGGAACTTCTCGATCGCCGGCCACCGCACCACCTACGGCAAGCCGTTCAGCCGGATCGCCGAACTGCGGCAGGGGGACCTGGTGATCGTCGAGACCGCCGAGTCCTTCTTCCTGTACCGGGTCTACAGCGACCAGATCGTCGTGCCCACCCAGGTCGAGGTGGTGCTGCCGGTGCCCGGAGAACCCGGCCAGGCCCCGACCGAGGCGCTGCTCACCATGACCAGTTGCCACCCGCAGTTCAGCTCCCGTCAGCGCTGGGTGACCCACGCCCGGCTGGAACGGGTGCTGGACCGTGCCGATGGCCTTCCCGAGGAGCTGCTGGAGGTGGCTGCCTGATGTCGTTCTACGGGTTCATCTGGCGGCATCTGCCGGGGCCGTTGCCCGTGCGGGTGCTGCTGGCCGCGGTGCTGGTCGTCGCCGCCGTGGCGGCCCTGTTCACCTGGGTGTTCCCGGTGCTCGAGCCGTACATGCCGGGCAACGACATCGTCGTCGGCGAGTGAGCCGGTCGACCTAGTACGCCCGGAACCCGGTGGCCCCGGGGACGGGATCGGCCCACCTCACGGTGTGGTCGGTGACCATCCCCGGCCGTCCGGTCGTGGTGGGCTGCTCGAGCAGCCGGTGGATCAGGGCGCCCACCTTGCCCAGTTCGCCCTGTACGTCGACCACGACGGTGCCGTCGACCCGGTTCTCGGCCCGGCCGACCAGGCCCAGTTGGCGGGCTTGGTCGCTGGCCCACCACCGGAAGCCGACGCCCTGCACCCGTCCGTCGACGACGATGATCGCCCGGTGCATCGGGCCAGCGTAGCGAAGCGGACGGGTGCTGCGGCAGCCGGCCTGCGGGCCGGAGCCATCGCTGGCAGGATGGGGTGATGGCGAGTGCGGAGCGCGAGATCCTGAGCTGGGAATCCTTCGGGAAGGCGATCCGGGAACTCGCCGGGCAGGTGGTCGACTCCGGCTATCGCCCCGACCTGCTGCTCTCGATCACCCGAGGTGGGCTCGTCCCGGCCGGTGCGATCAGCTACGCGATCGGGATCAAGAACCTGCACATCATCAACGTCGAGTTCTACACCGGGGT
>JAEZHJ010000162.1 GCA_023436925.1 Actinomycetes bacterium
CCGTGAGTATGGTCGCCGTCCGGTCCGCTACAGCTTGTAGTTGCTTCATCCCCATTGGTGTTCCGTTCGTCCGGAGTCGCTACGCTTCGCAACGTTTCATGCAAACCTTTGCATGTCAACGGGCGTAACCAAACCGCAACCTTGGGGGTCTGGACGGGGCGCCGCGGACCGCTCCGGGATGCCCGCGAGCGGCCGGGCAGGGCTGTGGCGCAGTTGTGGAAGGTGCCGCTCAGCCGCCGGCGAAGGGGGGCAGGACGTCCACCCGCGCCTCGGCCGGCAGCGGTGCGGTCGAGTCGCCGACCTGGCGACCGTCCACGAGGATCGAGCAACGGGTCAGCACCGCGGCCAGTTCCGGCCGCCAGTGGCCGAGCTCCTCGACCAGTTCAATGGCGGTCAGCGGGCCGGACAGCTCGTGGCGACGCAGCCCGGCGGCATCCGCCGCGGCGGCGTAGAAGTTGACCTGCATCTAGCCTCCGATCGAGCTCATCGTGCGCTGTGGCGGCTCGAAGCCGGGGGTGTCGATGCCGTGGCCGGGCCCCTTCGCCAGGTGCGCGCCGACCCACAGGCCGGCGAGGTCGGCGTCCTCGGCCCCGGCCCGCAGCGGGGTGAGCAGGTCGGTCTCGGTCTGGCTGAACAGGCAGTTGCGCACTTGTCCGTCCGCGGTCAGCCGGGTGCGGTCGCAGGCCCGGCAGAACGGCCGGGTGACTGACGCGATCACGCCGATCCGGCCCCGTACGCGGCCGTCGTCCCCGATCACCTGCCAGTCCTCCGACGGCGCCGCGCCGCGGTCGGGCAGCGGCTCGAGGCGGTAGTGCTGCCGCAGCTGGCCGAGCACCTCGGCGGCGGTCACCATCGCCGACCGGTCCCAGCCGTGCCGCGGCCCGAGCGGCATCTGCTCGATGAAACGCAGCTCGTAGCCGCGCTCGAGGCAGTACTCGGCCAGCGGGACCACGTCCTGCTCGTTGCTGCCGCGCATCACCACGGTGTTGACCTTGACCGGACGGAGCCCGCTGGCGGCCACCGCGGTCAGGCTGCGCAGTACCTGGGGCAGCCGGTCCCGCCGGGCCAACCGGGCGTACCGGTCCCGGTCCAGGGAGTCCAGCGAGAGGTTGACCCGCTGCAGGCCGGCGGCGACGAGGTCGTCCAGCCGCTTGTCCAGGCCGATCCCGTTGGTGGTCAGGGCGGTCTGCGGTGGCTCGCCGGCTGGCGTCCGCAGGCCCCGGACGGCGGCGATGATCCGCTCCAGTCCGGGCCGCAGCAAGGGCTCCCCGCCGGTGAACCGGACGGTGTGAACGCCAAGCTGCTCGACCGCGACCCGGACCAGCCGGACCACCTCGTCATCGCACAGGATGGTCGGCCCCGGGAGCCAGGCCAGTCCGTCGGCCGGCATGCAGTAGCTGCAGCGCAGGTTGCACCGGTCGGTCAGCGAGACCCGCAGGTCCTCGGCGACGCGTCCGTAGCCGTCCCGCAGCCGTTGCAGGGCCGGCGTGGCGATGGTCACTGGGGGCTCCCGGATCGGACGAGTTGGCCACCACCGTAGCCCCGGATTGTTACGATAATCCAGTAAAAATGGTCCAAAGCGCAGCCGGTGGGGGCGAGGGCTGATGACAGCGGTTCGAGAGCAGGTCCGGTCCGGCCTGGGCTCGACGCGTGCCGCCGTGCTCGCCTACCTGCGCCACTGCGGCGAACCCCAGTCGGTCACCATGGTCGCCCAGGCGATGGGCCTGCACCCCAACACCGCCCGGTTCCACCTGGAGGCGCTGGCCGAGCAGAACCTGGTCAGCTGCCAGCTGGAGAAACGGTCCAGTCCGGGCCGCCCGAAGCAATTGTTCAGCGCCGAACCCGAACCGCCGGCCGATCCGCCGGGCCTGACCGACCTGACCGCCGCGCTGGTCCGCCACCTCGACCGGCTGGGGGCCGACCCGGACGACCAGGCGGAGGCTGCCGGGCGGCACTGGGGCGAGGAACTGGCCGCCGCCGAGCCGGCCGGCCGGCCGCTGGAGCGGGTGATCGCCGTCCTGGGCCGGCTCGGCTACCAGCCGACCCTGGTCGGTGACCCGGCCCGCGAGGTGCTGCTCACGCCCTGCCCGCTGGCCGTGCTGCAGGCGGGCGCGGCCGAACCCGGACGGCTGCCGGCGGTATGCCGGCTGCACCGCGGCCTCGTGGACGGGCTGCTCGCCGACGACCCCGACCTCACCGTCGGCGACCTGGCGCCGTGGGCGACCCCCACCACCTGCATCCTGCGGCTGGCGCCGCGCCGCGATGGCTAGGGTCGCCGGCTCGGGCCTGCCCGCCGCCCGGCGCAGCCTGAGCGTGGCCGAGTACCTGGCTGAACTGACCGGGCTCCTGCCTCCCGACCCGCGGCAGGAGACCGTCGCGCTGGCCGAAGCGGCCGACCGGGTGCTCGCGGCGGACGTCGCGGCCCGGGTCGCCCACCCCGCCTTCGACAACTCGGCGATGGACGGCTATGCGGTGCGCCACGAGAGCGTCGCCTCCGTCCCGGTCCGGCTGCGGGTGACCGGCGAGGTGGCGGCCGGCAGCGGCGCCGACCCCGTGCTCGGCCCCGGGGAGTGCGTCCGGATCATGACAGGCGCGCCGCTGCCCGGTACCGCCGACACCGTGGTGCCGGTGGAGGATACCGACGGCGGCACCGACCGGGTGGAGATCCGCCGCGCGCCCGACCGGCCGGGCGCCCACGTCCGGGGGGCCGGGGAGGACTACCCCGCCGGAACCGTCGTGGCGGCGACCGGCACCCGGGTGACGCCCGGCGTGGTGGGCGCGCTGGCTGCCGCGGGAGCGACGAACGTCGTCGTCCGTCCCCGTCCGGTGGTGGCGGTCTGTGCCACCGGCGACGAGTTGGTCACCGATGGCGCCGAGCTGCGCCGGGGCCAGTTGCACGAGTCCAACTCCCTGGTCCTGGCCGCCGCCCTGCGCCGCGACGGGGCCACGGTGCGGCGGGGTGCACCCGTCCGGGACCAGCCGGACGCGCTGGCGGCCTGGCTGGACGAGGCCGCTCCCACCACCGACCTGATCGTGCTGACCGGCGGGGCGAGCGTCGGGGCGCATGATGTCGTGCGGGACCTGCTCACCGAGCGCGCCGGGGGTGTCTTCCGCCACGTCCGGGTGCAGCCGGGCAAGCCGCAGGGCTGGGCGCGCTGGGCAGGCACACCGGTGGTCGCGCTGCCGGGCAATCCGCTGTCGGCCAGCCTGTGCTACGAGGTGTTCGTCAGACCCTTGCTGGCGCGGCGGACGGGCGCCGCCGAGCGCCCGCCGCTGGTCGCTCTGGCCGGAGCGTCCTGGCACTGCCCGGCCGGCCGGGCGCAGCTGCTGCCGGTGAGGCTCGAATCGTCGGACGACGGCCGGCTGATCGCCCATCCCGCCCATCGCCGGGGCTCGGCCTCGCACCTGGTCTCCTCGCTGGCGGCGGCGGACGGGATCGCCGTCATCCCCGAACAGGTGGAGCAGGTGGCCGAGGGCGACCCGGTGCCGGTGCGAGTGCTGTGGTGATCGAGTACGACGCGATCGTGCTGGCCGGCGGCCGGGGCAGCCGGCTGGGCGGCACCCGCAAGCCCGACCTAACCATGGCCGGACGGCGGCTGGTCGAGATCGCGCTGGCGGCGGTCGCCGGGGCACGCCGCCGGGTCGTCGTGGGCGACGTGGCGGTGCCCGAGGGCGTCCTGCTCACCCGGGAGGACCCTCCCTTCGGCGGCCCGGTCGAGGCGGTCGAAGCCGGACTCGCCCAGGTTGGCGACCACGCCCCGTGGACGGTGCTGCTCGCCGGCGACCTGCCCGGCGCGGAGGCCGCCGTGGCCCGGTTGCTGGCCGCGGTCTCCGACTGTGACGAGGACGGCGTCTGCCTGCTCGACTCCGACGGCAGGCTGCAGTGGCTGCTGGGCTGCTACCGGACCGCCGCGCTCCAGCACCGGCTGGCCGACCGGGGTGATCCGCCGCTCACCGCGATGCACCGGCTGCTCGGTCCGCTGCGGCTCCGCGGGGTGGCCCGGGGGGACGCGGTGGTCGATGATGTCGACACCGCCGCCGACGCCGCCCGGTGGGGAATCGACGTCCCCCCGCCCGAGGCCGGTCGCTAGGCTGGCGCCGCCGGCCGCCCACCTGGAGGACACCGATGACGTTCCCCCACCTCGACGATGCCGGGCCCGCCCGGATGGTCGACGTCTCCGCCAAGCAGCCCGCCGCGCGTTCGGCAACCGCCCGCGGCTTCGTCCGGTGCTCGGCCGAGGTGGTGGCGGCGCTCCGCTCCGGCGAGGTGCCGAAGGGGGACGTGCTCGCCGTGGCCCGGGTGGCCGGGATCGCCGCCGCCAAGCGCACCCCCGACCTGCTGCCGCTGGCCCACGTGATCGGCGTCCACGGCGCCGCCGTCG
>JAEZHJ010000167.1 GCA_023436925.1 Actinomycetes bacterium
GCCATCACCCCGTCCGGCGAGTCCTCGTAGCCGGTCACCACCACCTTCGCCCCGACGCACAGCCACAGGTAGGTGAGCAGGTGGCACTGGGCCAGCGAGGCGATGAAGAGCTGTTCGGGGTTCCAGCGGTCAGGCACGCCGCGGAAGAACGGGTCGGCAGTGCCGGGCAGGACGCCCGGGTCCGCGCTGATCTCGTGGTCGCGGCTGTAGCCGCGGTACCCGGAGGTCCCCTCGCCGAGGTTGCCCGTCCAGGCCAGGTCGAGGCGGTAGTGGTGGTCGCGCGCCATGGTGGTCCCTTTCCGCGGTGAGGATAGCCCGGGCCAGGAACGCACCGGCGGCGCCACTCGGGGGGATGAGTGGCGCCGCCGGTTCTAGCGGGAGGCTCCGGGTCGCCCAACGGGTTGGTGGGGGGAGGGGCTACCGGTTCCTCGGTCAGTGGTCAGGCCGCGTGTCGGCAGCCCCAGGGCTGCAGGCCGGCCTTGGCGTAATAGCGGTTGGCGACGGTGATCTGCTCGGCCCGGCTGGCCTGGTGGGGCAGGGCGGCGAAGTCACGGCCACCGTTGGCCACCCAGGAGGCCTTGGAGAACTGCAGGCCGCCGTAGTAGCCGTTGCCGGTGTTGATGTGCCAGCGGTTGCCCGACTCGCACTTGGCGATCCGGTCCCACATCGCGGCGCGGGCCAGGTTGAGGCCCTTGCCGGAGGAGGGGGCGGTCTTCGTGCCGACGACCCGCACGGCGTCCACCGGCTTGGTGACGATCTTCTCCGAGACCAGCTCCTTGTCGCGTTCCTTGCCGTTGACGGTGGTGATCTCGTAGGTCCGCTTGGCCTTGCCGTCCTTGCCGGCCCGCTCCAGGCGGGACTCGCCCGACCACAGCGAGGAGTCCTTCTTGGTGACCACCTCGTGGTCGATGGTCTCGGTCCTGGTCTTCTTGGTGACCTCGACGACGTCGACGACCACATCGAGGCCTTCGGTGATCTGGGTGGCGGCGGACGGCTTCAGCTTGTCGTCGCTGTCGATCGTGACGCCCTGCTCGGTGAGCAGTTCCTCGACGGTGGCGGCCGTGGTGGTGACCTCGGACTTCTTGCCGGCGACCTTGAAGGTGATGTCCTTCGGGGTGGTGACCGACACGGCCAGGCCGGTGCGGGGCAGGCTGGTGGAGCGGGACAGCGACAGCTTCGCGCCGTCCAGTTCGCGGGCCCGGAACTCGGTCAGGGCCTCGTCCAGGCTGGTCGCCGTGGTGAAGAAGCTGACGGGGTCACCGTCGACATTGAGGGTCACCTGCTTGGAGTACTCGACGGTGATGACCTGGCCGTCGGCGACCGAGTCGCTGAGGGCCGGGTAGACCAGGTCGCGCTCGCCGAGGGTGATTCCCGAGTTGGCCAGGACGTCGGCGACGGTGAGGGCGAAGCCTGCGGCGGGCACCGACTGGCCGTCCACGCTGAGCGTGACGTCCTTGTGCAGGGCCGTTGCGGCGGTAGTCCCGCCGGCGAGCAGCGCGACACCCAGCGCGCTCGCGATGAGGACTGAGGACTTTGTGGGCAACTGATTTCCCCCGGGCCGACAACAGATTCCTGAGAAGATCCTGCATGATCCTGAGAGCACATGCAAGTTTTTCTCAGACTCGTTACCCCGCGGTGACTCGTCCCAACCATGTCCACGTCCGGTTCCTGTCAGCTGGAGGCAGCCCGTCCGGAGACGGACGAGCGCCGCGACCGGGAGGGTCGCGGCGCTCGTCGGGAAGGCTGGTGCAGGTCGGTTACAGCACGTCGGCGGCGCGGGCCTTGGCCAGCCGCTGGGCGACGTCCGCCCAGTTCACGACGTTCCACCAGGCCTTGACGTAGTCGGCCTTGACGTTCTTGTACTGCAGGTAGAAGGCGTGCTCCCACATGTCGAGCTGCAGGATCGGCAGCTGGCCGACCGGGACGCTGTTCTGCTGGTCGTAGAGCTGGTTCAGGTTGAGGCGCTGACCCAGCGGATCCCACACCAGCAGCGCCCAGCCGGAGCCCTGCAGCGAGTTCGCCGCCGCCTCGAACTGGCCCTTGAAGCCGGTGAAGGAGCCGAAGAACTCGTCGATCGCCGCGGCGACCTCACCGTCGGGCTCGCCGCCACCGTCGGGGGACATGTTCTTCCAGAACACGGAGTGGTTGATGTGGCCGCCCAGGTGGAAGGCCAGGTCCTTCTCCAGCTTCGGGACGTTGGCGAAGTCACCCTTCTCGCGTGCCTCGGCCAGCTTCTCCAGGGCGGTGTTGGCGCCCGCCACGTAGGCGGCATGGTGCTTGCTGTGGTGCAGTTCCATGATCTCGGGCGCGATGTGCGGAGCCAGGGCCCCGTAGTCGTAGTCAAGATCCGGCAGGGTGTAGACCATCTGTTCTCCTCGGTTTCAGGGCTTGGCTCTTTCCTAGCCCAACTGGACCGGTCTGGCCAGTATTCCGTCCTCCTCCGCCGGTGCGAAGCCCGCCCGGCGGGCGGTGCGGCGCAGCAGCCGCAACAGGGGAGTACCCACCAGCGCCACGAGCACGGCATTGGTCACCGCACGGCCCAAGTTCCAGCCCATCGAGGTGGCCAGGTTGTACAGCGCGAACCGGTGCAGGTTGCCCAGCGGCCCCGCCGCCGGGTCGAAGGAGAGCGCGGTCTGCCCGCCCAGCAGGAAGGGCCAGAAGGCGAAGTCCATCAGCCAGCCGAAGGCGAAGGCCGAGACCATCCCGTAGCCGGCCAGAAGGGCCAGTTCGGCCTTTCCCCGGGCCGCCGGCAGCCACCCGGCGAACAGCCCCACGAAGCCGGCGGCCAGCATCTGGTGGGGCAGCCACGGCCCCACACCGGAGGTCAGCAGGGCCGAGCTGAACATGGTGAGGGCACCCAGGGCGAAGCCGAACCCCGGCCCGAACACCCGGCCGCCGAGGATCAGCAGGAAGAAGATCAGCTCCAGCCCGGCCGTCCCGGCCGACAACGGACGCAGGATCGTCCCGACCGCGGCCAGCACGCCGAGCACCGCCAGTGCCTTGACGTCCAGCCGGCCCCCGGCCAGCTCCGAGATCGTCACCGCCAGCACCAGCGGCAGGACGAGCGCGAACAGGATCGGCGCCTGCGCCGGGGAAACCGATGACGAGGGTGAGATGAACAGCGGCCAGGCGAAGGCAGCGATGCCGGTCAGCAGGCTGACCAGCAGGGCAGCCGAGGCCCGGCGTCCCAGCGCGGTGGGAGCGGGTGTGGGGGAGGTGAGCCCGGTCA
>JAEZHJ010000177.1 GCA_023436925.1 Actinomycetes bacterium
GCCGACGACCCGTCCGGGCCCTGGTCCGACCCGGTGCATGTGCCGGGCACGAACGGGATCGATCCCGACCTGGCCTGGGACGAGCACGGCACCTGCCACCTGACCTGGGCCTCCTTCCAGCCCGGCCTGACCGGCATCGTGAGCGCTCCGCTCGACCCCACCACCGGCGAGCTGCTGAGCGCGCCCCGGCCGCTGTGGCAGGGGACCGGGCTTGCCCACCCCGAAGGCCCGCACCTGTACCGGGTGGACGGCTGGTGGTACCTGCTGCTGGCCGAGGGCGGCACCGAGCGCGGGCACTGCGTCACGATCGCGCGCAGCCGAAGCCTGGACGACCCCTTCGAACCGGCGCCCCACAACCCGATCCTGACCCACCGCAGCACCGCCGAGCCGGTGCAGAACGTCGGCCACGCGGACCTGGTCGAACTCGCCGACGGCGCCTGGGCCGCAGTCCACCTGGGCGTCCGCCCGCAGGGTCAGACACCGTTGTTCCACGGGTTGGGCCGGGAGACCTTCGTGGTCGGCATCGACTGGGTGGATGGCTGGCCGGTGGTGGTCGAGGACCGGTACCGGCCCGGCCCCGCCGACCACTCCTTCGTCGACCGCTTCGAGGGTGAGCAGCTCGACCAGCGCTGGCTCGGGGCGGGGTCGTTCCCCGCGTCGTTCACCACCCTGCTGCGGCCGGGACTCCAGGTGGCCGCCGACCATCCCGGGCCCGGCAAGTCGCTGGTCGCCTGCCGGGTTCGCGACCAGCAGTGGAGCGCCACCGCGACGATCGAGACCGCGGGCGGCGTCGCCCGGTTCCAGGTGCGGATGGACGACCGGCACTGGTACGGCTTCGAGATCGGGCCGGCTAGGACGGACGCAGTCCTGCAGATCGGTCCGGCTCGGCGGACGGTCGCCGCCATCGACCGGCCGGCCGACACCCCGGCCACCGTGGTCATCACAGCGCTGCCGGGGACGACGAACTCCTTGGGCGCCGACGAGCCCGACCTGATCGAGCTGTCGATCGTCCACCCCGACGGGAGTGTCCAGGTCATCGGGGCGTTCGAGGGCCGCTACCTGTCCACCGAGGTGGCCGGCGGCTTCCTGGGCCGGATGGTCGGCGTCGAGGCACTCGACGGGCGTCCGGTGGTCAGGTCCGTCGACTACCAGGCCCGCACGGGTTTCTGACCAGCCCGGCTGGGGCAGTGTGAGGGGTGCATGGGTTGCCAAACCGGCAGGCTGAGACTACGTTATCTCACGCGAGACTACGTAGTCTCAACGGCCCTACCGCCTCGCTCCGGTACCGCCACCCC
Source organism: Actinomycetes bacterium (assembly GCA_023436925.1). Classification (GTDB taxonomy): domain Bacteria; phylum Actinomycetota; class Actinomycetes; order Propionibacteriales; family Propionibacteriaceae; genus Propionicimonas. Next base: position 1,296 of record JAEZHJ010000177.1, read on the forward strand.
AGGAAAGAAAGGCCGCCATGCCGTCAGAGTCGCAGTTCGGCGACGCCGAGGACTGCTTCGCCGATCCGGTCCACCGGACCTGGCTGACCGCCCACCGCGAGGGCTTGCTCGACTTCTACCAGCCGAACGTCTGCCTCCCCACCGGCGGCTACGCCTGGCTCGCCGACGACGGTGAGGCCATCCCGGCCAAGGGCGCCCAGCTCTGGCTCGGCACCCGGATGATCCACGTCTTCTCCCTGGCCGCCATGCTCGGACGCCCCGGCGCGGTCGAGGTCGTCGAGCACGGCCTCGACTTCTACGTCGACGGCGCCGGACGCGACCACGAGTACGGTGCCTGGTACCCCACTGTCGGGGGCGACGAGCCCGGCGACCGCAAGGAGCTCTACGGCATCGCGCAGATGCTGCTGGCCGGTAGTTCGGCCACGGCGGCAGGCTTCGAGCGGGGTCGTGCCCTGATGGAGGAGGCCCTCGAGGTCATCGACCGGTACTTCTGGCTGGAGGACTGGGGCCGGTGCGCCGAGGCCTACGACCGGACCTTCACCGAACTCGACACCTACCGCGGCCAGAACGCGAACATGCACCTCACCGAGGCCTACCTGGCCGCCTACGAGGTCACCGGCGATCCCGAGCACCTCAGCCGTGCCACCCGGATCGCCCGCCACATCGCCGGACGGGCCGCCGATCGGACGGTGCCCGGCTCCTGGCGGCTGCCGGAACACTTCGACGAGCAGTGGAACCCGCTGCCCGACTACAACATCGACGACCCGCGCCATCCCTTCCGGCCGTTCGGCTCCCAGATCGGTCACTGGCTGGAGTGGTCGAAGCTGCTCGTCCAGCTCGCCAACCAGGGCGTCGAGGAGCCGTGGCTGCTGCCGGCGGCGGCCGCCCTGTTCGACGCCGCGGTCGACGAGGGCTGGCTCGGTGAGGGCGGCTTCTGCTACACGGTCGACTGGGACGGCGTCCCGGTGGTTCGCGAGCGGTACTTCTGGGAACCCCCCGAAGCCCTCGGCGCCGCCGTCCTGCTGTGGGAGCGGACCGGCGACCAGCGTTACCAGCAGTGGTACCGCCGGTTGTGGGAGTACGCGGACCGCCACGTCATCGACCACGAGCGCGGCGGCTGGCACTCGGAGCTCGACGACAACCAGCGTCCGGTCACCTACACCTGGCTGGGCAAGCCGGATCTCTACCACGTCTACCAGGCGACCCTGTACCCCTTCCTGCCCGCCGGCGTCGGGCTCGCCGGCTGGGCGGCCTCGCAGCGCCGACCAGCCTGAGTCCGACAGGAGCACAGCCATGACCGGGATCGCCGTCGCAGGCAACGCCATCCTCGACCTCTACAAGGTGATCGACTCCTACCCCTCGCCCTCGGCACTGACCTCGGTCCGGTCGGTGACCCCGGCGCCGGGTGGGTTGCTGTGCAACTGCGCGATCGACCTGGCCCGGCTGGATCCGGAACTGCGGATCCCCGTCGTCGGCCTCGTCGGGGACGATGCCAACGGCGACTACCTGCTTGACCAGCTGCGACGCTATCCGGGGATCGACACCAGCCAGCTCGGCCGGGCGGGACAGACCTCCTTCACCGATGTGATGGAGGACCCGGTCGGCAAGACCAGGACCTTCTTCCAGTTCCGGGGTGCCAACGACCTGCTGGACATTGAGCATGTCGACTTCGATGCCCTGGACGTCGACCTGCTGCACATCGGCTACCTGCTCCTGCTGGGCGCCCTCGATTCCTCGGACGCCGAGTACGGCACCCGCCTGGCCCGGCTGCTCGCCGAGGCCAGGCGGCGGGGGGTCAAGACCTCGATCGACATCGTCAGCGAGCAGTCGGACCGCTTCGCCCGCCTGGTCCCGCCCGCGCTCGCCCACGTCGACTACTGCGTGATCAACGAGCTCGAGGCGTCCCGCACCACCGGGGTCGAGTTGACCGCCACCGACGGACGGCTGGCCGAGGCAGACCTGCGCAGGGCGGCAGAGGCGTTGCTGGCGATGGGGGTGTCGACCTGGGTGGTGATCCACTGGCCCGGCGGTGCCGCCGGCCTGGCCGCCGACGGCGAGTGGCAGCTGCTGCCCTCGGTGCTCGTCGACCCCGCCCTGATCAAGACCACCACCGGGGCCGGCGACGCCTTCGCCTCCGGCGTCCTCTATGCGGCCTGGGCCGGGCGCGGGCTCACCGAGGCGATGGAGGCGGGGATCGGCGCCGCGGCGGGCTCCCTGCTGGCGGCCAACGCCACCGACGGCGTGGGCAGCTACGCCGAGGTACTGGCCCGGTACCGCACCGCGCCGCACCGTCCCCTGTGAGCCGGCGAGACGCCATGCAGACAGCTGTCATCTTCGGCGCCGGAAACGTCGGACGCGGGTTCATCGGCCAGGTCTTCTCCGAGGCAGGCTTCACGGTCGTCTTCGTCGACGTCGCCGAAGCGCTGCTGGCCGCGCTGCAGCGAGGCTCGTACCGCCACCTCACCGTCGACAACGACGGGGTCGTCGAGCGCGTGATCTCGCCGGTGACGGCGGTCAACTCCGCCGACGCGGTCGCCCTGGCCGAGATCGTCACCGGGGCCAGCATCGCGGCGACCTGCGTGGGCGCCCGGGCGTTGCCGCTGGTCTGCCGGGCCCTGGCCCCCGCGCTGGTGGCCAGGATCGCCGCCGGTGCCGGCCCGCTGAACCTGCTGCTGGCCGAGAACCTCCACGACGCGGTACCGCTGGTCAGGGGCTGGTTGCAGGAGGCCGCCACCGAACTCGACGATGCCGCGCTGGCCGCCAACCTCGGCCTGGTCGCAACCTCGATCGGACGGATGATCCCGGCCCCCCGCCCGGAGCTCGCCGCCGCCGACCCCGCCGCGATCGAGGTCGAGCCCTACTGCTACCTCCCCGTCGACCTCGCCGCGGCGGTCGGGGAGTTCCCCCGGCTCCCAGGGGTGGTCGGGGATCCGTGCCTCGAGTTCGGCTTCTACGGCGACCGCAAGCTGTACCTGCACAACATGGGCCACGCGATGTGCGCCTACCTCGGCCGGCTGGCCGGGGATGAGTACCTGTGGCAGTCGGTGGCGCGTCCGGAGGTGCGCAGCATCGTCCGGGAGGCCATGGTCGAGAGCGCGGCCGCCCTCGCCACCGCCTACGGACGTCCGCTCGGCGGGCTGCTCGACCACGTCGACGACCTGCTCCACCGGTTCGGCAACCGCGCCCTCGGCGACACCGTCGACCGGGTGGGACGCGACCCGCGCCGCAAACTCGCCGCCGGCGACCGGCTGCTCGGCGCCCTCGCGCTCTGCCTGGCCAACGGGGTCAGGCCGTCGCGGATCTCGCTCGGGATCGCGGCCGGACTGCACTGGCTCGCGGCGGAGGAGGGGCTGGACGAAGCGGCCCTGATCCGCTGCCTCGACGATCAGCAGGTGACCCGGGACCCGGCCGTTCGCGACCTCCTGCTGGCCCAGTACCGCAGCCTGTCCGCAGGCCTGGACGCCCCGGCGCAGCTCGCCCTGATCGAGCAGCAGTTTCGCCAGCCCACCATTCCCTGAGTGAACCGGAGAACCCAAGTGCAGCTTCCCCAGACCCAGCATGCGATCCAGATCGTCGGACCCGACCAGATCATTGTGAACCCTGCCAAGCCGGTCGACCAGATCGGTCCGTACCAGTTGCTGCTGCAGGTCGAGGCGTGCGGGATCTGCTTCTCCGACACCAAGCTGCTGCACGCCTTCGACGCCCACCCGCGCAAGGCGCCGGTGGTGGCCGGCCTGGCCGCGGCCGAGCTCGCCGAGATCCCGAGCTACCGGCCCGGCGGCGCGCCCACCGTCCCCGGGCATGAGCCGGTGGCGCGGGTGGTCGCCGTCGGAGCCGAGGTCACCCACTACGCCGTCGGGGACCGGGTGCTCGTCCAGGCCGACTGGAAGCACCTGCCCACCGAAGCCTCCAACGGGGCGTTCGGCTACAACTTCGAGGGGGCGCTGCAGGAGTACGTCGTCATCGACGAGCGGTGCGTCGTCACCCCGCAGGGTGAGCGGTTCCTGCTGCCGGTGGCCGAGGGCCCGGCCGCCGCTGCGATCGGGCTGATCGAGCCCTGGGCCACCGTCGAGGGTGCGTACTCCGGCGTCGAGCGGACCGCGCCGCTGGTGGGGGGACGACTGCTGCTGGTGGCCGACCCGGGCACCGTCCCGACCGTCGACGCCCTGCTGGCGGCTGCCCGTCCGGCCGAGCTCGTGGTGGTCGGCGAGGTCGACCTGTCGGCGGGCACCCCCGTCCGTCGGGTGGGCGCGGTGGCCGACCTGGCCGGGGAGAGCTTCGACGACATCTGCTACTTCGGCAGTGACGCGGCCACCCTCGGGGAGCTGGGTGGCCTGCTGGGCACCCGCGCCATCCTCAACACGGTGCTGGGCGGCGCCCGGCTCGACGGCCCCGTCCTGGTCGACATCGGACGGGTGCACTACGACCTGATCCGCTACGCCGGCACCACCGGCAGCGACCCGCTGGACGGCTACCGCTGGCTGCCCGGATCCGCGGCGGTCCGCGCCGGCGAGCGGATGGCGATCGTCGGCGCCGCCGGACCGATGGGCTTGATGCACACGGTGCGCGCCGTCACCCTCGGGGTGCCGGGGATCAGCATCGACGCCACAGACCTCAGCGACGACCGGCTCGCCCACCTGGCCGAGGTGGTCGCCCCGCTGGCCGACGCGCAGGGCATCCCGATGCGGTACCTCAACACCGGCGAGCAGCCGCTGGCGTCCGGGTACAGCTACATCGTCTGCATGGTCCCGGTGCCAGCGCTCGTCGCCCAGGCTGTCAGCCGGTGCACCAGCGGCGGGATCGTGAACGCCTTCGCCGGGATCCCCGCCGGGACGCGGGCGGAGCTCGACCTGCAGCACCTGATCGCAGAACAGGTCTTCCTGATGGGCAGCTCCGGCTCGAGCACCGCGGACATGGCGACGGTGCTGGCGAAGATCGAGGACGGCACCATCGACACCCTCGTCTCCCTCGACGCGGTCTGCGGGATGGCGGGGTTCACCGACGCCATCGAGGCGGTGATGGAGCGGCGCTCGGGCGGCAAGATCATGGTCTACCCCGCCCTGCCCGACCTCGGGCTGGTCCGGCTGGCCGACCTGCCCTCCGTCCTGCCCGCAGTGGCGGCCGCGATGGT
>JAEZHJ010000041.1 GCA_023436925.1 Actinomycetes bacterium
CAGGCAGGCAGGCCACGGCGTCAGGCGGGCAGGTCGTCGAAGTCGACCGGCGTAGTCGTCCCGGTCTCCCAGTCCCGGCGCAGGATGCCGTAGGCCACCGACGCCTGCGGCTCGCCGCCGTCGACCGGCCAGGCCTCGCGGTAGTGGGCCTCCTTCACCCAGCCGGAGCGGACGAAGACCTTCCGCATCGCGGTGTTGTCCTGGCGGGTCTGGCCCTCCATCCGGCGCAGCTCGGGATACCGGGTGAAGACGTGGCTGGTGAAGGCCCGCAGCACCGGCGCCCCGAGCCCGCGGCCCCGGGCGCTCTCGGCCAGTCGCAGGTCGAACAGCGGGGCGCCGCCGTCCTCGATGTCCTCGACGTCCTCCAGGATCACGATCCCGACGCGCTCACCGTCCACCTCGACCCAGTGGCCGATGCTCTCCTCAGACCAGTAACTGCCCGCTTCGACCCGCTTGCGGGCGTCCGCCTCGGCGACCCGCGTCCGGACGTGGAATGGGAAGGAGTTGGCTGCCAGGAAGGCGACGACCGCCTCGACGTCCTGGGCGGGATCGAACTGGTTGATGATGACCTCGGGCACCGAAGGATCCTATCCCCGCGCGGCGGGCCCTCCGACGCGGCCCTGACCGTGCCGACGGCCGCCCCTGCTCGGGGAGGGGGCCAGGAGGCGGAGATGAAGAGGCTCCCCGGCTCGGGAGCCGGGGAGCCTCGGAGGGCAGAGGGAGCGCTGCCGGATTACTGCTCCCTCGCCTGGCGGGCGGTGTCCCGGGCCTGGTCGGTGACCTGGGACGCGGAGGACGAGGCGGTGTCCCTGACTTCGGCAGCGGCGTCAGTGGCCTCGGCCTGCACCGTCTGGGCCGCCTCGGTGGCCGACCCCTTCACGGACTCCACGGCCTCCTTGGCAGGCTCGGCCAGGTTGTCGGCCACCTCCTTGGCCGCAGCGCTGACCTGGTCAGTGAGCGGGCGCGCCTGCTCCTTGAGGTTCTCCGCGAGCTCCTGCTCCTTGCGGGAGGCGGGGAAGGCGGACGCGATCAGCAGGCCGATCCCGAAGGCGACCGCTCCGGCGGCGAACGGGTTGCCCTGGGTCTGCTCCTTCGCCGCCTGCGGCAGGTCGGACAGCCCGTGCCCGACGTCGGAGGCGCGATCGGAGATGCCCTCTGCGGTGTCGTGGACGGCGCCGACGGCGCTGTCCTTGAGGTCCTCGGCGCTGCCGAGGATGCGATCCAGCAGCCGGGAGCCGAAGGCCTTCGCCTTCGAGACCTGGCGCTGGGCCATGTGGACCGGGTTGGCCTGGTAGGCCAGCTCGTCGACGTTGTCGGACAGGCTCGCCCGGGTCTGCTCGATCTCGGTCCGCAACCGTGTCGGATCGGTGGTCATCGGTTCTCCTCTTCATTGCCCTTGAGGGCGTTGGGGATCTTGCTCACGGTTTCGGCGGTCTTCGGCAGGCCGCGGACGCGGCTCAGCTCGGACCGGCCGGTGAAGGCCAGGACGGCCGCGACGATCGCCCACACCAGGGCGACGACGATCGCGGACCAGCCCAGGCCGATCGCAGTGCTCAGTGCCAGCCAGAGGGCGACCGAGAGGAACAGCAGCGTCAGGAAGGCGGCGGTCGCCGCCCCGGCGAACATGCCGGTCGCCTTGCCGGCCTTGCTGGCGGAGTCGCTGATCTCGGCCTTGGCCAGAGCGACTTCCTGACGCATCAGGGTCGACAGGTCCCGGCTGATGTCGCCCATCACCTCACCGATCGACCGGTCCTGGACGGCCCGACTCGGGGTGCCGCCCATGGTCGGGTCGACGGCGGCCAGGCTCGGGTCGACACCCGCCGTGGTGCTGCGGGTGGGCAGCGGGGCGTCCGGGGGGAGGGTCATCACCGGACCCCCGGCTCAGTCGACCCGACGCCGCCCAGCCCCGGGGCGGGTGAGCCACCGGGCGTGTAGGGGTCGGCGGCGGTCTGACCGGCCAGGACGGCGGAGTCGCCCGGGCCACCGACGCCCGCCGATCCGGCCGCCCCGGCCGCTCCCGCTGTCTCCGGCCGGACGCCGGTTGCGTAGCCGGAGTACGGGTCGGAGGCCTGGCCTGCCACCGGCGTGGTGCCGGTGTTGGCGTAGCTGGGCCCGTAGCCCTCCGAGATCGCCGGGCTGGGCGGGTCGGACGGCAACTGCGGGCGTCCGCTCGACGACGAGCCCGCCATCAGGCCGCGGCTGAGCCGGCCGACCACGATGCCCGCGGCCAGCGCCCCGGCCAGGAACACGACCGGACGACGCCGGGCGAACCGACGGATCTCTGCCATCACGTCGCTCGGCTCGGCGGTGCTGAGCCAGTGCGACAGCTCGCCGCCGCGGTAGGCGCCTTGCCGGGCCAGCGCGGTCAGCGGGCCGTCCTGGTCGGACCGGGACGCCATTTCGCCCAGTTCACCGGACAGCGAGTGCAGGAGGTCGGCCAACTGGTGCTGACCGGCGCCGGCCTGCTCACTGAGCTGCTGGCTGGTCTGCGACCACAAGTTGCGGACCTGGGTGCGGGCCTCGTCCGCCACCTTGGACAGCTCGTCCTTGGCCACGGCGGCGACATCACCGCCGCGCTCCATCGCCGTCTCGCGGACCTCGGCGACGCCGCCGGCCGCTGCTTCCTTGACGCCTTCGACGCCTTCGGCGACCCGCTGCCGGGTGTCACTGCCCCCGGCGCCGGTGCTGCCCGACCCGGTCCCAGCGCCGCTTGCGGAGGGCGGGGTCACGGGGTCCGTACCCGGCGAGGTCGTCGGGTACTGGCTCGTCGAGCCTGGGGTGGTCCCGGCCGAATAGGTGGGCTGGCCACTGGGGTGGCCGGGCTGTCCGGTGGGGTTCTCTGTGGGGATCTGGGCACCGGCCCCGGTGTTCTCCTGCGTCATCGCTACTCCCGTCGTTGTCTGCCTTGGGCAGCTGTCTTTGCTTGCCGCAGTGGATTCCACGCCCGGTACCCAGCGCCTTTGGGACGAAACTC
>JAEZHJ010000061.1 GCA_023436925.1 Actinomycetes bacterium
CGCACCGTGACCGCCGTCGAGGTGGTGACCCAGGCAGCGGCCGGGACCGGCTGGATCGAGCTGGTCGGCATCGGCGACCCGGCCGAGGGTCCGCTCGGGTTGATCACCGCCGGGGACGGCAGCCTCGCCGGCCGCGCCCTGACGACCCGCGGCAGCCACTCCACCAACCAGCTCTCCCGCGGCCTGACGGTGCCGATGGTGTCGCTGTCGCAGTCCTTCTGCATGGTCACCCCGGTCAGCGACCCCGCGACCTTCGGGCAGGCCTACCACTGGCACCTCGGCATCGATCCGGACGGGTCGCAGGGGCTGGCGGCGTTCGCCGTCACCCATGTCCCGAGCCCGTGGATGGGCGACCACGGGGTGGTCCAGTTCTTCCCCGCGGCGCCTACCGGCGACCCGGCGCGGGCCGGACGGGCCGCCCGCCGGCTGCGGTTCCGCCACGGCGACGAGTTCGCCCGTCCGCACACCTATCGGGTCACCTTCGCCGACGGGACGCAGGCAGCCCTCGCCCCCACCAGCCACGGCCTGATCGCCGAGTTCAGCCGCCCCGACGGGATCCCCGCGATCGTCTTCGACCAGATCGACGCCCACGGCGAACTCGACCTGTCGGCGGCCAGGGACGGAATCGTCACCGGCATCGCCCGCGGCGCCAGCGACATGACGACCGGTGCCGTCCCGCTGCACTTCCGGGCCGAGTTCGACCGGCCGGTGAAGCGTGCCGTCCGCGTCGGGGTCGACGGCCGAGAGGGGGTCCACGGGATCGTCGAGTTCGCCGGCGAGGGCAACCGGGTGACGATGCGCCTAGCGACCTCCTTCCTCGGCCCGGCCCAGGCCACCGCCAACCTCGGCCAACTCCCCCCGGGCAGCAGCGTCGCTTCGGTCGCCGCGGCGGCCGCGGCCGCCTGGGACGAGCTGCTGGGCCTGGTCAGGATCGACGGCGCCACCCCGGACACCACGACGACCCTGCTGTCGAACCTGTACCGGATGTTCCTGTTCCCCAACATCGCCCACGAGCCGGGGCCGGACGGCTCGCCGCGGTACGCCCACCGCGGGCCCGACGGCGCAGTCGAGGTGATCGAGGGCCGGCGCTCGGTGTCGAACGGGTTCTGGGACACCTACCGGACGATCTGGCCCGCCCTGCAATTGCTGCGCCCCGACCTGGCCGCGGCCCACGCCGACGGCTTCGTCGAGCACTTCCGGGTGGACGGCTGGATGGCCCGGTGGTCCTCCCCCGGCCCGTCCGACCTGATGGTGGGAACCAGCAGCGACAACCTGCTGGCCGATGCGGCGGTGAACGGTGTCCCACTGCCCGACGAGGCGGCGGCCTACGACTCGGCGCTGAAGAACGCCAGCGTCCCCGCCCCCGTACCGGCGGTCGGACGCAAGGGGTTGGCGACCGGAATCTTCACCGGGTACATCGACAGCGGGGTCCACGAGGGGATGTCGTGGTCGCTGGAGAACGCGATCAGCGACGCCTGCCTGGCCGAGTTCGCCGCACTGCGGGCGCAGCGACTCGGTGCCGGTCACCCCGAGCACGCCGACCGACTGGCGGAGCGGGACTGGTTCGGGGCGCGGGCGGCCAACCACGCCCTGCTGTTCGACCCGGGCACCGGCTTCTACCGCGGACGGGATGCCGCCGGCCGGATGGCGTCCGGCTTCGACCCGGCGGCCTGGGGCGGGGACTACACCGAGACGAACGCATGGGGGATGCGGTTCACCGCCCCCCACGACGGGCACGGGCTCGCCCACCTACAGGGCGGGCCGGCCGGGCTGGGGGACCGGCTGGACGCCTTCTTCAGCACCCCGGAGCGGGCCACCGCGGCCTCGCAGGGGTGGTACCGGCAGATCATCCACGAGATGACCGAGGCGAGGAACGTCCGGCTCGGCATGTTCGGGCCGTCCAACCAGCCCGCGCACCACATCCCGTTCATGTACTGCTTCTCCGACCGCCCGCACCGGCTCGACCCGATCGCGCGGGAGTGCGTCCGGCGGCTCTTCCTCGGCAGCGAGCTCGGCCAGGGCTATCCCGGCGATGAGGACAACGGCGAGATGTCGGCGTGGTGGTTCTTCCTGGCGCTCGGGTTGTACCCGTTGTGGGGAGGTAGCGGCGAGTACGTGCTGTGCGCGCCGAGCTTCGACCGGATGCGCGTCCGGCTGCCCGGCGGCGAGCTGGTCGTCGAGGCCCGTGGCAACGCCCCCGGCCAGGACCATATCCAGTCGGTGAGCGTGAACGGGCAGCCGTGGACGTCGCGTGCGGTGCCGTTCCCGGTGGTCGCCGCGGGGGCGAACATCGTCGTCGAGCTCGGGCGCGAGCCGGCCTGGGCGCTGACGGCTACCCCGCCGCGCTCGCTGACCCCGGCCGGGGCGGCTCCGCGTCGGCTCGCGGACGCCGCCCGCTCGGCGCAGGTCGGCTCCCGGCCCGCGCCGGCGCTGGTGGACGACCGCGGAGCCACCGACGTCACGGTGCCGCCCGGCGGTGTGATCGAGCTCGGCCTGGACGGCCCCGTCGTGCCGGAGTTGCTGACCCTGACCTGCGGCGACGACCCGGCAACCGTGGCCTCAGCCTGGGCGATCGAATCGGCCGACGACGGCCATGGGCTGGCCCGGATCGAGGCGGCGGTCTTCCGCTGGCCGCGCCAGACCCGTCCGTTCCGGCTCGCGGCCACGGCACCGGTCACCCGCCTGGTGCTGCGCAACCTCGGCGGCCCCGCCGTGTTGCGCCAGGTCGAGGTGCTGGCTCCCACGCGCTGAGCCGCCCCCAAGCGCGGCGATCGGCGGCGCGGGTCAGCGCAGCTGGGCGGCGAGCAGGGCCGCGTAGCGGCCGGACGCCGCCACGAGTTCCTCGTGGCTGCCCTGTTCGACGATCCGGCCGCGGTCGAAGACCAGGATCCGGGTGGCGTGGCGCACCGTCGAAAGCCGATGGGCGACGATCAAGGTGGTGCGGCCGGCCATCAGGCCGGCCAGCGAGGCCTGGATGAGCCGCTCCGACTCGGTGTCGAGGGCGGAGGTCGCCTCGTCCAGGATCAGCACCCGCGGGTCGCGGATCAGCGCGCGGGCGATCGCGATCCGCTGCCGCTGGCCACCGGACAGGGTGGCGCCGCGCTCCCCGACCGGGGTGTCCCAGCCCTGCGGCAGCGCCCTGACGAAGTCGAGCGCGTTGGCGTCGGCCAGGGCCCGCTCGACGAGCGCCGGGGTGGCCTCCGGGAGTCCATACGTGACGTTGTCGTAGACGCTGCCGCGGAACAGCACCGCCTCCTGGGGGACGACGGCGACCTGACGGCGGTAGCTGCCCAGGTCGATCCCGGCGAGGTCTGCTCCGTCGATGCTGACGGTTCCGGAGTCCGGCCGGATCAGCCCGACGGCGAGGTTGAGCATCGTCGACTTGCCGGCCCCCGAGGCGCCGACCAGGGCGACGCTCTCGCCCGGGGCGACCGACAGCGTGACTCCGTCCAGCGCCGGACGGGCAGCGCCGGGGAACCGCAGCGTCACGCCGTCGAAGGCCAGGGCACCCGTGACGGCCCCGACCTGCCGGGTGCCGCCCGGGTTCTCGACCTCGTCGGAGCCGAGCACCTCGGCGAGGGAGCGGACCGACTCGATCCCCTTGGTGATGACCGGGGCCAGCCCGAAGATCGACACGATCGCATTGGTGAGCATTGCGAGGTAGCTCGACAGCAGCACGATCTGGCCGGCGGTGACGGGCACGAACCGGGTCACCGATCCGATCGCGGCCAGGGCGAGGCAGACCATCCCGAGGGTCTGGTAGGACACCCACGACCCCACCGCGAACCGTCCGGTGTGCAGGTCGAGCCGGCGTCCGGTGTCGCGCACGAGGTTGGCCCGGGCCACCAGCCGCCGGTGGGCGACCTGCTCGAGGCCGTGGGCACGGGTGATCGGGTTCAGCGAGACCATCTCGCCGACGGCGTGGGAGAGTTCCTCCACCTCCCGGCGGAACTCCTCATTGCTGGCCTGGAGCCGGCGGCGTCCGGTCGCCAGCAGGGTCGCCGCGATCGGGACCACGACGACGTACACGGGCAGGAAGACCGGGACCAGCCAGGCGGTCATGGCGGTCGCCCCGACCAGGATGCCGAGCGCGGAGACCGAGGCGGGCAGGCTGCCGGCGAGGGTCGTCTCGACATTCTCGACGTCGCGGACGAGCTTGCTCTGCACCACAGCAGGGCTGGTCCGCTGGTGGAAGGAGAGCGGCAGCACCTGCAGCCGGGCCGACACCGCCTCCCGCAGCCGGGCTGCCGCGCCCCGGAAGATCCGGCTCGACAACCGGACGAAGCCCATCGAGGAGGGATAGTTCGACAACACGGCGGCGATCGCGATCCCCGCCCAGAGCAGGATCTGGCCGACGCCGGCGCCGGAGACCACGGCGTCGATGATCTGCGAGGTCGACACCGGGATCACCCAGACCGGGACGTCCTTCAGCACGAACAGGCCGAGGGTCGCCACCAGCTGCCAGGGCTGCCCGGTGACCAGCCGCAGCATCGACTTCACCGGGTGGGCGGGGTCGAGGGACACCGCGTCGCGATTGCGCTGCGGCGGGCGCGGGACCATGGCTGGCCTCCAGGGTGCGCGGGGTCGCGGAACGGACCCGGATCAGTGGTTCAGGACGCGGAACGCCGCGCGGATCAGGGCTGCCGGGCTCCCGCGGTGGCGAGCAGCAGGCGCTCGGCCTCGGCCGTCCACAGCCCGTCCACCATCGCGGCCGCCACTGCGGGCAGGACGGAGGGCAGGTCGGCCAGCCGGACCAGCCCGAGGTCGGGCAGGGCGGGGTAGACCATGATCTTGCCGCCCGAGCGCCGCTCCATCACCGCCTCGATGG
>JAEZHJ010000145.1 GCA_023436925.1 Actinomycetes bacterium
AGGTAGGCCTCCTTGCGCTCCCTGACCAGGGCCGGCAGCTCGTAGCCGTAGTTCAGGTGCCAGTAGTCGTAGGAGAGGATCTCGAACAGGTTGGGGACGCGGCGGAACTCGGCGACCGTCTGGTTCAGTTCCTCGGCCGGAGTGCGGTAGCGGGTCTCCCAGCCACCCTCGGGGGTCCTGACCACCCGTGACTTCTCCGGCGGCGTCTCCAGGTAGCGCTGCTCGCAGAAGGCGCAGTGCCGGCCGCGCAGCGCCGGGTCGAGCGGGACGGGGTCGGGCAGGTGCACCCCGAGCGGACGGTTCCCGCGTCCGGCCACCGTCCAGACCTCGGTGCCGGTGAACGGATTGAGCTGCTTGATCGTGCCGTCCTTCATGCGGGTGAGCCAGTCCGGCTCCCGAATGTAGGGATGCAGCATGGGCCCCTCTCCTCCCGACGCCTGAGGCAACCCTAACCTGAGACAGCACGGCTCCGGCGATTGCTGGCGATTGGGTGCAACCGAATGGGCCTGTCGTGCGTCCAAGGTTCGTCACCATGAGAAAGGCATCAGATGTCGTCACACCCTGCGCCCTGTGTCGCCGCTCCGGAGGTCTTCCAGCATCCGCTCGTCGAGGACCCGCGCGGCTCCGCACGGACCGACCAGCTGGAGGCCCACCGGCTGCTGACCCGGGCCGTCGGGCACTGCACCAGCTGTCCCCTGATGGAACGCTGCCTGTACTCGGCGGTGGTCGAGCATGACGTCGCCGGAGTCGCCGGCGGCACCACCCCGAGCCAGCGCTCCCGGATGCGCCGGCTGCTCGGGATCGAGGTGGGTCCGCAGGACCTCGGCGAGTTCGCCGGCACCACCCGCGAGGGCAACCGGCTGACGCAGGCGGAGGTGCTGCGGCTCCGCCGGGCACATCCCGAGGCCAGCCTGGAGGTCCTGGCCGAACGGCTCGGCTGCTCGCTGTCGACGGTGAAGCGACACCTGCGGCGGGCCCGGGCCGGCGCCGGCGCCACCGCGGCACCGTCCGCCCGGCCCACCCCGGCCGCCGTGCTGGCGGCCCGGGCGATGGTGGTCGGGGAACGCAGCGGCGAACGGGTCGCCTGATCCGGCTCAGGCCGGGACGAGGCTGAGTTCGACCGCCACCCGGTCGCCCACCTCGATTCCGGCCGGGCACCGGACGGCGGCCTTCAGCGGCAGCAGGTAACGCCCCTGCCGCGGGAACAGGGACGTGGCGAACCCGGTCTGTGCCACGGTGGCGCGGACCGGGATCGCTCCCCAGCCGTAGGTGAACGCGGTCGCGACCGCGGCGATGGCATCACTCTCGTCGGCCGGGATCACCACGAAGTAGAACGGCGCCGGCCCGCGCCACTCCACCAACTCGCCGACGAAGCTCAGCTCCACGGTTCAGACCTGCGGCGGGTCCTCGCCGACCAGCCCGTCGATCGCCTCGCGGAACAGGTCGGCGTGGCCGGCGTGGCGGGAGTACTCGGCGACCAGATCGGTCAGCACCCGACGCAGGTTGGGCGACCTGCCGTCCTGCCACACCATGCGGGAGGACTGCTCGAGCCCGCCGCGGGAGAGGACCTCGTCCCAGGCCCGGCGGGCCTTCGCCACGGCGGAGCGCCACAACGCGTAGAGCTCGGCCGGGGAGTCGTCGACGGCCGAGTGCCACTCCCATTCCGGGTCGGCGTCGAAGTCCTCCTGGCGCCATGGGTCACCCGGCGGCTCACCGGTGAGGTCACGCCAGACGCTGAGCTCCTCGACCAGCGCGAGGTGCTTGATCAGGCCGCCCAGCGTCATCGCCGAGGGCGGGAACTCCCGGCGCAGTGCCGCGGCGTCCAACCCGTCCACCTTCCAGGCGAACTGGGCCCGCGCCCGGTCGAGCGCGAAGACCAGGGTCTCCGCCTCGTCCCCGGCGACTACCTCCTCGATGCGGCTGTCGAGCCGCAGCTCACCAGTCATTGCGCCTCCCGCCGGTCAGCGGCCGGGGCAGCCAGGTGTAGGCATCGACGTAGAGCGGGAATCCCGACTGGCGCAGCCGGTCGCGTTCCTCCCAATGGATGCGCGGGGACAGGGAACTGCGCCACCAGGTGGCCAGCCGCTGCAGGGGCGAGACCGCGGGGGCCGGTGCCGCCGGCACCAGGATCCGGGACGTGGGCTGGTGGACCAGGCTGAGCCCGACCCACGGGGGTGTGACCGGAAGGGTTCGTGCTGTCATGACCTCAAGCTAGGGTGGGTTCCGGACGTTCTACTTCCGGTAGGCAAGGGGGATTTCCATGAATCCTGCAGGAAATTCCAGAATCTCCGAGACCACCCCCACCTCGCGCGCCCTGTTGGCGCTCGAACTCATCCAGGCCAACCCGGGCCTCACCGCCGACCGGCTCGCGAGTTCCTTGGGGGTCACCGAGCGCGCCGCCCGTCGCTACGTCGGCATCCTGCGCGAGGCGGAGATCCCGATCCTGTCCGAGCGCGGGCCGTACGGCGGGTACACCGTCGGTCGCGGCGTCCGGCTGCCGCCGCTGATCTTCAGCGCCACCGAGGCGCTCGGGCTGGTGATGGCAGCCGTGGACGCCAACTATGACGCCGCCGACCCGTCCGACCCGGTGGGCAGCGCGCTGGGCAAGCTGCTGCGGGCCCTGCCGGAGCCGGTCGCCCGGAAGGCCGAAGCGGTGCGAAGGTCTGCCCGGGCCGTCCCGGACCGCAGCGCCGCCCGCCCCGATCCGACCACCACCTCGCTGCTGGTCGAGGCCTCGGCCGGGCGGCGGGTGATCCGGCTGGGCTACCGGACGGGGGCCGGCTCGGAATGGGTCACCGAGGCGGAGCCGTGGGCGGTGGTCGCCCGGCACGGACGCTGGTACCTGCTGTGCCGGCTGGTCAAGAGCCAGGCGATCCGCACCTACCGGCTAGACCGGGTGCGCGACGTCGAGGTGCTGGAGGAGACCTTCGAGCCGCCGACGGACCTCGACCCGGTGGTCGCGCTCGAGGAGAACCTGGCCGCGGGCTGGGAGTTCCCCACCGAGGTCGTGATCCAGGCCCCGGTGGAACAGGCGGTGCAATGGCTGCCGCGCTCGGTCGGCCGGGTCGAGGCCGTGGACGCGACGACGTGCCGGCTGGTCGGCACCACCAGTTCGCCCTACTGGTACGCCGAGGTGCTGGCCGGATTGCCGGTCGAGTTCACCATCGTGTCCGGCGCCGAGGTGCGCGCGGCCGCCCGGAGCATAGGGCAGCGGCTGCTCGACGCGGCCGGCCCCGCTCAGGAGGACGAGGCCGCGCCTCCCCCGGCCAGCTCGTAGCGGTAGGCGTCGTGCCACACCGGCGCACCTGAGGCGTCGGTGGTGAAGCTCGCGGCGCCGCGCAGGAGTTCGACCCGGGTGAACCCGACCCGTTCGAGCAGCCGCCAGGACGCAGTGTTCTCGGGGTCGCAGTGCGCGGTGACGAGGCGGACGCCCCACTGACCGAAGGCGGTGGCGAGCAGCGCGCTGACCGCCTCGGTCGCATACCCGTGGCCCCAGCGGTCCGGGTGGAAGACGTAGCCCAGCTCGTAGCGGCCCTGGTCGAACGGCGGCTCGGCGTGGAAGTAGAGGTTGCCGACCAGGTCGCCGGTCCGGGCCAGGCAGACCGCGAAGAAGTCGGGGTCGACCGCCCGGCGGCGGGCCTCGGTCTCGCACTGCTCCAGCGACTGCACCGGGTACGGCTCGAACGCGACCGCCTCCGGCCGGGAGAGGTAGGAGTAGAGCCCCGGGCCGTCGCTCGGCTCGAACCGGCGGATCACCAGCCGGTCCGTGATGATCAGGACCTGGTCAGGCACCCGGGCCGAACCAGCGGTCGAGCTCCGCGGCGGTGCCGCCGTCGGCGAAGCAGCCGGTGACCTCGTCGGCTGCCGCCTGCACCTCGGGCGAGGCGTCGCCGATGGCGACCCCGCGTCCGGCCCAGGCCAGCATCTCGATGTCGTTGCGGCCATCGCCCAGGGCCAGCACGTTCTCGCGCTCGACCCCCAGGCTCTGGGCGACCTCGACCAGGGCCAGCGCCTTGTTCACCCCGGCCGGGGCGATGTCGAGCCAGGCCGACCAGCCGACGAAGTAGTTCACGCCGTGCAGGCCCAGCCGGGCGGCCAGCGCGATGAAGTCGTCGTCGGACGCCTCCGGGTCGCGCACCACGATCCGGGTGACGTCGCTGCCGGCCAGGTCGTCCGGACTGACCACCCGGATCGAGCCGGTCAGGTCGCCGTCGGGGAAGTGCTTGGTGACCCGGTACCCCTCGCCGATCACCTCCGCGGCCAGCGCGGCTCGCGGGTGCTCCTGGAGCACCCGTTCGATCACGTTCGCCGGGTTGAAGGTCACCACCTGCTGGAACTCCACGGGCGGGAACTGCAGACACACCGCCCCGTTCGAGGCGACGACGGGGCCGCGGGGCAGGTCGAGTTCTTCGAAGATCGGTCGCGTGGCATGCCAGCTACGACCGGTGGCGAGGACGACGGGCACTCCCGCGTCCACGATGCGTCGGACACTCCGACGGACACTGTCGGGCAGCCTTCCCTCGTGATCGACCAGCGTGCCGTCGATGTCGAGTGCTACCAACTGCGGCCTCCAAGCCGCCTGCGGCCCCCTGGCCGCCTTCTTACCGTTTCTCATCTTCCCCCAAGGGTAGCCCTGGGGCGGAAACCTCCGGTGGAGGCCGGATGTCGGGCAGCTGAACGCGGCGCGTCCGTCCGACGCCGGTCGGTCAGGCGAGCGGGCTGAGCACCTCGCGTCCGCCGAGATAGGGACGCAGCGCGGCCGGGATGTACACCGAGCCGTCGGCCTGCTGGTGGTTCTCCAGCAGCATGATGATCATCCGGGTCATCGCGCAGAGGGTCCCGTTGAGGGTGGCGGCGGACTTCACGCCCTCGCCGTCGCGGATCCGGATGTTCAGCCGGCGGGCCTGGAACTCGGTGCAGTTCGAGGTCGAGGTGATCTCGCGGTACCGGTTCTGGGTGGGGAGCCAGGCATAGCAGTCGTACTTGCGGGCGGCGCTCATGCCCAGGTCACCGGAGGCGACGTCGAGCACCTGGAAGGGCAGCTCGAGCGCGCTGATGAACTCCTTCTCGAAGCCCAGCAGGCGGGTGTGGTGCTGCTGCGCCTCGGCCGGGTCGCAGTAGACGAACATCTCGACCTTGTCGAACCAGTGGACACGGAAGATCCCGCGGGTGTCCTTGCCGTAGGCGCCGGCCTCGCGGCGGTAGCAGGGGCTGAAGGCGACGTAATGGCGCGGCAGCGTGGCCGCGTCCAGGATCTCCTCGGAGTGGTAGGCGGCCAGCGCGACCTCGGAGGTGCCGACGAGGTAGAGGTCGTCGGCGGGCAGGTGGTAGACGTCCTGCGCGGCCTGGCCGAGGAAGCCGGTCCCCTCCATCGCCGAGGGGCGCACCAGCGCCGGCGGGATCATCGGGGTGAAGCCCCACTCCGCGGCCTTGGTCATCGCCAGGTTGAGCAGGGCGAGCTCGAGCTGGGCGCCGATCCCGGTCAGGAAGTAGAACCGCGAGCCAGAGACCTTCGCGCCGCGCTCCATATCGATGGCACCGAGCAACTCGCCCAGCTCGAGGTGGTCGCGCGGGGTGAACCCCTCGGCCTCGAAGTCGCGCGGGGTGCCGATCGTCTCCAGCACGGTGAAGTCGTCCTCGCCGCCGCGCGGCACGTCCTCGGCGACCAGGTTGGGCAGCTGGGCCATCAGCTCGTCGAACCGCTCACCCGCGGCACCCGCCGCGGCCTCGGCGGCCTTCACGTCGGCCGCCAGCTGCTTGGTGCGGGCCAGCAGGGCTGCCTTCTCCTCCCCGGACGCCTTGGCGATCTGCTTGCCGACGGCCTTCTGCTCGGCGCGCAGGTTCTCGAAGGCGGCGATCCCGGCCCGTCGGGCCTCGTCGGCGGCGACCAGATCGTCGACCAGCGCGACCGACTCACCCCGGGCCTCCTGCGAGCGGCGGATGCGGTCAGGGTCGGTGCGCAGCAGCTTCGGATCGATCACGGTCAACAAGCCTATCCATCCCTGGCCGGCCCCGCCCTCCCCGCTCGCCCTCGGCGAAAGGTGGGGTCAGAGAACGTCGTCCTCGGGGTTCACCAGGGAGGCGAACCAGGCCTTGGCATCGGTGAAGTCGGCATCGGTGAACCCCCGTCCGACCTTGGGACGGACGCCGTCGGCGCGGGCGTAGGAGCCCAGGAAGACCACGTCCTCGCAGATCCGGTGCAGGCCCATCATCGCCTCGGCCAGCCGCGGGTCGCGCAGGTGGCCTTCGGCGTCGATCGAGAAGCAGTAATTGCCCAGCCCGGTCTTGGTCGGACGGGACTCGATCCGGCACAGGTTCACCCCGCGGCCGGCGAACTGCTCCAGGATCTCAAGCAGCGCACCGGGCCGGTCGGCGTGCATGTAGGCCACCAGGGTGGTCTTGTCGGCGCCGGTGGGCGGCGGCGGCGGCGCCGGACGCGAGACCAGCACGAACCTGGTCACGGCAGACGGGTTGTCGGCGATCCCGGTCGCCAGCGCGGTCAGCCCGTACAGCCGTCCGGCCACCTCGGCACAGACGGCGGCGTCGTACTTCGAGGTCGGATCCGACACCTCCTGGGCGGCGGCCGCGGTGGACCCGCCCTCGGTGACGGTGGCCAGCGGGACGTTGGCGGCCAACCAGTGGCGCACCTGCGCGGCGGCGTGCGGGTGCGTGAGGACGCGACGAACCTCGCCCAGCGTGGCGCCGGGCCGTCCGAACAGGGTGAACTCCACCGGCAGGATCACCTCGCGGACGATCATCAGCCGCCGGCCGTTCGACAGGCTGTCGAGGGTGACGCTGACACCGCCCTCGACCGAGTTCTCGATCGGCACCAGGGCACCCTCGACGGCGCCGCTGCGCACCGCGTCCAGGGCCTGGCCGACCGTCGCGAACGGGATCGCCTCCTCGTCGCTGAAGGTCTGCAGCGCCTGGTGGGTGAAGGTCCCCGCCGGTCCGAAGTATCCGAGCACGCAGACAGGGTAGTGCTCGGCGCCGGACGGATCCGGCCCGGCTCAGTCGTGGGGCAGCAGGTGGCGCTGGCCCACCAGCGCGAAGGCGGCCCGGAGCCGGGTGAAGGACGGCAGCTCGCGTCCCTCCTGCCACCACCAGCGCACGATAGCGACGATCACCAGCACCTGCGCGGCGGTGCACAGGCCGTCACGGATCACCGAGGCGGCGACCTGCATGCCCTCGCTGAACTCGACCGATCGGCCCGTCACATAGGCCACCGACAGCCACATCCCGCGCCACATCATCAGCGGTTCCAGCTTCGAGGCGGCCATCAGCCCCAGCGGCACCCAGGTGATCAGGTCGTACCAGCTCAGCGTGTAGGGCGAGGTGATCAGCCACGCGGCCGTGAGGAGGGCGGCGGTCCGCACCGCGATCGTCAGCGGATCGCGGCGGGGATTGGTGGTCTCCGCCACGCCGGGCACCAGGTGCCACGGCAGGACACGGGAGAGCATCCAGGCGATCACGACCATCCCGGTCCAGCCGAGCACACCGACGATGCTGCGGGCCACCGGTTCGGGCATCACGAAGGAGAGCAGGCCGTGCAGCGGCGGGGCCCAGGAGCCGGCCGAGATGTAGCCGGTGTTGCGGGCGGCGGCGAACAGGGCCCGCGGCACCAGCACGCCATAGGCGATCGCGAGCGGGATCGCCGCCCCGATCAGGAGGAAGACCAGCTTGCGCGGCTCGCGGCGGTACCCCCACACCATCGCCAGTCCGTAGAAGACCAGCGACACCTTCACGGTGCCGGCCAGGCCGATCCCGATCCCGGCCAGCAGCGGGTGCTTGCGCAGGAACCAGAGCCCCACGATCGCGAAGACGAGGGTGAAGGCCTCGTTGTGGGCGCCGGCGATCACCGACCAGATCATCAGCGGGTTGAGGACGGTGAACAGCACTGCGCGGGTCTGGGTGGCGTGGTCGCCGCGGGCCATCAGGTAGGCCAGGACGCCGATCACCAGGAACGGCACCAGGGCGATCACCTGCAGCCAGAACACGATGTCGTGCATGCTCTCGCCGCCCAGCGCAGCGGCCACCCACTGGCTGGCGGAGGCCATCGGGCCGTAGACGCTGGGCGTGTCCTGCCAGGGCCGCTCGGTGAGGATCAGGACGGGGTCGAACTCCTCGCGGAAGATCATCGCCGGCGTGATGTCGTAGGGGTTCAGCCCGAGCACCTGCAGCCGCCCGTAGGCGGCGTACATCAGCACATCGGCCGAGGTCAGCGGCAGCACCAGGGCGGTCAGGACGCTGAGCCCGATGCCCAGGCCGAGCAATTTGCGGTTGTCCGGACGCCAGCCGTCGGCCACCGCGCGCCAGGCGATCCACAGCCCGATCGTGCCGGCGATCAGGCCGAGCCAGAGCAGGATGACCGCGACGAGTTCGTTGGGCGTACCAGCCCCGGGCGGCAGGTGCCAGGGCGGGAGCGCACTGCTCCGCTCGCCAAGATCCAGTGCCACCACACTGGGCCCGGCGACGCCAACCGCGATGGTGGTCGCCGCGCTGGCCGCGATGAGGGAGACCCCGAGGACGGGATTGCGCGTCCACGCCGCAGCGTCGAGGCGCGCCCACGCCGGTGCCTGGGTCTCCAGCACTGGTGCTCCTGGTGTTGATGTGCCGGTTCCAGGGGGTGGACCGGTCAGCCCAAGGCTAGCCCCCGTGGCGGTCTTCCCCGTACCCGGCCCGGCCTCTTTGCCCAACCGTTACCGGCCCCGCCCCGCGCCGGGTCACTTCAGCAGTCGCGACAGCCGCCGGTCGGCGAGCGGCTTCCCCCCGGTCTGGCAGGTGGGGCAGTACTGCAGCGAGGAGTCGGCGAAGGAGACCTCGGCGATGGTGGTGCCGCACACCGGGCAGGGCTGGCCGGTGCGGCCGTGCACCCGCAGGCCGGACCGCTTGTCGTCCTTGAGCTGGCGGGCGGCGAGCCCGCGGGCCCGTTCGATGGCGGCCGCCAGTTCGCCCCGGATCGCCTCGTAGAGCCGGACGCGTTCGTCGTCGGCGAGTCCGTTGGCGGGCTTGAACGGGCTCAGCCGGGCGGTGTGCAGGATCTCGTCGGAGTAGGCGTTCCCGATGCCTGCGATGATCCGCTGGTCACGCAGCACCCCCTTCAACTGGGCGCGTCCGGCCGCGGTGAGGATCTGCTCCAGCGCCTCGGGGGTGAAGGCGTCGGCCAGCGGGTCGGGGCCGAGCGAGGCGATCCCGGGCACGTCGGCCAGATCGGCGACCAGGTAGAGGGCGAGCCGTTTCTGGGTGCCGGCCTCGGTCAGGTCGAAGCCGCTGTCATCGTCCAGCCGCAGCCGGAAGGCGAGCGGGCCGCGTCCGGGACGGGCAGGGGCCGCGGGGACCTCGTCGCGCCACACCAGCCAGCCGGCCCTGGCCAGGTGGAAGGCCAGCCACAGGCCGCCGGCCTGCAGGGCGAGGAACTTGCCCCGCCGGGTGACCTGCTCCACCTCCAGTCCGTGCAGCGCACTGAGCGGCAGCACCACCGTCTTCAGGCACGCGAACGCGACCAGTTGGGTATCGGCCACAACCCGGCCGACGGTGTGCTCGGCGAGGAAGCCCCGCAGTGCCTCGACCTCGGGCAGTTCAGGCATGCCGGAACTCTAGTCGCGGGCGCGGCCCGCGTCGCGGGTGGCGAACCCCGGGTCAGCGCGGCCAGCGCGGCTCGGGGACGTCCAGCGCTTCATCCAGCAGCGCCAGGTAGTCGGCCCGGTCGACCTCGATCACGCCGAGGCTGGCCAGGTGGGGAGTCTGCCACTGGACGTCGATGATCCGGTCCTCTGCGAACTCATCGGCCAGCAGGTCGACCAGCGCCATCAACGCGACCTTGGAGGCGTCGCGGCCCCGGTCGGGGTCGTGGAACATCGACTCACCGGCGAACAGCCCGCCCAGGCTGATGCCGTACAGCCCGCCCACCAGCCGCCCGGACGCGTCCCAGGTCTCCACCGAGTGCGCCCGCCCGGCGGCGTGCAGCCGGCGGTAGACGGCCATGATGTCGGCGTCGATCCAGCCACTGGGCCGGGCCGGGTCGGCGCAGGCTGCGATCACCTGGTCGAAGGCGCGGTCGACGGTGGTGGTGTAGTGGCGGGCCGACTTGCGCATCGAGCGGGTGATCCGCAGCGCATCCAGCGGGAGGACGCCGCGCCGGGTGGGTGACCACCACCCCATCTCGCTGAACCCCGAGGAGTGCAGCGGCATCGGGAAGACGCCCGCCTGGTAGGCCTCAAGCACCAGGTCGGCGTCGAACTCGGTCGAGAAGGCGATCAGGTCCTGGTCCGGCCAGTCCTGCGGCGGGCCGAAGATCGCTGAGCGCCACATGCAGCGATTCTTCCACCGCGGGCTGACGTCGGGGTCGAACCGGGGTCGGGGCGGGGGTGGCCACCATGTCGACGGGGCGAGGAGCGTGCGTAGGCTGGACGGGTCGGAAGGACGGTCATGGCAACCGCTGGCGAAATCGGCAAGCAACTTGTGGCACGCACTCCGGAGGTCGCCGGCGGCGTCCTGCGGCGGATCATCGACTTCGGCATCGACGGCAACGCCACCTTCCCCGGGGCGCGGGCCGCCGCGGCGAAGAAGCTCGAGGAGCGCGGGGAACGGGAGTCGGCGATCGACTCCATCGTGACCCAGCACATCGGACTGGCCTCCGCCCAGGGCTTCGTCACCAGCGTGGGTGGCCTCGTGACCGTCGGGGTGGGGCTGCCGGCGAACCTGGCCGGGATGGCCGTGCTCAGCGTCCGGATGGTCGCCGCTGTGGCGCACCTGCGTGGCTACGACGTGACCGATCGGCGGGTCCGCGCCGCGATCGCGCTGGCGATGCTGGGCGAGGACGAGGTCCGCAAACTGGTGGCCGACGGCAAGCTGCCGACCACGCCGCTGGCGGTGGCCACGGCGCCCGTCTTCGACCCGCACCTGGAGCGCCAGATCAGCGAGCGGGTCGCGGGTTCCCTCACCGGCCGGCTCGGCGGCAAGCACCTGGCGGTGATCGTGCTGCGCCGGATCCCGCTGGTCGGCGGCGGGGTCGGCGCCGCGGTGGACGGCCTGCTCACGCTGGGTCTGGCCGGTTACGCGCGGCGCGAGTTCGTCGCCCGCCAGCAACTCCCCCGCTTCGCCGGCTGAGCCTCAGCGCCGGTAGGCGCGGGCCACCCGGCTGCTGATCCCGCAGGTCACCTCGTAGGCGATCGTGCCCTGCAGGGCCGCCAGCTCGGCGGCGGTGATCTCCTCGTCCCCGTCCGTGCCGATCAGCGCCACCTCGTCACCAACCGTCACGGTCGGCTCGGCGCCAAGGTCGACCATCGTCTGGTCCATGCTGACCCGTCCGACGATCGGGTAGGAGGTGCCCCCGATCAGCACCCGGCCCCGGTTGGACAGCGAACGGGAGTAGCCGTCGCCGTAGCCGACGGCGATGGTGGCGACCCAGGTGTCCTGCGGCGCGGTCCAGGTCCGGCCGTAGCCGACGGTCTCCCCCGCCCGCACCGGGTGGACGAAGGTGACCCGGGTTCGCCACTCCAGCCCGGGCAGCAGCGGAACCGTCCGGGCGACCTCCGGGTCCGGGTAGGAGCCGTAGATCATGACGCCTGGGCGGACCATGTCGAACCAGGAGTCGGGGTGCGCCAGCACCCCGCCGGAGTTGGCCAGGTGCTTCAGCAGCGGGCCGCGGGCGGCCTCGACCTCGGCGGCGACCCGTCCGAACAGGGCGATCTGGCCGGCGGTGAACTCCTGGCCGCGGGGATGGTCCGAGATCGGCAGGTGCGACATCATCCCGACCAGCCGGACGCCTCTCGTCGCGTCGGCCAGCCGGGCCAGCCGGACGGCCTCGGCCGGCTCACAGCCGAGCCGGTGCATCCCGGTGTCGACCTTGAGGTGCAGCACCGCCTCGCGCCCGGTCGCCGCGGCCGCGGCCGCGGCCTGCCCGATCGATGCCTCGTCGATGCCGATCAGTGCGAGGTCGTGCTCGACGGCGGCGACCACCTCGGGCCCGCGCGCCACCGAGAGCTTGAGGATCGGCAGGGTGATCCCGGCCCGGCGGAGTTCGATCCCCTCGCCCACCGTCGCCACCCCGAACTGGTCGACCGCGCCGGTGGACTGCAGGTGGCGGGCCACCTCGACGGCGCCGTGGCCGTAGGCGTCGGCCTTGACCGCGGCCAGCACCGCCCGGTCGCCGACGTGACGCCGGATCGCGGCCAGGTTCGCCTCGATGTGGTCCAGCCTGGTGGTGGCCACCGTCGGTGGCTCGATCACCCGCCCACCGCCACCGGACGATCCGGGTCGCTGGACCAGCCCGACCAGGACGGCGGGTAGAGCGCGGCGTCCACCCCCAGGCTGGACAGGGCGAGCAGCACCTGGGCGGCCGAGACCCCCGAGCCGCAGTAGACCGCCACCGGTCCGTCGCCGGGCAGGTCGAGCAGTTCCCGCAGCCGCTCGGGCGGCGGGAGCCGGCCCTCGTCGTCCCAGAAGCCGGTGACCGGGCGGTTGACCGCACCCGGGATGTGGCCGGCGCGGGGATCCAGCGGCTCCACCTCCCCGCGGAAGCGCTCCGGCGCCCGGACGTCGATCAGCACGCCCGGGAAGTCGGCGACCTGGTCGGCGTCCAGGGTGGGCAGGTGGCCCGGGGTCAGCCGGGCGGCGGGCGCCGGTTGTCGAACCGGGTCGCCGGACTCCAGCTCGCCGCCAGCCGCCAGCCAGGCGTCGATCCCGCCGTCCAGCACGCGGACCTCCACACCCAGCCAGGCCAGCACCCACCAGGCGCGGCCGGCCGCGAAGGAGCCGGGCTGGTCGTAGACCACGATCGGGCGGCGGGCGTCGATCCCGGCGGCGGCCAGGCCGGCCGCCACCCGTTCGGCGTCCGGCAGCGGGTGCCGGCCCAGCGAGGCGTCGGTGGACGGCCCGGTCAGGACCTCCTCGAGGTCGAGGAAGGCGGCCCCCGGGAGGTGCCCCTCGGCGTAGCGCACCCGTCCGGCACCCTCGGGCGCGCCGAGGTTCCAGCGGATGTCGAGCAACTGGGGGGCGTCGGGTCCGTCGGGTGCCGAGACCAGCTCGGCAACGCTGATCAGCACCCGCGCCCGGGCACGGTCTGTGGGGTCGGCCCCCGCCGCACCCCGGGCCGCGTCACGTGTCATGGCTCGACACTCTAGCCCGGTCGCGACGAGCGCTCAGAAGAGCAGCGCGAGCCCGGGATCGTTGAGGATCGCCGCCACGTCGGCCAGGAACTTCGAGCCGGTCTCGCCGTCGACCAGGCGGTGGTCGAAGGTCAGCGCCAGGGTGCACACCGAGCGCGGTTCGATCCGCTCCTCGTCGCCGCTGCCGACCACCCAGGGCCGCCTCACGACGGTGCCGACGCACAGGATCGCCGCCTCGCCGGGGTTCATGATCGGCGTACCGGCGTCCACCCCGAAGACCCCCACGTTGGTGATCGTGAAGGTGCCCTGGCTGAAGTCGGCCGGCTGGGCCTTACCCTCCTTGGCCAGCGCGATCATGTCGTTCAGCGCGGCCGCCAACTGCTGCAGGCCGAGCCGGTTGGCCCGCTTGATGTTGGGCACGATCAGCCCGCGCGGGGTGGCGGCCGCGATGCCGAGGTTGATGTCGGAGTGGACCAGGATCTCCTCGCGCTCGGGATCGAAGCTCGAGTTGATCTCGGGGTTGCGCGCGATCGCCAGGCAGGCCGCCTTGGCCACGATCAGCAGCGGCGAGACCCGCAGGTTGCGGAAGTCGGGCCGGTCGCGCAGCACGCCGAGCAGTTCCATGGTCCGGGTGACGTCGACCTCCACCCAGGCGGTGGCCTGCGGGACGCTGAGCGACTCGGTCATGGTGCGGAACATCTCGCGCCTGACCCCGCGCAACGGCACCCGCTGGCTGTGGCCGGGGATCTCGGCCCCGTCCTTGTTGCTGGCGGCGGCGATCACGTCCTCGTGGGTGATCAGCCCGGCCGGGCCGGTGCCGACGATGGTGGTCAGGTCGACGCCCAGGTCGCGGGCGACCCGGCGGACCGGCGGCTTGGCCAGCGGCGGCTGCGGCAGGTCGCCGCCACCGGTGGGCTGGCCGGGCGGGGGCAGGCTCTCCCCCGACGGCTTGGCCGCGACCGGCCCGAGCGGGGCGACCTGGTCGATCGGACGCGAGACCGGGTTGGCGGTGTCATAGGACTCCTGGACCTGGTCGGTCTCCGGGACGGCGACCGCCTCGGCGCGCTTGCGGCTGCGGCGGGCGATGGCGCCCGGCTTGGCGCCGTAGCCGACCAGGGTCGCCACCGGCGCCTCCGGCCCGACGGCGTCGCCGTTGGCGTCCTGCACCTGACCGGTGACGGCCGGCTCACCGGTCGCCTGCGCCGGCTGGGCGGGGCCGTCCGGCATGTCGCCGGGTTCCCCGATCCGGATCACCGGCGTGCCGACGTCCACCATCTCTCCTTCGTCGACCAACAGCGCCAGCACGGTGCCGGCGGCGGGGCAGGGCAGTTCCACCAGGCTCTTGGCGGTCTCGATCTCCAGCAGGATGTCGTTGACCGCGACGGTGTCGCCGACCTTCACCTTCCAGGAGACGATCTCGGCCTCGATCAGGCCCTCGCCGGGATCGGGCAGCTTGAACTCGTACACCAGGGCCTCCTCAGAACGCCAGTGACCGGTCGACGGCGTCCAGGACGCGGTCCAGATCGGGAAGGTACTCGGTCTCGGTCCGGTTCGGCGGGTAGGGCATGTCATACCCGGTCACCCGCAGGACGGGCGCCTGCAGCGCGTAGAAGCACCGCTCCTGGATCCGGGCGGCGATCTCGGCGCCCATCCCCGCGGTCCGCATCGCCTCGTGCACCACCACCGCCCGGCCGGTCTTGGCCACCGAGGTGAGGATCGTGTCGTCGTCCAGCGGGGCTATCGAGCGCAGGTCGATCACCTCGAGGTTCTTGCCCTCCTCGGCGGCGACCATCGCGGCCTCGACGCAGGGCCGCACCATGCCGCCCCAGGCCAGCAGGGTGAGGTCGGTGCCCTGCTTGACCACCCTCGCCTGGTGCAGCGGCAGCGGCACCGCCTCGGTGTCCACCTCGCCCTTCTCGTGGTAGCGCCGCTTGGGCTCCATGAAGACGACCGGATCGGGGGAGGTGATCGCCTGCTGGATCATCCAGTAGGCGTCGGACGGGGTCGCGCAGGCGACCACCTTCAGGCCCGGGCTGTGGGCGAAGTAGGTCTCCGGAGACTCGCTGTGGTGCTCGACCGCTCCGATCCCGCCGCCGTAGGGCAGCCGCAGCACCATCGGGACGTTCATCCGGCCGTGGGAGCGGTGGTACTGCCGGGCCACCTGGGTGACCAGCTGGTTCATCGCCGGGAAGACGAAGCCGTCGAACTGGATCTCCACCACCGGGCGGTAGCCGAGCAGGGCCATCCCCAGCGCGGTGCCGACGATGCCCGACTCGGCCAGCGGGGAGTCGATCACCCGGTCGCCGCCGAACTCGGCCTTGAGGCCCTCGGTGACCCGGAAGACGCCGCCGAGGTTGCCGATGTCCTCACCGGCCAGCAGCACCTTCGGGTCGGCGGCCAGGGCGCGCCGCAGGCCGGCGTTGAGCGCCTTCACCATGGTCAGGGTCGCCATCAGGCCTCCTCGAACGACGCCCGGTAGGCGAGGTACTCGTCACGCTGGGTCTCCAGCCCGACCGGGGTCTCGGCGAAGACCCGGTCCCACCACTGCGACAGGTCCGGCTCGGGCAGGTTGACGCACGCCGTCCGCCACTGCTCGGCGTACTGGTCCGCCTCGGCGGCCAGCTCGTCCAGCCAGCGCTGGTCGATGGCGTCGCGGGCCAGCAGGTACGACTTCACCCGCTCGATCGGGTCCCGGGCCCGCCAGCTCTCCAGCTCCTCGGCCCGGCGGTACTTGGTCGGGTCGTCGGAGGTGGTGTGGGCCCCCATCCGGTAGGTGAACGCCTCGATCAGGGTCGGGCCCTCCCCCTGCCGGGCGCGTTCCATGGCCCAGCGGGTGACCGCTTCGCAGGCCAGCACGTCATTGCCGTCGACCCGGATGCCGGGGAAGCCGAACCCGGCGGCCCGTCGGTAGAGCGGCACCCTGGACTGCAGCGTGATGGGTTCGGAGATCGCCCACTGGTTGTTCTGGCAGAAGAAGACGACCGGGGCGCCGAAGGAGGCGGCGAAGACGAAGGCCTCGTTCACGTCGCCCTGACTGGTGGCGCCGTCGCCGAAGTAGGTGATCACCGCGGCGTTGGCGTCCGGGTCGGGGCCGCCCACCACACCGTCTCGCTGCAAGGCCATGCCCATGCCGACCGAGAGCAGCAGGTGGCCGCCGATCACCCAGGAGTAGAGCTGGAAGCGGGAGGCGCGGGCGTCGAGATCGACCATGCCGGAACCACGGAAGACCCCCAGCAGCGCGGTCATGTCGATCCCTCGAACCCAGGCCACCCCGTGCTCGCGATAGGACGGGACGGTCTGGTCGCGGTCGGTGATCGCCCGGGCGGAGCCGATCTGGGCGGCCTCCTGCCCCAACGACGGCGGCCACAGTCCGAGTTCCCCCTTGCGCTGCAGCGCCGTCGCCTCCGCGTCGAACCGGCGGGTCAGCACCATGTCACGCAGGCTCGCCGCTATCTCGGCATCGCTGCCGGTGTAGCTGAACTCCGGGTGGTCGACGCGATTGCCGTCCGGATCGAGCAGTTGTACGAAGTCACCGCCGGATTCGGGCATGAATCTCCTCGGGGTCGGAGCAGTGCGACCCGGCAAACCTACGGTTACGTAACCAAAGGTGTCAATAGCGTCCTGCAGGCCGGACGCCGGCCCGGCGCGACTGTGTGCCACGTCCGGCGGCCGCGGAATAGGGTGGTCTCATGACCTCACTCGCCGAGTTCCGGGAGCGCTACTGGCCCCTGGTGGTGACGGCCTGCGAGTGGCGCGCCATGCAGGCCGACCCGGAGTTGCTCGCGGCGCGGGTGTTCACCGTGCTGGGTGAGAAGCCCGGCCCGCCCGACCTGCACCAGACCTACCGGGTGCTCGAACAGGTGGTCTTCGACTCCTACGTCCAGGCGTCGGCCTCCCGCTCGATCCTCGACCAGCTGCGCGGCGAGCGCCGCCCGCTGGCCAATGCGCCGGTCGACGACGCCGTGCACGCCGCACTGCGCGATGCCGTCACCCGGCTGGGTGGCCGCGACCGCGAGGTGCTGCAGCTGTGCTACTGGGACGAGCTCAGCGAGGCGGAGGCCGCCGAGGCGCTCGGAATCGACCTCGACAAGCTCCAGGAGCGACGCGACCGCGCCCTGGACCGGTACCGCGCCCTGCTGCGCCGCCACGTCCCCTCGGTCGACCCGGCCGCGGCGTCCCAGCTCTTCCGAAGCGTGAAACCCGGCCGCCACACCCGCTGGGAGTGACACCCCGCGCCGTTAGGGTGCGGCGGTGGCTACCGCAGAGCCGGTCGAACCGCGCCGCCGGCGGGCGGCGCCCTGGGTCGCCGTCAGCCTGATCCTGGCCGTCCTGCTCGCTTCCGCGAGCTGGATCGGGCGACCCGCCACCGCCGACACCGCCGGAGCGGCCGGCTGGCTGCCTCCCGACGGGCACCGGGTGCGGCTCACCACGGGCGGACGCACCGCCGCCGTCGAATGGTCGCGACCGACCGCGTTCTCGCTGGCCCAGACCGGCTCGTCGGAGTTCTGGACCTGGGCGCAGGTCACCTCGGTGGCCTGGGACTCGGCGAGCTACCTGCGCTCGCTCACCCATCTGCTCGACTCCCGGGCCACCTCGCAGGGCGCCGGCGAGGCGCTGTGGGTGCTGGGCACCGACGGGGCCCGGCGAGCGCTCGAGCGGTTCCCCGACGGCGAGGCGCTGGTCTTCGAGCCCGGCCCACTGGACCTTCCCCAGGCTCCCGCCGCCGGCGGCAGCTGGACCTCCGAGGGCGAACTGGCCCGTCGGCTGCCCGGCCGGGAGTGGACCGTGCACCGCTACCGGGTCGAGTACCGCGCCGCCGTGCCGACCGATGCCGCCCTGGCCGGACGCGGCTGCCTCGTCATCACCGGCGAGTTGGGCTACGACGACCAGACGATCACCACCGAGCCCACCTGGTGCCCGGGCAGCGGCGTGGTCGCCAGCAGCGCCGCCGACGGACGCTGGGTACCCGGCTCCCTGGCTCCCGCCCCGGTCGTGCCCGAGCCGACACCCTTCGACTGGGGCCGGGCGGAGAGCCTGGAGTTCGCCGACCGGGTCCTCAACCAGACCGGGGTGGGCGTGTCGCAGGTCTCCCCGGTCGCGCCGCCCGGCGTCGACCCGGGCGGCAGCGTCGTGCTGGTCAACCAGGTGCTGCCGGACGTGATGGCGCTCGATCCCTCGACCGACCCCGCGCCGGTCGCCTGGCATGCCCGCCCCGGGGGCGTCCCCACCACGGCGGGCAGCTTCGGTGGCATCACCGTGGTGGCGACCGCCGACCGAACCGCGGTCGCCTACGGCCCGCAGGGCCAGTGGCTGTGGGAGCAGGAACTCAGCGACATCACCCGCGTCCCGCCGGTGCGGCTCGGCGGGACGGCCGTGTTCGCCACCCTCGACGGCCGGGTCACCGCGTTCGACCTGACGACCGGCGCCGAGGCCTGGCAGGCCGACCTGGCGGGCGAGATCCGGCGCACCCCGCTGGTGGCGGGCGACCGGTTGCTGGTCGCAGATCAGACCGGGGCGCTCACCTGCCTGGACGCCACCGGCGCGCAGCTCTGGGTTGTCGAGACCGGAGCGGCGCTCAGCCTCGCGGCCTCGCCGGGACCCGACCCGGTGGTGGTCGTGGGCCGCGACGGCTCGCCGGTGCTTCAGGCGTTCCGAGTGTCCGACGGCTCCCGGGTGTGGCGCACCCGGCACTACGAGGACCCGCGGGACATCGTCGCGCTGGCGGGCCGGTTCGTGTTGCGAGACTCGGACCGGACCGTGGCCGTCGACGCCGTCACCGGGCAGCCGGTGTGGTCATGGGCACAGGCCAGGACCTGGGCGGCGGCCGGCGGCGGGGATCGCGTCCTGCTGCTGACTGACAGCGAGCTGGTGTTGCTGGATCGCGACGGTGCGCGGGTGACGTCCTGGCCGCACCGCCTGGGCGAGGTGTCCCAGGCGGTGAGCTACCTGACCGCCGACGGCGACACAGTGGTCGCCTACGGCCCGCAGGGGATGTCGGTAGGGAGGCTGCCATGAGGCGGATCGGTGCCGAGCTGCTCGCCGCCCTGCGCGACGTGTGGACCATCACCTTCGTCGAGCCGGTCCGGGAAGGCCGGCCCCGGCCGCGGACCTGGCCGGACGGCCTGGC
>JAEZHJ010000071.1 GCA_023436925.1 Actinomycetes bacterium
TGTCACTCGCGTTGATCGCGCACCGTACCCGTCTTCCCAAGTCGATCAGGTCCACCAGATCCTGGTGCTGCTCACCGGCGGTCGGTAGGCGCCAACTGAAGCTGGCGATGGCTTCCCAGCGGCGCGCTTTACTCGGGTCGCCAGCGGGTCAGCCGGTCTGGTCGAGGACCTGGCATGACCGCACCGGCTGTGGCCGCTGCCACGATCAGCCGCTCGACCGGCACCACCCGCGCACAGCGCCGCCGCCGCCTGGGCTGGGGGCTCTCGCTCGCGCTCCTGCTGCTGATGCTGATCACGAACCTGCCGATCATCCTCACCGCGATCAACTCGCTGCGTCCGACCGCGGATATCCTCCGCGGATCGACCCTGCTGCCCCGGCGGGTGTCGCTGGAGAACTACACGGCGGTGCTGTTGCGGACCGACTATCCGCTGTGGTTCACCAACTCGATCGTGATTGCGCTGACCACGACCGCGCTGACCCTGGTCGCCTCCGGCTGCGCGGGCTACCCGCTGTCGCGGTACAAGACCCGGGTCAATGCGGTCTACTCCTCCACGCTGATGGCCTTCCAGTTGTTCCCGATCGTGCTCAGCGTCATAGCGTTGTTCGTCACGTTCCGGACGCTGAACCTGCTGAACACCCCGGTCCCCGCCGTGGTGATCTACATGGTGATGTCGCTGCCGTTCTGCACCTGGATGTTCAAGGGCTTCTTCGACTCGATCCCGCGGGAACTCGAGGAGGCTGCCCGAGTGGATGGAGCCAGTTCGTTCCAGGCGATGCTGCGGGTCGTCCTGCCGCTGGCTGGGCCGGGCGCCGCGGCGGTGGCGATCTACGCCTTCCTGCTCGCCTACAACGAGTACATGGTGGCCTCGGCCTTCCTGACCGAAGCTACGGCCCGGACTATCCCGATCGGTCTGCGCACCTTCATCCAGCAGTACACGACGGAGTGGGGCCAGATGCTGGCCGCCTCGACCCTGGCCGCCTTGCCGCCGCTGATCCTGTTCCTGCTGGTGCAGAAGTGGATGATCAAGGGCATGGCCGCCGGGGCGGTCAAGGGGTAGTGGCGGGCAGACCACCCCCACGGGGTCCACGCCTGGCGCGGTCTGCTTGCCGCGACCGGAGGGATAGGCAAGGTCGTGGGTAACGGTGGGGTTCTGACGCTCCTGATGCCCCAAAACGGCCTCCGGCAACGGGAAACTCCGATATCGTGGACGGGTCGCGTCCTGTGGCCCTCGTGCCGCCGCGGTCGCCGGGCTGATCCAGTGCAGGCTGTGGGGACCACCACAGCGACGCCCAGATGGAGGACGCCCAGCGAAGGGATGTTGGATGGCGCGCGGTCTTGTCGACCCCCTCCTGGATGACGTGCAGCAGGTCATAGACGATCTCAGCGCGACGCTCGGCCACTCCGTGGCCTTGGACGAGCCGGATGGTGCTTTGATCACAACCAGCCGCCACCACGGCGACGAGGACGAGTACCGGCGCCGGCTGGTCCTGGCCAGGGACATCACCCCACGGGTCCGTGACTACTTGCGCGGCTTCCGACTGCCTGAGCAGGTGGCTCCGGTCAGGATCCCGGCGCTGGAGTGCGAGCAGTTCGCCGCCCGGGTGTGTTATCCGGTGCGTTCGGCGACTGAGTGCCTGGCTCTGCTGTGGGTCTACGACCACGGGCAGGACGTTCCAGACGCCCGGATTCTCGCCCGGTGCCAGCAGCTCGGCCGGATCCTTGATCGCCGGCGGCAGATGTACGGGCTGTCCAGCCAGCCACGTCGTCGGCTGATCGAGCTGGCGATCACTGGTGGTCGCGCGTCCGGCGCCCTCGAGTTGGCTCTGCTGCGCTACGGGCTCGGGGAAGGGGACCGGTGTCAGCTTGCTGTGGTGGCCGACGCCGGCGATCCCGAGCATGCCGGCCTGACCGCGGCAGGGCTGGCCAGGGCCCTGCAGACCGCCCGAGCCGAGGTGGGGCTTCCCACCGCGGAGTGCGCGCCGGTTCAGGCCTACGGGGCGGCCGCGGGCATCGTGCTGGGGCCGCTGGACGCCCGGACGACGGCGACGAGCCCGACGGCGCTGGCCGAGGCGCTGCGGGTTGTGCTGGCCGAGCACGTTCCCGGATCAGCGCCGATCGGCGTCAGCGGCGTGCACAGCCTCCGCTCACTGCGCCACGTGTTCTGCGAGGCGGCCACGGCCGCCCTGGTCGGCGCGGCGATGATGCCGGGCGAGCGGGTCATCCTCGCTGAGGAGTTGGGGGACCTGCCGCAGCTGCTCGCCTCCCTCGGCAGCCTGGGGGTCCCGCTGGTCGCTCGCCTGCGGGACGTCCTTCACGGTGACCCGACGACGGCTCGGACACTGCACGCGTACCTGCGCCATGGCGGTGACACGGCCCGCACGACGGCGGACCTGGCGATCCACCGGACCACCTTGTACTACCGGCTCGAACAGATCACCAAGCGCACGGGCCTCGACCTGTCCGATGGGCGATGCCGGGCCCTGGCGCACCTCGTCCTGGTCGCCGAGGAGTTGCAGGCCGACCCGTTGATGGTCGACCTGCAGCGCGCTTCCTCCCATTGATGAAGCAGCAGCGCCGATAACTCCTGCAGCGGTCGGATGCGGCCACGGTGGACCGGCAGGAGGATCAAAACACCTCGTCGGAGTGGACGAGGGGGCGCGGGGCAGAGCAGCCCGGCGCGAGCAACGATGCTAGGAGACGCAGGCAATGACTGACGGGATCGAACTCGGCAAGAGCATCCTTTACCTGACGCGCGACGAGGTGGCCGGCCTCGGCATCTCGCGGGCCGAGGTCCTCGACAAGGTGAACACCGCCATGGTCGAGCACGGCCACAAGCGCTACGAGATGCCGGCCAAGATCGGGGTGCACCCCTACGACGACGTGTTCTTCCACGCGATGCCGGCCTACATGTCGGGGCTGGGGATCGCCGGTGAGAAGTGGATCGCCTGCTACCCGCGCAACCCGGAGGAGTTCGGGATCCCGCAGACCACCGGCCTGATGGTGATGAACCACGTGGACTCCGGTGCCCCGCTGGCGATCATGGACTGCACCTGGGTCACCGCGATGCGCACCCCGGCCGTGTCGGCGCTGTCGGCCGCCGTGATGAACCCCGAGGCCACGAGCTTCGCCCAGTTCGGTTGCGGCGTGCAGGGCATCGAGCACGTGTACTACATGCTGGAGGCGCTGCCCAAGCTGGAGAAGATCACCGTCTACGACCGCGACCTGAGCCGCGCCGACGCCCTGGTCGCCGAGGTCCAGAAGGTCAGCGACGTGAAGATCAGCCGCGGCGAGTCCCTCGAGGCGATGGCCAAGGAGCACGAGGTGCTGTCCTCTGCGACCCTGATCCTCAAGGAGTCCCTGGCCCTCATCAAGAAGGAATGGGTGGGTGCCGGACAGCTCATCCTGCCGATCGATCTGGTCACTTTCTTCGACGCCGAGATCCCGGGCATGGCCGACAAGTTCTTCCTCGACTCCACCGACGAGCACGTGCTGTTCGACCAGATGGGCTACTTCCCGCTGGGCCTGCCGCCGATCACGGCCGAGACCGGTGAGGTCCTCGCCGGTCTCAAGCCGGGCCGCACCTCGCCGGACGAGCTGATCGTGGTCAGCAACACCGGCATGTCGGTCAACGACGTCACGCTCGGCAAGTACGTCCTCGACAAGGCGATCGAGGCCGGGATCGGCCGTCTTCTGCCGCTCTGACCGACGAAGACGGACAGGCAGGGCCGGTGGCGGTGAACCACCGTCGGCCCTGCCGCCCCGCTTCCTCGGATCCGGACCCCGCACCAGCGGTGCCGGATCCCGCGTTACCCGGCCACGACGACGTGGTCGGGCATCCGTGACTCGCGGTGGAGAGCTCAAAGTGGAGCCCACCGCAGAAGGAGAATCTAGAAATGGCAGCTGCCAAGCCATCCGGCCAGGCGGTGGTGACCGGGCCTGCGTCGTCGATGGACAACGCCAAGTGGAACAAACTACATACCCTCGCGGTGGTCTGCACTCTCGGCGGCACCGCACTCGATGGCTACATCCTCGGCGTGGTCGGTGACTCGATCGTCGCCGCGACCGGTGAAATGCACTTCTCCCCGGTCGCCCAGGGCCTGATCGCGGCCAGCGCCCTGATCGGCATCTTCATCGGCGGCATGTTCTTCGGGCGGGCCGCCGACAAGTGGGGCCGCAAGATCGTCTTCCAGTGGAACCTGGTCGCCTTCGTCGTTCTCTCGGTGCTGCAGCTGTTCGCCGTCGGCACCGTGGACCTGGTTATCTACCGGATCCTGCTCGGGTTGGCGATCGGTGTGGAGTACGCGGTCGGAGCGGCCCTGCTCAGTGAGTTCGTCCCCGCCCGTACCCGGGCAGCCCTGCTGTCGACCCTGCAGGTGACCTGGTTCGTCGGCTTCGTGTCGGCCAACTTCGTCGCCCGCGCCTGGGCCGGCCACGACTGGCGGATGGTGCTGGCCTCCAGCGCGATCCCGGCACTGGCAATCGCCATCGCCCGGCGCTGGCTGCCGGAGTCCCCACGCTGGCTGCAGACGGTCGGACGAGAGGCTGAGGCCCAGGCGATCGTCGACAAGCACTTCCCGGCCGGCACCACCCTGCCGCC
This sequence comes from Actinomycetes bacterium, assembly GCA_023436925.1. Classification (GTDB taxonomy): domain Bacteria; phylum Actinomycetota; class Actinomycetes; order Propionibacteriales; family Propionibacteriaceae; genus Propionicimonas. Next base: position 4,600 of record JAEZHJ010000071.1, read on the forward strand.
CGTCGAGGTCACCGAGGACGCCGGACGGTTTTCCGAGCTGTTTACCAAGGAACATCGCAAGACCACGATCTACGGCGGCATCTTCTGGGCCTGCCAGGTCGGTCCGCTCTTCGCGATCTTCACCTTCATCACCCCGGTTCTGGACGGTATCGGCCTGCCCACCGGCTTCTGGCGTGACTTCATCATGAACATGCTGCAGCTCGCCGGTGCCGCGGTCTTCGTCTGGGTCCTGGCCGCGACCAAGCGCCGCTTCTTCGCGATCTCGACCTTCGCTACCGTGCTGGTCGCCCTGTTGGTGATCGGCCTGTTCCCGAATGCCCCGATCGGACTGCTCGCGGTCGCCATCGGTGTCTACCTCTTCATCGCCTCGGGCGCCTCCAACCTGCAGTTCGTCTACCCGTCGGAGATGTTCCCGACCCGGTTGCGGACCTCCGGGGTCGGCTTCTCCGCCTCGATGAGCCGTGTGGGCGCCGCCCTGGCGACCTACCTGCTGCCCGTTCTGATCGCAACCTTCGGCACGACTGCTTCGTTGCTGATGCTGGCGATCTTCCCTGTGATCGGTCTGATCGGTTCGGTGCTCTGGGCCCCAGAGACCAGTGGCCGAGCGATCGACTGAGTAACTGCGCTGGGGCTCACCGGGGACTCCGCGGTGAGCCCCAGCGCAGCCTTCTCCTCCAGGTCCACCTCAGCAGGGGTCACCCAGACGGGCGAGCTGCTGAGCGTCGGGACCGACAACGGCCCGAGCACCAGTCCCCTGGTGC
>JAEZHJ010000114.1 GCA_023436925.1 Actinomycetes bacterium
TCCGTCGGCCGGGGCTGGGGTCGGACGGGCGCCGCGGCCTGGGTGCCGGCCGTCCGCCACCGCAGGCGCCACGCCCGGGCAGGGGCGGCGGAGGGGAGCCGGCGGGCAGCGGCCCGGACGTGGTCGGCCCAGACCTGCGGCGCACCGGCCAGGTCGAGCCCGAACGGGTCGGGCTCGAGGGTGTGGGCCAGCCCCCGCAGCCAGCCCGCCAGCCGGCTACGCCACCGGAGCCGGGGCGGCCGGGGTGGCTGTGGTGGGCGAGGCCGAGGCATCGTCTAGCTCCAACCTGTCGTAGGCCAGGGTGAGGGTCTCGATCGCGATCTCGTTGCCGAGGGCGTCCAGCGCAGCGGTCTGCAGCTCGCACGGCCAGGCACCGATCAGGTTCCAGCGCCGTACCTCCGACGAGCCGGAGTCGTCCAGCATGGCGATCGAGACGTTCTCCCGGCGGACCCGGCCCTCAGCCGCCTCGAACAGCCAGTCCACCATCGTGGTGGAATCGGTCAGCCCGTAGCGCAGGGTGACCGGGGTGTACTCGACCCGGCCGGGGATGGCGCGCACCTGGGCGTGCTCCCCGCCGGCCCGGTACAGGATGCGTTCCAGCTTGAGGCCGAGCCCCTCCACCTTCACGAAGTGGGCCTGCACGCTGCCCTGGAACTCGAACTTGAAGTTGTAGGCGCGGTACGGGTCCTGCGGGACCCCGGCGGGTGTGGTCATCTCAGGCTCCCAGGGTGGCGGTGCTCGCGAGGTCGGCGGACTGGCTCAGTTGGAAGACGACGAACTCGGCGGGCTTGACCGGGGCGATGCCGATCAGCGTCACCACCCGGCCCTCGTCGCGGACCTCCGGCGGGTTGGTCTCGGCGTCGCACTTGACGAAGAAGGCCTCCTGCGGGGTCTGGCCGACCAGGGCGCCGTCTCGCCAGACATTGGTGAGGAAGGCGGTCACGTCCCGGCGAAGGGCCGCCCACAAGGGGTGATGGTTGGGTTCGAAGACCGCCCAGCGGGTGTTCTTCAGCACCGTCTCCTTGATCATGTTGGTCAGTCGCCGGACGTTGATGTAGCGGAACTCGCTCGCCTCCGGGGCCAGCGTCCGGGCGCCCCAGACCAGGATCCCCTCGCCCGGGAAGAACCTGATGCAGTTGATGCCGGCCGGGTTGAGCAACTCCTGCTCGCCCTTGGACACCGGGCGGACCAGCCCGAGTGCGCCGGCGATGCTGGTGTTGGCCGGCGCCTTGTGCACCCCGCGGGTGGCGTCGGTCCTGGCCCAGACCCCGGCGAGGTGGCCGGACGGGGGCGCGGTCACCTGCCCGCCGGAGACCGGGTCGTTGACCACGAGCCAGGGGTAGTAGACCGCGGCGTAGCCGCCGGGCGACAGCGGCGGTCGCAGCCCGCCGCCGGAGCTCGACCCGCTCGACCCGCCCGAACCGCTCGAGCTGCCTGACCCGCCCGAGGCGTCGGCGGTGCCGCTGCCCGTCGTGGTTCCCGAGCCGCTGCCCACCGTGCCCACCTCGGTCAGCCGGCCGACATCGTCGACCTGCTCGACGGTGTCCAGGATCGCCACCCGGTCCTGGCGCAGTTCGTGCTGGCAGTGGTTGATCAGGGCGTCGTAGGAGGCGGGGTCGGCGAACCCCGGGGCGGCCACGATCGCCACGTCATCGACGGCTTCGAGCAGGGTGAGGCCGGTCGGCTTCTTGGCTGTGCCGGTCAGGTTGCCTCCGGTGCCGACGTTCACCACGTAGGCGCGGCTGCCGCCGTTGGCGAAGAACCCGTGGACGGCGGTGCTCAGGTGGGTGCCGGTGTCGGCGTCCCCGACGAACACGCGGACGAACTGCGTCCAGTTGTCGATCGGGACGACGACGTCGCGGGGCGCGTCCTTGCCGGGCGCCACCCCGACGAACCCGGCGCTGCTGGTGCCGACCCGGCCGAACGGACGGGTGCCGCCGGGGACCTCCTCGACGTAGACGCCAGGGGCGCGGTAGTTCGGCATGGGTCAACTCCCTTCGTGGGTGGGCGGGACGAGGTGGAGCCCGGTGGCCTGGACCTCCACCACCGGTTCGCGGACCAGGGGCGCGGTGGGCTCGGTGACGGCGACGCTGACGGTCTGCACCACGACGAATCCGAAGCCGGACCGGTCGCGCGGCAGCGGCTCGATCCGGGAGCGGGGCGAGGTCTCGGCGGCCAGCAGCAACCGCTCAGTCAGCCCGAGGACGTCCTCGCCGGAGACCTCGACGGCGGTCGCCAGTTCGAGGTCGAGCAGCGAGCCGAGCCGGCGGGAGCGTCCCACCCGCAGCAAGGAGACCGGGGTGGCCAGGACAGGTGGTCGCTCGCCGGAGCCGGTGGGGGAGGTGGCGACGCCGGCCTCGCCGGCGGCCTCGGTCAGCACGCCGAGCAGTGCGTCGAAGGCCTGCTGGGTGACGCTCCCGGCGCCCCCAGCCGTGGTTGCTGAGTGGGCCATGGGCGGCGTCCTCGGTGGGGTGGTGCTTTGGACCCTAGGACCGACGCCGGGCAGGCGGTAGGGGCCGGGCGGCGGTAGTAATGCGCAACCGCGAAACCCGTGCTGACTACTGCTGCAGGAACGTGCGCAGCCCGTCGACGAGGCGGGCCGCCTCGCCGGCGTCGGTGTAGGGCGCCAGCCCGATCCGCAGTGCGTCCGGGTCCGCCAGACCGAGGCGCTGCCAGGGCTCGAAGGCGTAGAAGGAGCCGGCCGGGGCCAGCACGTTCTGGTGGATCAGGTAGCTGTAGGCCGCAGCCATCCTGCGTCCCTCGACAGTGAGCAGCAGGGTCGGGGTGCGGTGCTCGGCCCGGGAATGGCAGGTCACGCCGGGCAGCGCGAGCAGTTCCTCCTCCAGCCAGCTGCGCAGCCCGTCCTCGTGGGCCTGGATGCTGGCGAAGGAGTGCTTGAGGTGCTCCCGGCGGGTCGTGCCGGGGCCGGGGTCGATGGAGGCCAGGAAGTCCACCGCCGCGGTCGCGCCGGCCAGCGTCTCGTACGGCAGGGTGCCGTACTCGAAGCGTTCCGGGACGGTGTCCGGCGACGGGATGAGCTTGTCGGGCCGCAGCCCTTCCAGTTCCGCCGGGTCGGCGGCCAGCACCGCGCAGTGGGGACCGAGGAACTTGTAGGGCGAGCAGACCAGGAAATCGGCCCGTAACTCCTTGAAGTCGACCAGGTGGTGGGCGGCGTAGTGCACCGCGTCCACCCACACGATGGCCCCGACCCGGTGCGCCGCGCTGGCCAGCTGGGCGACCGGCGGGATGGTGCCGATCAGGTTGGACGCGGCGGTGACCGCGACCAGCCGGGTGCGGTCGGTGAGTAGCGCGATCCCACCGGCCAGGTCGAGTTCCCCGGTCTGCGGGTCGAAGTCGATCCACCGGATCGAGGCACCCGCCCGCTTGGCGGCCTGCACCCAGGGCCGGACGTTGGCGTCGTGCTCCAGCCGGGTCAGCACGATCTGGTCCCCGGGGCCCCAGCCGGCCGAGAGGTGGTGGGAGAAGTCGTAGGTCAGCTGGGTGGCCGAGCGGCCGTAGACGATCCCGGCCGGGTCGGCGTTCAGCAGCGCCGCGTACGCCTTGCGGAAGCGCAGCACCGCCGCCTCGGCGTTGGCCTCGGATCGTCCCAGCCGGCCGCGGTAGGACAGTGGGCCGGTGATGGTGCGGGCGATCGCTTCGCCCACCGCCCGGGGGGTCTGGGTGCCCGAGGGTGAGTCGAAGTGGGCCGTCCCCGAGGCCAGGGACGGGAAGGCGGTCCGCAGCGCGGCGACGTCGTAGCTCACCGGCGTGACGGCGTGCGGCTGGCCGCGCCGGCGAGATCGGCGCGGAGGGCGGCGAGGGTGGTCACGCGCGTGAGCCTAGGGCCACGGCGGGGCTGCGGTCACCCGTTGCCCCCACGCGCGGACGCCTCGCCTTCTCCGATCACGCCTTCGAGCGTCGACGCAGTCGGCTGCCGACGACCAGCAGGCCTCCGGTGGCCACCAGCACCAGCCCGCCGACCAGCGGCCACAGGCCGGCCGCGCCGGTGAACGGCAGGATGTCGTCCGGCGGCGGTGACGGTGGCGGGGTGGGCGTGGGCGTCGGGGTCGGCGCCTCGTCGTGGGCGTTGGTCACCGTGCAGGTGGTGTCGTCCCCCACGGCGAGGGTGATGGTGTCGCCGTCGAGGGCGACGGTGCCGTTCTGGTTCTCGCAGACCCAGCCGAGGGAGGTGTAGCCGTCCGGCCCCTCCTCGAACAGGTCGTAGCTGCCGGGCGCGACCGCTGCGCCGGTGACCGCCGATTCCCCGGTGGCCCCGGAGATCGTCTCGGGCCCGGTCGCGCCCAGCGTCCAGTCGGTGGGGTCAGAGGTCTGCCCTGGCGGGTCGACCACCTCCTTCACCAGCGTCAGCTGCGGGGCGTCGAAGGTGTTGGTGATGGTGCAGGTGACCTCGTCCCCGAGCGAGACGGTGAGGGTGGTGCCGCTCAGTTCGCCGCCCTCGCAGGTCCACTCCGAGGCGGTGTAGCCCTCCGGGCCGGTCTCTGACAGTTCGTACTGGCCCGCGTTCACGGTGGCGGCGGTGACCGGGTCGCTGCCGCTGGCGCCCGAGACGGGCGTCGGCCCGTCGGCGGTGAGGGTCCACTCGGTGACCTCGGCGGTGCCACCGTGGGCGTTCTCCACCTGCTTGGTCAGAGTCAGCTGCGCGGGCTCGTCGTCGTTGTTGATGCTGCACTCGACGGCCTGGCCCAGTCCGATGCTCACCGTCGCGTCGGTGACCTCCAGTTCGGTGCCGTCGGCGGTGCAGGTCCAGTCGCCGGCGGTGTAGCCGTCCGGGCCGGACTCCGACAGCTGGTAGCTGCCGATCGCGACCGGCGCGCCGGTGACCGCCTCCTCGCCCGTGGCCCCGCTCACCGGGGTGGGGCCGTCCGCGGAGAGTGTCCAGTCCGCTGCCGCGGCGGTGCCGCCATTGTCGTTCTCGACGACCTTGGTCAGGGTGAGGGTGGGCTGCTCGGCGGTGTTCGTGACGGTGCAGGTCACGTCATCCCCGACGGCGATGGTGAGCGTGGTCCCGCTCAGTTCGCCGCCCTCGCAGGTCCAGTCCGAAGCGGTGTAGCCCTCCGGGCCGGTCTCCGACAGGGTGTACTGGCCCGCGTCCACAGCGGCGTCGGTGACCGCCTCGCTTCCGGTGGCGCCCGAGACGGACGTCGGCCCGTCGGCGGTGAGGGTCCACTCGGTGGCTTCTGCGGTGGCGCCGGTCTGCCCGGCGTCGACCAGCTTGGCGAGGGTCAGCTGCGCCGGTTCGTCGTCGTTGGAGATGCTGCATTCGACGGCCTGACCGAGCTCGATGCTCACCGTGGCGTTGGTGACCTCTAGTTCGGTGCCGTCGGCGGTGCAGGTCCAGTCGCCGGCGGTGTAGCCGTCCGGGCCGGACTCCGACAGCTGGTAGCTGCCGATCGCGACCGGCGCGCCGGTGACCGCCTCCTCGCCCGTGACCCCGCTCACCGGGGTGGGGCCGTCCGCGGAGAGCGTCCAGTCCGTCGCCGCGGCGGTGCCGCCGTTGTCGTTCTCGACGACCTTGGTCAGGGTGAGGGTGGGTTGCTGGGCGGTGTTGGTGATCGTGCAGGTGACCTCGGCCCCGTTGACGAGGCTGACCACCGACCCGGTCACCGTGACCGGCTGGTCGTCGCCGTCGACACAGCTCCACTGGCCGGTGTCGAAGCCGTCGACCTCAGACTCCGACAGCGCGTACGACCCGGCGGCGACCGGTTCGGCGGTGACCCCGTCCGCACCGTTGCCGGTGACCGGATCCTGGTCCTCGATCCCCTGCGGGGTTGCCGTCAGGGTCCAGTCCGCCGGCGTCGCGGTCGCTCCGGTCTGGCCGGCGTTGACCAGCTTGCGCAGCGTGAGCAAGGCGGGCTCGTCGACGTTCACGAAGATGCAGAGCACTGCCTCCCCGGGCTCCAGCGTGACCTGGGTGGTGTCCTCCCGCGGGGTGCCGTCGACGTAACAGTCGAGTTCGGTCTGGCTGAAGCCGGGCGGACTCTCCTCGGTCAGGGTGTAGGGGTGACCCGGCCGGACCTCGACCGGCTCGGCCTCCTCCGGTGAGGCTCCGGTCACCTCGATGGGCTCCAGGCCCTCCACCTGCGGGGTGCTGCCCGGCGTCGCGATCAGGGTGAAGTCGGACGGGACGGCGGTGCCGCCGGCGACGTTCACCACCTCTTTCGCGAGCGTCAGCTGGGCGGTCTGGTTGGTGGCGGTGCACTGGATCCGTTCGGCCACCGGGACCGTCACCCCACCGTTGATGCCGTCGGCGAAGCCGCTGAGCTGGTTGCCCGCGCTGTCGATCCGGATGCAGTTCCACGACCCGGTCGAGTCCGGGTAGCTCTGCAGGTCGGTGCGGTTGTCCACCTGCAGGTAGGTGGGCGGACCGCCCGACTCGGCCAGCTGGTAGGGCACGCCGGCGGTCACCGGGACATCGGTCACCGCGGCGCTGCCGGCCTGCCCGCTCGGCCCGGGCAACTGGCCCGCCGGCTCGTCGGGGGCAGGCAGGGCGGACAAGGTCCACTCACCGGGGTCGGCGGAGCCCTCGACGTTCTTGACAAGGGTCAGTCGGGATTCGCACTCGACCTCGTTTCGGATCGTGTACGTGTTGGAACCCTCGGCGAGGGTGACCTCGTAGCCGGCGTCGGGGACGTCGACCGGGTCCACCGTCTCGCCGTTGACCTCCACGACCTGGGGGGTGGCGACCTCGCACAGGTCTGGGTCGATGTCGGGCTGCTGCAGCGTCACCTCCTCTGCGATGGTCACCTCCTCGTCCTCGACATAGCCGCTGCGTTCGCTGCCCCAGGGCTGCTCGGAGGCGCCCGCCGTGCCCGGACCGGTCAGGGTCAGCGCCGAGGCGAACCCCGGCGGCTGGTTGCCCTCGGGGACGGGGTCGGCACCGTTGATCACCCACTCCTTGTTCACGGTGAGGCTCGCCGGCGCGGCGAACTCGTTGAACACCCGGCAGCTGACGGCGTCCGTGTTCGGGACGTCCACGGTGAAGCCGGTCTCCCCCACATTGGTGACCGTGACGTCGTCCCCGGTCACGAGGTCGGTGCAGACCGCATTCGCCCCGTCGACCTGGAACAGGCCGAGCCCGGCGTGGGGCTCCTCCTGGACCTCGATGGTCCCGGCGGTCACCCCGCCGGCGTACGTGAGCGGGAAGTTGACCGCGCTCGAGGCATCCGTGGTCTCGCTGGTGCTCCCCAGCGTGACATCCTCGGTCTGGCTCTCGGCGCTGAAGGTCCAGCCGGCGCCGCCCGGGGTGGCGTCGTCGATGGTGCCGCCGCTGGGGACGATCTGCTTGACCACCGAGAGCGAACCCTCGCAGTCGCCCAGGGCGAGCTGCCGCAGGGCCTGTCCGACGATGGTGTAGTCGTCCACCTGGTAGTAGTCGGCCGTGGTGGCGTTGTCACCGGAGTAGGCGGTCGGGCCAGAGATCGCCCGCAGGTTCTGGCCGGTGGCGGTGTCATCAACGCCCTCACCGACGCCCACCGCGATCACCCTGGTGCCCTGGTTCTTCACGGCGTTCGCCGAGAACACGCCGTTCTCCATCTCGCGGATCCGGGTGAAGTTCCCCGGGCCCTCGGCGGGCTGGCTGTAGTAGGTCGGGTTACCGTCGGTGATCACCACGACGATGTCGTAGCTCGCCTCCGCCTCGGCGGTCGCGGCCAGGGCGCGGTCCCAGTTGGTGCCGCCGCCGGAGGTCCACGAGGAGTAGCGGGCCTTGAAGGCGTCCGCGCCCGACTGGGTGGCCACCGACACCAGCCCCGGGTAGTTCTGGGTGGCGCCATCGGCGGGGGTGACGCTCGCGAACGAGAACAGGGCCATCTGCGACGGCGTACCGACCAGGGAGTCGGTGAAGGTGCTCGCCGCCTGCTTCAGTGCGGCGAGTTCGGTGGTGTCCACGGAGCCGGAGAGGTCCAGGACCAGGGCGACATCCAGGCCGCACTGCTGGACCGGGTCAGGGTTGGTCCGGGACTGCTGCCAGATGCCGCCGGACGCGGTCCGGTTGTTGTTGCCGCTGGCGATCATGAAGTTCGACCGCGAGGTGTAGGTGTTGCCCGCCCGCAGCGTGCTGCCGGTCCGGAACCGGTACGGCGTGAGTTCGCTGCCGGTACCGGCGCCGGAACCGGTGCGGAAGGTCTCGTTCTGGGTGAACCCGGACGGCACCCCCGTCTGGACGATCCAGAACCGGCGGTCGCAGTTGGCGCCGGCACTCGCTCCGAAGCAACCCTGGTTGCTGCTTTGGGTGTTGGGGACGATGAAGCTGCAGTCACCGTCGGCATCGGAGACGCAGGTGGCCCAGGAGTCGGTCACCGCGGTGGTCGGCCCGCTGGACGTGCCGTCGTACAACTGAAGGGTGACCCCGGCCAACCCGGTGACGCCGGTGGTACCGGTGCGGTCTGCACCCACCCGGACGGTGATCACCGCTTCGTTGCCGGTGGGCTGCGGGACCGCCGCCGGGACTGCACCAACACCCGGGCTGAGGCCACGCGCGGGGGTCACCCCGGTGAGGCAGAGCAGAGTGACCAGCAGCAGCGCTGAGCCCGCTGCCGCGAGGGTCCGCCGGAGGTGTTGCGGACGGTCGACCATGGAGTCCCCGATCGGATGGATTGTGCGACCATGACGCGTGCGACTCCGGCTAGGTAAACACGACAAGGGTTTTTGTCGCTAGGAAGAGACTGCTCCAGATGCGACCAGGTCGCGGGTGGCGGCCAGAACTGTCGATTTTGCCGTCGCCGTGGCCGGGAGGCGGCCCGTCCGGCTCGGCCCAAATCCTCGACACGCCGCGCGTGCGGGCGACAGGATGAGCGCGTGCCCGGTGGCCGCGGGGCACGAAGGCCGGCGCGACCCACGAGGACGACGATGACCGCTGAACCGACCCGTCTGATCGCTCTCGAGCAGCCCGAGGGCGCCGACCGCACCGCCGACCGGCAGGTGGTGATCCGCCTGGTGGCCGGCAGCACCTTGATGCTGTTCCTGGAACTGGCCCTCATCCGCTGGCTCGGGTCGAACATCGTCCACCTCTCCTATTTCTCCAACTTCGTCCTGCTCGGCTCCTTCCTCGGCATCGGGCTGGGCTTCCTGATCGCCCGCCGGAGCTGGAGCGTGGTGGGCTGGACGCCGGTCGTGCTCGCCGTCCTGGTGGTGGCGGTATGGGTCTTCCCGGTGACCGTGGACCGCACGGGCAGCGGGATCATCTACTTCACCTCGCTGGACACCACGGGACCGCCGGTCTGGCTGGTGCTGCCGGTGGTCTTCCTGCTCACGGCCGCGATCCTGGCCGGCCCGTCCGAGATCGTCGGACGCTGCTTCGGACGGCTCCGCCCGCTCACCGCCTACCGCTGGGACCTGGTCGGCTCGCTGATCGGTATCACCGGGTTCACCCTCCTCTCGTTCGTGCAGGCGCCATCGGTGGTCTGGGGCGTGGTGGTCGCCGGGCTGTACACCGCCCTGGTCGGCGGCTGGCAGCGGATCCTGGCCGCGGTGAGCGGTCTGGTGATCGTCGGCGTCCTGCTGGTGGAGACCCTCACGCCGGGCGTCTCCTGGTCCCCCTACTACAAGGTGACCACCGAGGAACTGGGCAACGACCTGGCGCTGATCAGCGTCAACGGCGTCCCGCACCAGCTGATGGCGCCGGCGCAGTGGAAGCTGGACGAGGGCGAGGACATCTACGGAGTTCCCTACCAGCGGCGCAGCGGCGACCTGGGCTCGGTGCTGATCGTCGGCGCGGGCTCCGGCTCGGATGTCGCAATCGCGCTCGCCGAGGGCGCCGACCACGTCGACGCGGTCGACATCGACCCACGGATCCTGCAGATCGGCGCCGAGCGCAACCCGGACCGGGCCTACGCCGACCCCCGGGTCGACGTGCATGTCAACGATGGCCGGGCTTTTCTGCAGTCCACCGACCGGACCTACGACCTGATCCTGTTCGCGCTTCCTGACTCGCTCGCGCTGGTCAACGGCGCCTCCCAGATCCGGCTGGAGTCCTTCCTGTTCACCCGGGAGGCGCTGAGTGCGGCGCGGGAACACCTCAACCCCGGTGGCGCCTTCGCGATGTACAACTACTACCGCGAGCAGTGGCTGATCGACCGACTGGCCGGCACCGCCGAGGCCGCCTTCGGTCACGCCCCCTGCGTCGACCTGTTCGGCGGTGCGCAGGCCGTCGTCACCGTCGCGGTCGACCCGGCGAACCAGCGCTGCGCGCAGACCTTCACCCCGACCGGGCCGGTGATCGCGCCCGCGAGTGACAATGCGCCCTTCCTGTACTACGCCGGCGGCGGCATCCCGGCGATCTACCTGTGGACGCTGGGCGGCATCCTGCTGATCTCGCTGGTCGCTGTGAGGGCGCTGGGCGGGCCGTTCCGCCAGATGCGGCCCTACGCCGACCTGTTCTTCATGGGTGCCGCCTTCCTGCTGCTGGAGACCAAGAACATCGCCACCTTCGCGCTGCTGTTCGGGACGACCTGGCTGGTCAACGCGCTGGTCTTCGGCGGCGTCCTGGTCGTGGTCCTGGCCGCGGTCGAGACCACCCGCCGGGTCCGGACCCCACCCCTTCCCGTGGTGTGGGGACTGATCGCGCTCTCCCTCGCCGTGGCCTACCTGGTGCAGCCGGAATGGCTGTTGCCGTTGCCGTTCTGGCCGCGCCTGCTGGTGGCGACCCTGCTCGCTTTCGTGCCGATCTTCCTGGCGAATATCGCCTTCGCGAAACGGTTCGCCGCCTCTGACGATTCCCAGGGTGCCTTCGGGCTGAACCTGCTCGGGGCGATCGTCGGCGGCTGCCTGGAGTACGCGGCGCTGATGACCGGCTACAACAACCTGCTGATTCTGGTCGCCGGGCTCTACCTCATCGCCTTCCTGCTGACCCCGCGCAGGGCCGCGCTGACCGGGTGACGCAGAGGTCGATCGCTATGTCGACATTTTCGTCGCCACGCCGGTATTTGGAGGGATTCCGGCGATAAGTCGCCACGTCAGGAATTCCACCGATATGCTCGCAGGAAGTTGTCTCCCAGCAGGAGGCAACCCGGTTGTTCGGGAGGGGACGGCCAGGCCGCCTGGGAGGAGGCGGCGAAACGGTGCGGCACCGGCTTTCGGCCGCACCGCTAGCACGACAAACCTGTGGGGGTGCTCAGCGTGCGTGTGGGGGCTGCCTCACGCCTGCCTGTCCGTGTGATCGGTGGCGTGAGCGTCTTTGTGTTGGCGTTGGCGACGACTGGACCGGCCATCGCCGACAGTGGCGACCCCGGAAGTGGGACGGTTGCGGTGGCGACCGCCTCCGCCGAGCCGGCCGAGCCCGGCGAGCCGACTCCCGCACCGAGCGGCGAGTCCTCGACCGCGGTCCCCGCCGACCCCGAACCAACCTCGCCCGACGCGACCAGCGCGCCTGAGGGGACCCCAACGCCTGCTGCGACCCCCAGCCCGGCGCAATCCGGAGCGCCCGGCAGTACCGCCAAGGCCGCAGCCGGTGTCACACCGTTCGCCTCCGCAGCCCAGCCCGCCGGACGCGTGCTGTACGCGGAGACCTTCGACGTCCCCTCCAACGTCACACCGGTGATGCTGAACGCCTACCCGGCCTCCGCCACGGCCAAGTACACAGCCGCCGCCTACTGGCTGAACGCCGCGTACTGCAACGGGTTCGTGATGAACGCCGACATGGCGGTCACCAAGGCGCAGATCAACAGCACCTACTGCGGCCCGAACGGCGGCAGCGCGAACTCCGCCCAGTCCGAGGACGACTACGGAGCGGTACGCACCAAGGCCTGGGCGCTCGGCAAGCTGACCGGGATGACCGACACCGTTGCCCGGGCCAACGGCACCTTGTCGA
>JAEZHJ010000128.1 GCA_023436925.1 Actinomycetes bacterium
GGCGTTGGCGATCACATAGGCGTGGAAGCCGAGCAGGTCCGATTCCAGCGCGCGACGGACGGCCTGGGCGCCATCGCGGGCGTCGATGTAGCCCCACAGGTTCCAGCGTCGACGCGTGGGGTCGTCCTGCCAGGACTCGAACTCGGCGTAGTCCTGCGGCGCCATCACATTGGAGAACCGCAGCCCCATGATCGACAGCTCCGGGTTCCAGCGGGCGAAGTGGCGCGCCATCTCCTCCTCCACCGCCTTGCCCAAGGAGTAGGTGGAGTTCGGCAGGACGGCGTACTCCTCGTCGACGGGTGCGTAAGGCGGCGGGACGTCGAACGGCAGGCCGAGGACGGTCTCGCTGGAGGCCCACACGACCTTGGTGATGCCCGCCAGTTGGGCGGCCTGGAAGACGTTGAACGTCGCCGGCACGTTGTTGTGGAAGGTGGCCCCGTTGGGCCGCAGCCCCGGGGCGGGGATCGCTGCCAGATGGACGATCGCGTCCACCCGGTCGTAGCGGTCGTCGATCCCGGTCAGCAGTTCGACGACCTGACCGAGATCGGTCAGGTCGGCCCTGGTGAAGCTGCCCGGCTGGCCAGGCGGCGGCGGCGCCTGGTCGACCGTCACCAGTTCGTAGCCGTGGTCGGCCAGATGCTCGACCACCGCTCGTCCGAGCTTGCCGCTGCTGCCTGTCACCACGACGCGTGCCATGGGGCTCAGCCTACGGACGAGGCACCGACCCGGCGAGCGCCACGACTCAGGACAGTCCGCGCACCTCGTCCAAGTAGTACCACCGGCCGCCCTCGCGGACGAACCGGGACCGCTCGTGCTGCACGTCCACCCCGCCGCCCAGACGCAGGTAGGTCGCACGGAACTCGACGATCCCGGAGTCGTCGCCCACCCCGCCGGCCACTGTGTCGACGATCTGGAGCCCTCGCCAGGTCGGGCTGCCGGTCAAGTCGAGCGAGGCGGGCCGGGTGGAGGGGTGCCACGAGGCGAGCAGCCAGGCGACGTCACCGTCGCGGAAGGCCTGGAACCGCGATCGCATCAGCGCTTCGGCGGTCTCCGGCCAGGGTGCGTCCTTGCTCGTCACGGGGCCAGTGTGCCGCAGAGCTACCTGCCGCGATTCAGCCTGCCGCGGACTGCGCACCGCTAGGTTGTCGGCCAGGGGCAAGGGGGAACTCATGTCACAGGTCGAGGCGGTCCGCAACTGGGGGCCGGGGGTTGCCTGGCGGGTGGGTGGCTGGACGCTGAGCCACACCCGCGACGGCCTGCTCCTCACGACCGCGTCCGGCGATGAGCTGTTCGCGGGCACGGATGTGCGACAACTCTCGATCCGCACGACCTGGTTCAAGCACGAACTCATCGTGGCCGGCTACCTCGAGCGGCGGTTCGACGGCCTGTCGCGCCAGGACGCCGCCGAGATCGGCGCAGCCATCGCCGCCGAGCTCGTCCGCGCTGACCTGGCGCCAGTGCTGGAGCGTGCGCGGTACTTCCGGACGGCGCTGCTGGACCTGATAGGAGCCCACCTGGCCGAGCAGCGCTGGATTCCCCACGACCGGGTGGCGACCCTGCTGTCCCTGCGTCCCCACCCCGCCGAACTCGCCGCGGCCGCGCGGTATCCCGCCGCGGTGTTCCGACCAGACGATCGGGACGCCCTGCAGTTCGCGGCACAGGATCCGACCGCGGCCGTCCGGCAGGTCAATGACCGCATCCTCGCCGCTGAGCTCATCACCCGCCGGACGTTCTTCGACAGCATCGAGACCAGCCCGCTCACCGAGGAGCAGGCGCGAGCGGTGGCCACCTTCGACAACCGGGTCCGGGTGATCGCGGCTGCCGGCTCGGGCAAGACGTCGGTCATGGTGGCCCGCGCCGGCTACGCCATCGCGCGCGGTTTCGTCAGTCCGGAACGCATACTGCTCCTCGCCTTCAACCGGGCTGCCGCTGAAGAACTCCGCGGTCGGGTGAGCACCCGGCTGGCCGCTGCCGGCCTGCCCTCCGAGGGTGTGGTGGCGACCACCTTCCATGCCTTCGGCGCTCGCGTGATCGGGCAGGCGACCGGCCGGAAGCCGACCCTGGCGCCGTGGGTCGAGAGCGGCGGCGAGGTCGAGAAGATCGCCGAGATCATCGACCAACTGCGGGACGCCTCAGCCGACTTCCGCCTGAAGTGGGACGTGTTCCGCCTGCTGTACGCGCGGATGTCGGACTCCCCGGACGGCGGCACCCACGACGCTTATGACCGCAAGAGCCGCACCGCAGGCTTCCGCACCTACCAGGGCGAGACCGTCCGCAGCGAAGGTGAGCGGACGATCGCGGACTGGTTGTACCTCAACGGCGTCGAATACCGCTACGAGCAGCCGTACTGCCACGATGTCGCCGACAGCGACCACCGGCAGTACCGGCCGGACTTCTACTACCCGCAGATCGACGTCTGGCACGAGCACTGGGCGCTCGACGCGACTGGTCGCCCACCGGCAGCCTTCGAGGGCTACGAGCAGTCGATGCAGTGGAAGAGGGCGCTCCATCAGCGGTACGGCACCCGGCTGATCGAGACCACCTGGCACCGGATCCGCGGCCTGGACGGCCTCCGGGACCTTGCGGCGGACCTGCGCCGCTATGGGCTGAGCCTGCACTGGGACCCGGATCGCCCGATCGTCGGGGCCGAGCCGGTCGAGCACGCCCGGCTCGCCCGACTGATTCTGACCTTCCTCTCACACGTCAAGGCGAACTCGCTCGACCCGCTCGAAGTCGCGGCACGCCTCCAGCGGACGCCGAACCGCCGCAGCCAGCTGTTCCTCGACCTGTTCTGGCCGATCCACGCCCGGTGGCAGCAGGAGCTGGCGTCCTCGGGAACCATCGACTTCGACGACATGCTGCTGCGCGCAGCAGACATCATTGAGGCCCGGCCCGCGCCCGGTGACTTCGGGCTCATCCTGGTCGACGAGTTCCAGGACACCAGCCAGTCCCGGGCCAGGCTGGTGCGGGCACTGGCGTCCGGCCCGGAGAAGTACCTGCTCGCGGTGGGCGACGACTGGCAGGCGATCAACCGGTTTGCGGGAGCAGACCTCACCGCCATGACCGATTTCGAGGCGCAGTTCGGCCCGGCCGAGACGGTCTATCTGCAGACCACCTTCCGCACCCCGCAGTCGATCGCTGACGTGGCTGGCCGCTTCATCGGCAAGAACCCCGCGCAACTGGCCAAGCGGGTGGTCGCCACCGTGCAGCAGACCGAGGCGCTGGTCACCGTGGTTCGGATCGGTGCCCAGGACTCGCTCACCCGGACCATCGAGCAGCACCTGGCGGGGCTGGCCCGATCTTCGCCGGGGAGCACCGTCGACATCCTCGGACGGTACCGCCACGAGGAGAACCTCGTGCCCCGTCGCCACTTCAAGGACCTGCAGGTGCGGTTCCGGACAGTCCACGCGGCGAAGGGGCTGGAGGCGGACCACATCTTTCTGCCCAACCTGACCACCGGCACCTACGGCTTCCCCAGCCAGATCGAGGACGACCCGGTCCTGCGGCTGGTGCTCGCCCGCGACGACGGCTACCCCCACGCCGAGGAGCGCCGCCTGTTCTACGTCGCGCTCACGCGGGCCCGCCGCACGGTCACCATCTTCACGGTGGAGGGATCGGAATCACCCTTCGTCCTGGAGTTGCTACCGGACCCGGTGGTGCGCCTGGTGGACGCCACGGGTGCTCCGACTGAGGCCAGGGTCTGCCCGGCGTGCGGGAAGGGCACCATGCAGCTCAAGCGCGGGGAGTACGGCGAGTTCCTCGGCTGCGGCGCCTTCCCCGCCTGCACTCACAAGGAGAAGGTCTAGGGGCAGCAGGGCAATGCCTGCGGCGGGGTGCGATAGTCCCTAGGCGTTCTCGAGCAAGCCCGCGAAGGCGTCCACCACCCGCTGCACCGCGGCGGCATCCCCGGCGACGTCCATCTTGTCGAGGCCGGCGCCGTCGTACAGCACACGCATCCAGGTCGAGGAGTCTCCGGTCACCGTGGCGAGCGGCGCCGCAGCGGTGCCGCGAGCGATCGACAGCCGGTCCGCCCAGGTGAGGCGGAAGGCGTAGACCGGCGCGTGCGGCCCGATCCGGGCATCCGAGAAGCGAAGCTCGAGCTCGATCGGCGGTTCCATGGCTACCAGCGGCGCCATCGTGAGCATCGACTGGACCATCGCGTCGGGCGTGAGTCCGCAGCCATCGAGCTCGCGGACCGGTGAGCGCAGGGCCCAGCGACCCAGCAGTTCCAGGGCGGGACGCAGTTCGGTGGCCCAGTCCGTTGCGGCATAGGCACTCCCCCGCGAGCCGACGTCGGTACGGGAGACGAGTCCCAGCACCTCGAGTTGGCGCAGCCGCGCGGTCAGGACGGCCGGCGTGATGCCGTGCAGGGCGGCTGCCAGCTCCGCGAATCGCTTCGGGGCCAGGAACAGTTCGCGCAGCACCGGGTAGGTCCACCGGTCCCCGAGCAACTCGAGGGCATGGGAGGTCGCACACGCATCACCGTGCGAGGCGTACGACCGCTTGATCGGCATTGGATCCCGCTTCCTCTGGTGTCACGCAGCTAACTATGTTAAACATAGCCACCAACGCGGAGCAGCACGACCTTCGAAGGAGAAACCATGCTTGAAACCACAGCGGCAGACTGGGTCGACGGCGTCGTGACGTCCGCGGACGGGACCGAGATCGCCTGGAGTCGGCGCGGCTCCGGCCCCGACCTGGTCATGGTGCACTGCGTGGGCGTCTCTCGCGCCACCACCCCGCAACCCACCCTCCCCGATGCGCTCGCGGAGCACTTCACGGTCTGGACCTACGACCGCCGCGGCAAGGGGACGAGCGGGAACGCCGCCGAGTACGACGTCCAGCGCGAGGTGGACGACCTCAGCGCGATCATCGAACTCGCCTCCGGCCCGGTGACGGTGTACGGATTCTCCTCGGGAGCGACCCTGGCGCTCCTGGCCGCCGCCGCCGGAGCGCCGATCGGGCACCTCGCGCTGCTCGAACCGCCGCTGTACGACGACGCCGATCCCGACGCCGAACTGCGGGCGGAGGGCGAGCGGCGCCTGCAGCAGGGGCCGGACGTGCTGCACCACTGGTTCAACACCGAGATCGTGGGAGTGCCCGACGAGATCCTCGCTGAGATGGGGCCGCCACCGGCCGAGGTGCTGCGGGATGCGCCGTCCCTGCTGCACGAACTGACCTTCCTGCCCGGGACGCCCGCGCACCGGTTCGCGTCCGTGGCCAGCCCGACGCTGGTGATCGCCTCGGACTCGACGGCCCCGGAGATGCACACCTGGGGACGACAGCTTGAAGAGGCGATGCCCAACGCACGATTCGTCGTCCTGCCCGGTGAGTGGCACGGCGTGGACGACGACACCCTGACCGGCGCCATCACGTCCTTCGTGGACGAGGTCAGCCCGCGCTGAACCACCGGGCGCAGAGCGAGACAACGACCACCCCCGGGTCAGGTGCGGAACACCCGCACCTCCCAGGGCGCCAGGGTGTCCCCGATCGGCCCGGCCAGGTTGCGCAGCAGCAGGGCTCCCCATCCGGCTCCGGTCGGCGCGGCGCTGGGGGTGTCGCCCAGGTTCGCGACCACCGTGAGGCGGTCCTCCCCGAGCACCCGGCGGTACGCGAAGACGCCGGGAGCGCCGGAATGCAGCCGCTCGAATCGTCCCTCGCTCACCAGCGGGTCCTGGTGGCGCAGCGCGATCAGGCGCTGGTAGAACCCGAACACCGAGTCCGCAGCGTCGTACTGGGCCTCCGCGTTCAGCCAGCTGTGGTTCGGGTTGACCTCGAGCCACGGTTGGCCGGAGGTGAAACCGGCGTAGCGACCGGCCGTCCACTGGAACGGGGTCCGGGAGTTGTCCCGTCCGGCCCAGCGCAACTGCTCGAACGCGGTCGCCGGGTCCACGCCGGCGGCCACCGCCGCCCGGTACCGGTTCAGGCTCTCGATGTCGCGCAACTGGTCGAGGTTGTCGAAGGGCATGTTGGTCATGCCGATCTCCTCGCCCTGGTAGATGAACGGCGTCCCCTTCTGCAGGTGCAGGACGGCGGCCAGCGCGGTCGCCGACTCGCGCCAGAACTCACGGTCGTT
>JAEZHJ010000189.1 GCA_023436925.1 Actinomycetes bacterium
GGCCCGCGGGACGATTTGCCCGGCGGGCTTGAGCCCCCCGTAAACTTGCAGGTCTGAGGGGAGTACTTCCCAAGTCGCCTTGCGGTCAGTCCGGGCACGTGTGTGCCCTCGTGGGCGCGCCCGTCACGGGTGAAGCAGACCTCACGAGCTGATGAGGTATGCCCGTGCAAGGAATCGGATCCCCGCTGGTCTGGGCGATCACCATCGCCGCCGTGCTGGCGCTGTTCGTCCTCGACTTCCTGATCACCCGCCGCCCCCACGAGGTGTCGATGCGGGAGGCGATCGGCTGGTCGATCTTCTACATCGCGCTCCCGCTGCTGTTCGGTGTGTGGGTGTGGCAGGCATTCGGCGGTGAGACCGGGCTGGAGTTCTACGCCGGCTATCTGGTCGAGAAGTCGCTCAGCGTCGACAACCTGTTCGTCTTCATGCTGTTGATGGCCTCGTTCGCCGTTCCCAAGGAGCTGCAGCAGCGAGTGCTGCTGATCGGCGTCGCCGGCGCGCTGGTGCTGCGGGGCATCTTCATCGCCCTCGGAGCGGTGCTGATCTCGTCCTTCTCGTGGACCTTCCTGCTGTTCGGGCTCATCCTGCTCGCCACGGCGGTAAAGGTGCTGCGGGACGCGATGAGCCCGGAAGCCCACGAGGTCGAGGTCGGCTCGCTGCGGATCGTCCGGCTGGTCCGCCGGTTCTGGCCGGTCACCGACGACTACCGCGGCACCGCGATGGCGGTGGTCGAGAACGGACGCCGCGCGATCACGCCGCTGGCGCTGGCCTGTCTGGCGATCCTGGCCACCGACGTCGTCTTCGCCGTCGACTCGGTGCCGGCCGTCTACGGCATCACAGGCGACCCGTACCTGGTCTTCGTGACCAACGCCTTCGCCCTGCTCGGGCTGCGCGCGCTGTACTTCGTCCTGGCCGGGGCGTTGGGTGCCCTGGTGCACCTGGGCTACGGCCTGGCCGCGATCCTGGCGTTCATCGGCGTCAAACTCGTGCTGCACTGGGCCCACGGCATCTGGGCGTGGGTGCCGGTGGTCCCGACGATGGCCTCCCTGCTGGTCATCGTGGGCATTCTGGCTATCGTCATCACGACCAGCCTGATCTCCAACCGACGGCGGGAGCGGCGCGAGGGCGTCGAACCGGGCGCCTCCTGATCGACCTGGCATCGCCGGATCCCGCAAGCGCGGGGCCCGGCCAGCGCATTTCCAGAACCTCCCAGGCGACGTGGTGCCGGCGCTAGAGTGCCGACGACGATCGGGGGAGCGGATGGACCAACTGGATCGCGAGCTGATGCGCAGCGCAGCGTCCTACCTCAAGCACGCGGCAGCCTGGGCGGAGCGGGAGCAGGTGAGCGGGCCGAGCCCCCTGGGGCTGCGGGTGTCAGCCCATCTCGGCGCGGACGTCCTGACCGTGCCGGTGGTCACTGAGGGGGTCGCCGATGAACGGCTGGTCGACGCCGACCTGGCGCTGGCGGAGTTGCAGCAGGCCGGGGACGGCGAGTTGGTCGGGGTGTCCGGCAACGAATACCGACGGCACGCCGACACCCCCGGGCTGCTGCGCGGGGAGCACGGCCGATTCGACATCGGCCCGGTCGACTACGAGGAGCGGCCCACCGGACCGGACAGCTCTCGGCGGGTCGTCCGGCTCGGCGTGCGGCTGCTGCGCTTCCAGGATCGTCCGCTCGTGGTGGTCCAGCGTGGCGCCGATGAGCGGGTCGGACGCCAGTACGCCAGCCTCGATGTCATCGCGGAGGACCCCGACCTGGTGTCGGACTTCCTGGCCCGGCTGCGCGAGCGGATGGTCGCCCTGAGCGTCCTGCGCGGCCAGCTGATCAGCTTCACCCTCCGCGACTTCGGTGTGGCGGCGGACTTCCTGCACCGTCCGCAGGTGCCCGCCGAGGGCATCGTCCTGCCGGAGGGGGTGCTGGCGGAGATCTCCGGCCGGGTGCTGGGGATCGGTCGGCACCGGGAGTTGCTCACCGGCCTGGGCCAGCACCTCAAGCGGGGCGTGTTGTTGTACGGGCCTCCCGGGACCGGCAAGACGCTGGTCGCCCGGCACCTGGTGGGGATGGCGGAGGGCGTCACCGTCCTGCTCCTGCGCGGTGCAGCCCTGAGTCTGATCGGCCGGGCCGCCGACATCGCCCGCACCTTCCAGCCCTCGATCGTGGTGCTCGAGGACGTGGACCTGGTGGGGATGGAGCGCGACTACAGCCCGCAACCGCTGCTGTTCGAGCTGCTGGACGCCCTCGACGGCCTGGACGGCGATGCCGACGTCGCCTTCTTGATGACCACCAACCGGGTGGACGTGCTGGAGCGGGCCCTGGTCGAGCGTCCGGGGCGGGTCGATCTTGCCGTTGAGCTGCCGCGCCCGGGGCCGGCCGAACGGCGGCGGTTGCTGGAGCTGTACGCCCGGGGCATCGGCTTCTCCGCCGAGGCGCTCGACGCTGCCGCCGCGCGCACCGGCCGCACCACCGCCTCGTTCGCCAGGGAACTCGTCCGCAGCAGTGTCCTGCTGGCCGCCGACCGGGGCGAACCCGTGGCTGACGCTCACCTGGCCGAAGCCCTGGACCGCCTGCTCAGCTCCGCCCACGGGCTGACCCGCCGGATGCTCGGGGAGCAGCTGGAAGACCCTGAC
>JAEZHJ010000042.1 GCA_023436925.1 Actinomycetes bacterium
TACTACGCGGTGCCGGTGCTGGGGGTCTTCATGATCCTCTTCGGCCTGGTCACCCCACTCGAGCCACCCGACCGGGAGGAGTTGCCGGTTGAGGCGCAGCTCGCCGGCAGCACCGCTGAGGAAGGAATCTGACATGGAGGTCGCACTCCTCTTCACCGTCTTGTTCATCTTGATGTTCCTGGGCGTCCCGATCTTCTTGTCGATGCTGCTGGCGACGATCACCACGCTGGCGGTGGGCGGCCTGGGCGCCGCCACCCTGATCCCCTCGCAGATGATCGCGGGCATCGACTCCTACGCCCTGCTGGCGATCCCGTTCTTCATCCTGATGGGCAACCTGATGAACGCCGCGGGCCTGACCAGCAGACTGGTCGACCTGCTGATGTACTTCATCGGCGGCCTGCGCGCGGGCCTGGCCTACGCCGTGGTCGGTGCCACCGCGTTCATCGCCACCGTCTCCGGCTCCGGCCCGGCGACCGCGTCGATGGTCGGCTCCACCGTCATCCCCATGATGAGCAAAGCCGGTTACCGCAAGGACTTCGCCGGTGCCCTGGTCGCCTCGGCCGCGGTGCTCGGACCGGTCTTCCCGCCCTCGGTTCCGATGGTCTTCATCGCCGTGGTGACCACCTTGTCGGCCGGCAAGCTGTTCGTCGCCGGTGTGCTGCCCGGCGTCCTGCTGGTGATCGCCCTGCTGGTCGTCGTGCTGCTGAACGCCAACCCGGCCAAGGGGATGGTGCCCCCGCCGCTGAAGAAGGAGGAGTACCGCCAGTACTCGTTCAAGACCGTCCTGCTGCGCGGTGCCCCCTCGCTGCTCACCCCGCTGATCATCCTCGCCGCCGTGATCGGGGGCTTCGCCACCATCACCGAGATCTCGATGCTGGCCAGCGCCTACGTCCTGATCCTGGCGGTGGCCTACCGCAGCATCGACCTGAAGTCACTGGTCGCCGCGTTCAAGACCTCGGCGCTGTTCTCGGCCGCGATCATGATGATCTTCGCCGCGGTCGGCGGCTTCACCTACATCGTGGCGATCTCCCGCCTGGGCGACCAGATCCGGGCCTGGATCGACAGCGCCGGCATGGGGGTCTTCGGGTTCCTGACCTTGTCGATGCTCTTCTTCCTGCTGCTCGGTGCGACCATCGACGCGATCCCGGCGATCCTCATCTTCGTCCCGGTGCTGCTCCCGGTCGCCGAGTCCCTGGGCGTCCACCCGATCCACTACGCCGCTGTCGTCGTGATCAACCTGATGATCGGCCTGATCCTGCCGCCGGTTGCCGAAACGGTGTTTGTGATCTCCAAACTCGCAAATCTGGGATATGGCGCCCTGGCGCGTCGCACGATGCCATTCCTGGGGGCCTACCTGGTCGTGCTGATCCTCATCACCTACATCCCCTTCTTCACGACCTGGCTCCCAGAAATCCTGTTCTGACCCCACTATTAGGAACACTGAAATGATCAACTCATACAAGAGCACCGTCTTCGCACTGATCGACGAGATCGACGCGATCAATGCCGATGGCTTCGACCAGGCCTCGGACCAGATGGTGCAAGCGATTGCCGAGGACCGGCTGATCTACGTCTACGGGCCGGGCGGGCACGCGAACCTCGCCTCGCAGGAAGCCTTCTTCCGGGCGGGCGGCCTGATGAACATCTCCGCGATCCTGGACGAGGGCACCCTGCTGTCCGGCGGCGCGCTGCGCTCGCTGGCGATGGAGCGCACCCCGGGCTACGGCCGGGTCGTGATCGACAACTCCGGCCTGACCGCCTCCGACGTGATCATCATCGTCAACTCCTACGGCATGAACTCCGCCGTTATCGACGCTGCCATGCGGGCCCGTGAGGTCGGTGCCACGATCATCGGCGTCACCTCCCGCCGACACGCCGAGACGATCGGGCCGGACCATCCCTCCCGGCACCCCACCAAGCAGAACCTGCACGACATCGTCGACATCTTCATCGACTCCTGCGTGCCGGTCGGCGATGCGGTGGTGTCCTTCGACGGCGACGTGCCGAACGCCGGCCCGGTGTCGACCTTCGCCAACACCTTCATCATCAACTCGCTGCAGATCCTGGCGATCGGCAAGTGCGTCGAGCGCGGGGTGAAGCCGGCGGTGTGGACCAGCGCCAACGCCCCCGGCGGCGACGAGGCGAACGCGAAGTTGATCGCCAAGTTCCGCCAGCGCGTCCGGTACCTGTGATCGCCCGCGACGCGAGAGAAGGGGCATAGCCGTGCAGTTCTCGGTTCATGAACACGTCGCCGACCTGGGCGCCGCCGCGGCGGACCTGGCGGTCGAGGCGATCCAGGCCGCCCTCGCCGGGGGCGGCCGGGCCCAGGTGCTGCTCGCGGCGGCGCCCAGCCAGCTCCCGGTGCTGACCGAGTTGGCCGGACGCGAACTCGACCACAGCCGGATCGACTACTTCCACATGGACGACTACGTCGGACTTCCGGCCGACTCCCCGCGGGGGTTCGGCAACTGGCTGGTCAGCGAGTACTTCGAGAAGATCGACGGACGTCCCCTGGACTCCTTCCACCGGCTGCTGGCCGGGCCGTCCGGGGACGAGATGGCCGCCTCCTACGCCGCCCGGCTTCCCCGGGGACCCTTTGACGTGGTGCTGTGCGGGATCGGGATGAACGCGCACATCGCGTTCAACGACCCCGGCTGCGACTTCTGGGACCCCCAGGACGTGCGGGTGGTGGAACTGGCCGTCGACTCCCGGCTCCAGCAGGTCCGCGAGGGCCTGTTCGCCCGGCTCGAGGACGTTCCCACCCAGGCGGTCACGATCACCGTGCCGCGCCTGATGCGGGCCCGCCGGGTGATCTGCTCCGTGCTCGGCGAGGTGAAGCGGGAGGCGCTGGCCGAGGTGCTCGACCGTGGGCCCACCAACCAGGTGCCGGCCACGGTGCTGAAGCTGCACCCGGATGCGCACCTGCTCGCCGACGCCGAGGCCAGGGGCTGAGATGACCACCATCGACGGGCGCGATGTCGTCACCGGGCGGGCGGTCCGGGTCACCCTGACCGACGGCCGGATCGACTCGGTCGAGCTGCTCGCCACCCGGGAGGGCCTGCCGCTGATCAGCCCGGGGCTGATCGACCTGCAGATCAACGGCTATGGCGGGATCGACCTGAACTCCGAGTCGCTGACCGTGGCCGAGCTGGTCGAGATCGACCAGCGGCTGAAGGCGGTCGGCACCGTAGCCTGGGTGCCCACGGTGATCACCGGCTCGCGGGAGAAGGTCGCCACGATCCTGGCCGTCCTGCGTGACGCCGTCGCCGCCCACCGTGAGCTTGGGATGCTGCCCTTCGTCCACCTCGAGGGTCCGTACCTGTCCCCCGAGGACGGGCCGCGCGGCGCCCACGACCTGGTCCAGATCCGCGACATCGACCTGGTTGAGATCGTCAGGTGGCACCGGATCTTCCCGATCGGGTACCTGACGCTGTCCCCGCACTGGCCGGGGACCCCCGAGAAGATCGCCGCGATCCGGCGGCTCGGGATCCGGGTCGCGATCGGCCACACCCACGCCGATGCAGCCCAGGTGGCGGGCGCCTCGGTGGCGGGAGCCACCTTGTCGACCCACCTCGGCAACGGCGCCAGCCCGATGCTGCCCCGCCACCCGAACCTGGTCTGGGAACAGATCCAGGACGTCTCGCTGGACGCCGGGATCATCGCCGACGGCCACCACCTGCCCGCCGCCGTCGTCGAGACCATCGTCCGGGCCAAGGGACGCGACCACGTCTACCTGGTCTCGGACTCGGTGACGCTGGCCGGCTCGACGCCGGGCAGCTACATGACCCCGATCGGCGGCCGGGTCGTGCTGGAGCCCTCCGGACGGCTGCACCTGGCCGGCGATCCTCGGCTGCTGGCCGGCTCGGCAGTCTGCCTGGCCGACTGCCTGCGCTTCCTGGATCGGGAGACGACCATCTCGCGCTCGGATGCCTTCTACCTGGCGACCGTCACCCCCGGCCGGATCGCCGCAGACATCCTCGGCGTCCCTCGCCTCGGCTGGCTCGAACCGGGCAGCCGAGGGGTCGTCGTGGAGTGGAGCGATGGGTTGGAGGTGACGCGGACCTGGGGGTGAGTGCCGACGCAACCGCAGATTCAGACAACCGTGAGATGTAGACGTTCCAAGAAAGCGAGAAAGACAGACATGTACGCGAAGAGGGGCATTGGCCTCGCACTGGTGACAGGACTGAGCCTGGTCCTGTCGGGGTGCTCCTTCCTGACCGGCGAGACCGCGCAGGCGCCGGCGGGCTCCGATCCGTCCACCCAGACCTGTTCCCCCAAGACCATGCGGGTGGCGATGATCCGCACCGCCACCGACCCGGGCACGATCGCCGCCCAGGCGATGGCCGAGCGGGTCAAGGAGCGCACCGACGGTGCCCTCGACATCCAGATCTTCCCCGACAGCCAGCTCGGCAACATGAACGACGTCTACGCCGGGGTCGCAGCCGGTGAGATCGACATGTACTACGAGACGATCTCGACCTACTCCACCCTGGCCGGCGCCCAGGCGTTCACCGCCTTGACCGTGCCCTTCCTGTGGGACAGCTACGAGCAGTTCAAGGCGGTCCTCGATTCCGAGGAGTTCGCCAAGCTCTTCGAGGAGGCCGCCCAGGCCACCGGCGTCCGGGTGATCAACGCTTCTGGTGACAACGAGCCGCGGGCGCTGAGCGCGAACAAGGAGATCGTGAAGCCGGAGGACATGAAGGGTCTGAAGATCCGGATCGCCGACGCGCCGATCCCGCAGAAGTTCGCCCAGGCGATGGAGGCCCAGCCGCAGGTGATCCCGCTGGCCGACCTCTACATGTCGCTGCGGCAGGGCGTCGTCGACGCACAGGAGACCGGTTCCGTCTCCGTCATGAACAACAGCCTGTACGAGGTGCAGGAGTACTACATGCCGACCGACTACATCCGCGACGTCCGGGCCTGGTACATCAACGACAAGCTGTGGCAGAGCACCTGTGCGGAGCACCAGCAGATCATGCTCGAGGAGATGGAGCTGGTCGGCGAGGAGGTGACCTCCAAGATGGACGCGACCATCGCCGAGGCGATGGCCGTGATCGAGGAGCACATGACCGTGGTCGACGTCGACCGGGAGGCCTTCCGCGCCGCCCTGGATGGCCGCTTCAAGGAGTTCGACGGCGAGCTGTGGCCGGAAGGCACCCTGGACCTGGTCCAGGAACTCGCCGAGAAGTACCGGGTGAGCTGACCCCTCGGCCAACGCTGCCAGTCACGAGCTGAGCGATGGCCACCCTGGGCCGGTGCCGATCTCCGTTCGACCGGGCGGAGATCGGCACCGGCTCGCGCATTTTCCGGTCCTCCGGCCGCCGGGCCCCGGGGCTCGGCACAATGAAGTATTCGTCACCGAACGGGGCCAGATGAACAAGACCAGGCGGGTGACCATCGTCGAGGTCGCGAACCGGCTCGATGTCGCGCCGTCGACGATCTCCCGCGCCCTGAACCGCCCGCACATGCTGCGTCCCGAGACCGTCGACCTGGTCCGCCGGACGGTACGCGAGATGGGGTACGTGCCGAACCCGCACGGCCGTGCCCTCATCACCGGACGCAATGCGATGCTCGGCCTCGTCGTGGCCGACATCACCAACCCGTTCTTCGGCCTGATGATCCGCGCCGCCCAGCGCAAGGCCGGTGAGCAGGAGTCCGGGGTCGCGATCGTCGACAGCGAGTCGAACCCCGAGCTCGAGTGGGTCATGGCCCGGCGGCTGATCCCGCGCGTCGACGGCCTGATCGTCGCCTCCTCCCGGCTGTCGCGGGCCCGGCTGCGGGAGCTCTCCGAGACCACCCGGGTGGTCTTCATCAACCGCGACGAACCGCGGACGGCGCGGGTCCTGGTCCAGTCGACCGACGCACTGCGGGCCGGGCTGGAGCACATGGCCGCCACCGGCGCGCGCCGCTTCGCCTATATCGGCGGGCCGCGGCTGTCCTGGTCCGACCAGGAGCGGCTGTCCACCACCCAGGCCTTCGCCCGCGACCACGGGCACGAGTTGCGGCTGTACCGGGTCGAGTCCGGCACCCACCGCGAGGCCCGCGAGGTGGCGAAATCGCTGATCGCCGACCGGGTCGATGCCGTCGTGGCTTTCGACGACGTCATCGCCTACGCGGCCCTGGACAGCTGCCGGGCCGCCGGCGTCGCCATCCCGGACGACATCCAGTTCCTCGGGTGCGACGACGCGCTGCCGATCGAGACCACCCCGGCGCTCACCACGATCCGGTTGCGGGCCGCCGAGGCCGCGGCGCGGGCGGTGCAGATCCTGTTGGAGGGAACCGAGCCCACCCTGCCCGAACAGCGGGTGGCCTTCCAGGGGGATCTGGTGCTGCGTGAGACCACCCGGCCGTAGCCGGTCTGGGCCGTCGGGGCACAGACAGGGCCGAGGTCCTCGACGAACCGACGGCTAGAGTCAGCGGGACAAGGAGGCCGGCCCACCCCCGAAGGCCGGCCCGCTGCAGGACCGAGGAGGGTGCCGGTGGCCAGCGACACGCCCCCGCAGGTGCAGGGCCTGGTGGTCTACCAGGTGTTCCCCCGCAACCACGGACCCAA
>JAEZHJ010000156.1 GCA_023436925.1 Actinomycetes bacterium
GTCCTCCCAGCCCGGGAGCGGGATCGGTACCCCCCAGTCGAGGTCGCGGGTGATGGCGCGCGGGCGGAGCTCCTTGAGCAGGTTCTCGCTGAACCGCAGCACATTGGGACGCCAGTCGGTGCGGGTCTCCAGCCATTCCCCCAACGCCCCGGCCAGCGCCGGCAGGTCGAGGAAGAAGTGCTCGGTCTCGATGAACTGCGGGGTCTCGCCATTGATCCGCGACCGCGGGTTCCTCAGGTCGGCCGGGTCGAGCTGGCGACCGCAGTTGTCGCACTGGTCGCCGCGCGCGCCTTCGTAGCCGCAGTGCGGGCAGGTGCCCTCGATGTAGCGGTCGGGCAGGGTGCGTCCGGTGGACGGGCTGATCGCCCCCATCTGCTTCTCCGCGACCAGGTAGCCATTGCGGTGCAGCGTCCGGAAGAGCTCCTGCACGACCTCACGGTGGTTGAGCGTGGTGGTGCGCGTGTAGAGGTCGTAGCAGCAGCCCAGCCCCTGCAGGTCCTCGGCGATCACCCTGTGGTACTTGTCGGCGGTCTGCTGCGGGGTGAGGCCCTCCTTCTCGGCCTGCACCTGGATCGCGGTGCCGTGCTCGTCGGTCCCCGAGACCATCAGGACGTCGTGGCCGGCCATCCGCATGTAGCGGGAGAAGACATCGGAGGGAACACCGAAGCCGGACACGTGTCCGATGTGCCGCGGGCCATTGGCGTACGGCCAGGCCACGGCGGTCAGGATGGAGGACGTCATATCGCCGATCCTATCGGTCGCGGCGAGGCGGAACCGCACCAGCGGATGTGCCCGGAACGGCCCGCGGACCCGGTTCGGGGGGAGCGGTTCCCGCTCTCCGGAGCACCGTTCGTGCGGTCCCGCGACCCCATTACCAGACGCTTTGGGGGCGCGTCGAACCCAGACCCGCGGTTAACGCAGATCGGCATTCGCGCCCTACCATGGCAGGTGTGACCCCTGAGTTCCTGCTCTTGGCGCTCGTTGTCGTGACGGCTCTCGCCTTCGACTTCACCAACGGCTTCCACGACACCGCGAACGCCATGGCAACCTCGATTGCCACCAAAGCACTGACACCCAAGGCTGCAGTCACCCTCTGTGCGGTCCTCAACCTGGTCGGCGCGTTCCTCTCTGTCGAGGTCGCCATCACGGTGACCAACGCGGTGATCCGGATCCAGAACCCGGACGGCACCCCGATCCCCGAAGTCATGGGAGACGGCGGCGGTGCGCTGCTGCTGATCCTGATGGCCGGCCTGGCGGGCGCGATCATCTGGAACATCCTCACCTGGCTGTGGGGGCTGCCGTCCAGCTCGTCCCACGCGCTGTTCGGCGGTCTGATCGGCGCCACCATGGCCGGTCTCGGCGTGGACGGCGTCAAGTGGATCGGCGAGGGCTACAAGCTCGACGGCGTGGTCGGGAAGGTCGTCCTGCCAGGGTTGGTCTCACCGGTCATCGCGATCGTGGTGGCGATGGTCGGCACCAGGCTGGTCTTCAAGGTCACCGAAGGAGTCAACCGGCGCTACCAGGAGGCGGGCTTCCGCTGGGGCCAGATCGGCACCGCCTCGCTGCTTTCCCTCTCCCACGGCACCAACGACGCCCAGAAGACGATGGGCGTCATCACCCTCGGCCTGCTCGCCACCGGCGCCTGGACCGACACCCACCAGATCCCGCTGTGGGTGAAGGTGGCCTGTGCCGTCGCGATCGCCGCCGGCACCTACCTGGGCGGCTGGCGGATCATCCGCACCATGGGCAAGGGCCTGATCGAGATCTCGCCACCGCAGGGCATGGCTGCCGAGAGCGCCTCCGCGGCGGTCATCCTCACCTCGAGCCAGCTGGGCTTCCCGCTCTCGACCACCCACGTCGCCACCGGGTCGATCCTGGGCTCCGGCCTGGGTCGCAAGGGCGCCGAGGTGCGCTGGGGGGTTGCCGGACGGATGGGCCTGGCGTGGCTGACCACGCTGCCGGCCGCGGCCCTGGTCGGCGCCCTGATGTGGCTGATCGGCCACCTGGTGGGCGGCGTCGCCGGCCCGATCGTGATCGCGGTCCTGATGGTCGGGGCGTGGCTGTGGATGTGGCTGCACTCCAAGCGTGACCCGATCAGCCACCACAACGTCAACGATGAGTGGAGCGAGGACCCCGACGAGTCCTCCGTGTCGGAAGAGGCGGTGGCCCGATGAGCCAGGTGATCGCAGCCCTCGATGCCGCGTGGCGGATCCTGCTGATCGGCCTGATCCTGGGTGCCGGCCTGCCGGCGCTTTTCTCCTTCGGAGTTGCCGCGATGGCCTGGGGCGTCGGGGGTGACGCCGAGGTGCACGACGAGGGCGTGATGCCCGCGCCGCACCCGGTCGGCCGCTGGATCGGGATCGCCATCTTCGCGCTGGTGGTCGTGGTCGTCCTGCTGGGGATCAGCTACATCATCGCCCACGGCCTGGGCTACGACCTCTCCTTCCAGGGCGGGTGGCCGGTCATGGTGCCGCGCTGATCCCGGCCTGCCTCGCCGGCCGCTGACAGCGCGCCGGCCTGCTTCGCAGCCGCCCGCGACCATTTCGGGCGCGGGCTGAGCTGTCTGCGGCTGCGGAGTCGGCACAATTCTCCAACTCCGGGTCGCGATGGTGCAGGTAGCGTCGAACAGTCCTGTCAACGCTGGAAGGAACACCCCCATGAGATTCAGCATTGCGCGTCGTCTGGCCGCCGTCGGGCTGGCCACCGCCCTGGCCGCGACCGCCGCCCCCGCGATCGCCCAGGCCCACGGCCGCCCCGCCGACCGCTTCCCCGCCGTGATCTCGCTGCCGAACGGGTTCGCGCCGGAAGGGATCGCGATCCGCGGCAACACCGCCTGGTTCGGCTCCCTGGTCGACGGTGACATCTACGCCGCGAGCCTGCGTACCGGCAAGGGCCGGGTGATCAGCCAGGGGCCCGGGACGCCGGCCGCCGGGCTGAAGGTCGACCGGCGCGGCCGACTCTTCGTCGCCGGCGCCACCGGCGGCGACGCCAGGGTGGTCGACACCCGCACCGGCCGGGTGCTGGCCAGTTACCAGCTGGCCACCGGCGCAGGCTTCGTCAACGACGTGGTGCTCACGAAGCGGACCGCCTGGTTCACCGACTCGCAGAACCCGGTGCTCTACGGCCTGCCGCTCGGAAAGGGCGGACGGCTGCCCGCCGCCGGTGCGGTGATCAGGCTGCCGCTGAGCGGCGACTACGTCCACCAGCCGGGGTTCAACCTGAACGGGATCGCGGCCACCCCGGACGGGAAGCGGCTGCTCGCCGTCCAGTCCAGTACCGGGCTGCTGTTCCGGATCGATCCGCGCACCGGAGTGGCCCGCACCGTCGACCTGGGCGGCTACCTGTTGACCAACGGCGACGGGCTGCTGGTGCTGGGCCGCACGCTCTACGTGGTGCAGAACCAGCTGAACCGGGTCGCGGTGTTCAAGCTGAACCGCACCGGGACCAGGGGCACGCTGCAGCGCACCATCACCAGCCCGGACTTCGACGTGCCGACCACGATCGCGGCGAAGGGACGCTGGCTGTACCTGCCCAACGCCAGGTTCTCGACCCCGACAACGCCGCAGACCACCTACACCGCGGTCCGGGTCAGTCGCTGAAGCCGGCCTTCACCCGTTCGATCAGCACGAGCCGCTGGTCGAACGGGAGGAAGGCGCTCTTGGCGGCGTTCAGGCTGAACCGCTCAAGGTCGGCCAGGTCGTAGCCGAAGGCCTCGCTGAGCAGGGCGAACTCCCGGCTCAGCGTCGTCCGGCTCATCAGGCGGTTGTCGCAGCTGACGGTGACCCGGAACCGCAGCCGGGCCAGCTGGCCGAACGGGTGGTCGGCGATGCTGTCGCAGATCCCGGTCTGCAGGTTGGAGGATGGGCAGAGCTCCAGCGGGATCCGCCGGTTGCGGACGTAGGCCGCCAGCTCGCCCAGGCTGTCGTCGGGGCCGATGTCCTCGACCAGCCGCACCCCGTGGCCCAGCCGCGAGGCACCGCAGAGCTGGACCGCCTCCCAGATGGACGGCAGCCCGAAGGCCTCGCCGGCGTGGATGGTGAACTCGAAGTTGTGCCGCCTGAGGTAGTCGAAGGCCTCGGCGAACCGGCTGGGCGGGTAGCCGTCCTCGGCCCCGGCGATGTCGAAGCCGCACACCGAATCGTGGCGGAAGGCGACCGCCAGTTCGGCGATGCTGGTGGTCGGGGCGCCGTGGCGCATCGAGGTGAGGATCTGGCGCACCTCGATCGGCGTCCCTGCGGCGGCGCAGCCGGCCATCCCCTCGGCCAGGCCGTCGCGGACCGCTTCGACCGCCTCGACCAGGGTCAGCCCGCCGGCCAGGTGCTGTTCGGGCGCCCAGCGGGCCTCGGCGTACACCACTCCGTCGGCGGCCTGGTCCTCGACGAACTCGCGGGCCACCCGGTGCAGCTGGTCGCGGGTCTGCATCACCGCGATGGTGTGGTCGAAGGTCTCCAGGTAGCGCACCAGGGAGCCTGAGTTGGCCGCCTCGTAGAACCACTCGCCCAGCGCCTCGGGGTCCGTGGTGGGCAGCTGGTGGCCCACCACTGCGGCCTCCGCCACGATGGTGGCCGGACGCAGGCCGCCGTCGAGGTGGTCGTGCAGGGCGACCTTCGGCAGGCGGCGGATGACCTCGATCGGAACCGTCATCAGCGGGTCCTGGTCACTTGGTCGATGTCGGCGGCGCCGAAGGCCTGCGGTAGCACCTCCGCCATCCGCAGCACCCCCAGCGGGGAGTCGACCAGCAGGTCGGGGCCGCCGTGCTCCCACAGCAGCTGGCGGCACCGGCCACAGGGCATCAGCCGCTCCCCCAGCGCGTTGGCGCAGGTGAAGGCCACCAGGCGTCCGCCACCGCCGGCGACCAGGTCGGAGACCATGCCGCACTCGGCGCACAGCGCCACCCCGAAGGCCGCGTTCTCGACATTGCAGCCGACCACCACCCGGCCGTCGTCGACCAGGCCGGCCGCCCCGACCGGGAAGTTCGAGTACGGGGCGTAGGCGCGCCGGGTGAGGTCCCGGGCACGTTCCCGCAGTGCCTCCCAGTCGACCATGGTCAGGTCGCCTCCCCCTTGCGGTAGATGGCACCGTCGGCGGCCGGCATGCGCAGCCGCTGCGAGGCCAGTGCCAGCACCAGCATGGTCGCCACGTAGGGGGTCATGCCGGTGAACTCATTCGGCACCGCGTCGGTGAGGGCGAACCAGACCAGCGCGAAGACTGCCACGACGATCTTGATGATGCCGTTGACCGGCTTGCCCTGGCTGCGGCGGACGAGCTGCAGGATCCCCCAGGCCAGCACCAGCAGGCCCAGCGGCAGCAGGAAGGCGTGGATCACGTCGCCGCCACCGCGCAGCCGGATCGCGTCGGTGTAGCCGAACAGCATCGCGCCGGCGGCCAGGCCGCCCGGTCGCCAGTTGCCGAAGATCATCGCCGCCAGGCCGATGTAGCCCCGGCCGCCGGTCTGGCCGTCGCGGTAGATGTTGGACGCGACCAGCACCAGGAAGCCACCGGCCAGGCCCGCCAGCGCACCCGAAGTGAGGACCGAGAGGAACTTCAGCCGGACCACGTTCACGCCGAGGGTCTCGGCGGCATAGGGCGCCTCGCCGACCGAGCGGACGCGGAGCCCGAACGGGGTGCGCCACAGCACCCACCAGGTCAGCACGAGCAGCCCGATCGCGATCAGGGTCAGCACGTTCACGTCGGTGGTGGCGGCCCGCAGGATCCCGGCCAGGTCCGCCAGCAGCCAGGTGCCGGACTTCTCCAGCGCCAGCAACGGTTCGCCCAGCCCGGGGATGCTGAGGTCGGGCAGCTTCGTCAGCGGCGGGGACTGGGTCGGCCCGCCGCCGGGCAGCCCGGAGAAGGTGCGGGCGGCCAGGTAGGCGCCGGCACCTGCGCCGAGCAGGTTGACCGCCACACCCGAGACGATGTGGTCGACCCCGAAGATGACGGTGGCCACGGCATGGATGGCGCCCCCCACCATGCCCATCACGGCGGCGCCGAGGATGCCGGCCCACGGTCCGTAGTGGAAGCCGAAGAAGCCGGCCCCCCAGGTGCCGAGGATCATCATCCCTTCCAGGCCGATGTTCACCACGCCGGCCCGTTCGGACCACAGCCCGCCCAGGCCCGCCAGCGCCAGCGGCACCGCCAGCCCGATGGCGGCGGCCAGCGCGCCGGAGGAGAGCATGTCATTGGCCCCGGTGAGGACCCGCACAGTTGCGATGACCACCAGCGAGCCGACGATGATGACCGGCCAGTACCAGCGGGGCCGGGGGCGGCGCACCGGGGGCAGCGTCTCGGACAACCCGCCGGCCACACCAAGCTCGACGCTCATGCCGCCACCTCCTCCTGGGTCCTGGTCTGCGCCGCCAGTTCGTTGGCGACCCGACGCTGCTCGATCGTCTGCTCGGCCCGGCGGACCAGCTCGTAGGCGACCACGACGCTGAGCACGATGATCCCCTGGATCACCAGCACCAGCCGGTCGGAGACCCCGGCGCCGATCTGCAGCCCGTTGCTGAGCTGGTTCAGGTAGCCCCACAGCAGGGCTGCGATGCCCATCCCGACGGCGCTCTTGCGTCCCAGCAGCGCGACCGCGATGCCGGCGAAGCCGAGCCCGGACTGGAAGGTGTCACCGTAGGCGTAGTCCTGTCCGAAGAGCAGCGGCATGCCCACCAGGCCGGCCACCGCGCCGGACAGGACCATCGAGATCACGACCATCCGCTTCACCCGGACGCCACTGGCCAGGGCGGCGGACTCCGACGCCCCGGCGGCTCGCAGGTCGAAGCCGAACCGGGTCTTGTTCACGATGAACCAGTAGGCGAACCCGACCAGGATGGCCATCACGATCAGGCCGTAGATCTTGTTCGGCGTGTTCAGGAAGCTGTCCACGGGGATGCCGGGGACGTGGGAGGACTCCGGGATCGGCTGGGTGCTGGTGACGTTGCTGCCCTCGACCTTCACCGCGGTCTGCCGCAGGAAGTAGGCCACCAGGTAGGTGGCGATGTAGTTCAGCATGATCGTCGAGATGACCTCGGAGACACCGCGTCCGACCTTGAGCAGGCCCGCGATCAGCGCCCACACCGCGCCGGTGGCCATGGCGACCAGGATGGAGACCAGGATGTTCAGCCAGCCCGGCAGGAAGGCCTGGCCGGCGAACAGCGCCGCCGCGAAGGAGGCGACCCGGTACTGGCCGTCCACGCCGATGTTGAACAGGTTCATCCGGAAGCCGATCGCCACCGCGACCGCGGACAGGTAGAGCACCGTGGCCTCGTTGATGATGGCCACGATCTGGCGCGGCAGCGGCGCCTTGAACAGCACTGCCCACACGTCGAGGACCGGGTCGCCGACGGCCAGCAGGATGACTGTCGTCAGGGCGAGGGCCGAGAGCACCGCCACCACAGGGGCGGCGATCCCGAGCCCGATCCGGGTCCAGTCCAGCCGTTTCATGCCTCCACCTCGGTTTCGGCCGCGGCGCCCGGCGACGCTGCGGCGGGCTGCTCCCCGTCCGCTCCCGTCATGGCGGCACCCAGTTGCTCCCGGGTGACCGTGTCGGGGTCGAAGCTGGCGGCGATCCGGCCGCGCAGGATGACGTGCAGGGTGTCGGACAGGCCGACCAGTTCCTCCAGGTCGGCCGAGATCAGCAGCACGCCCATGCCGTTGCGGCGGGCGGTCTTGATCAGGTCCCAGATGGCGGCCTGGGCGCCGACGTCGACCCCCCGGGTGGGGTGGGCGGCGAGCAGCACCCGCGGGGTGTGGCTCATCTCGCGGCCAACGATCAGCTTCTGCTGGTTGCCGCCGGACAGGGACCCGGCGGTGACGTGGATCGAGGGGGTGCGGACGTCGTACTGCTCGACGATCCGGGTGGTCTCTGCCTGGGCGCCGGCGGCGTTGATCAGCGGACCCCGGCTGGCGGGCTGCTGGGTCTGGTGACCCAGGATGACGTTCTCCCACAGCGGCGACTCGAGCAGCAGGCCGTGGCGGTGCCGGTCCTCGGGGATGAAGCCGACCCCTGCCTCGCGCACCCGGCGGGTGTCCCAGCTGGTGATGTCGTCCCCGTCGAGCAGGATCTCGCCGGCGGTGGGTCGGCGCATCCCCATCACGACATCGACGAGCTGGGCCTGGCCGTTGCCCTCCACCCCCGCGATGCCGACCACCTCGCCGGCGTGGATCACCAGGTTGATGTCGTCGAGCTGACGCAGGCCGTCGACCTCGAGCCCGACGCCACGGAACTCCAGCACCACGGTGTCGGTGACGGTGGATTCCTCGGTCGCGGGCGTGGGCAGCTCCGAGCCGACCATGAGTTCGGCGAGCTGGCGGGCGGTGACCTGGCCGGGGTCGACCGCGGCGACGGTGGTGCCGCGCCGGATGACGGTGATGTCGTCAGCGACGCTGAGCACCTCATCGAGCTTGTGCGAGATGAAGATGACGGTGAGCCCCTCGGCCTTCAGCTCCTTGAGGTGGCCGAACAGCTCGGTGACCTCCTGCGGCACCAGGACGGCGGTCGGCTCGTCCAGGATCAGGATGCGGGCGCCGCGGTAGAGCACCTTGAGGATCTCGATCCGCTGCCGGTCACCGACACCCAGGTCAGCGACCAGGGCATCCGGATCGATGTTCATGCCGTAGTCGGAAGCGATCTGCCGGATCCGGGTCCGGGCCCGCTCGCCGATGCCGTGGAGCTTCTCGGCGCCCAGCACGACGTTCTCGAGGACCGTGAGGTTGTCGGCCAGCATGAAGTGCTGGAAGACCATGCCGATCCCGGCCTGGATCGCGGCCTGGGGCGAACTGAGGACGGTCTCTGTGCCGTTGATCCGGATCGTGCCCTCGTCGGGCAGCTGGACCCCGTACAGGATTTTCATGAGCGTGGACTTGCCGGCGCCGTTCTCCCCCACGATGGCGTGGATGGTGCCGCGCCGCACGGCCAGTGAGATGTCCTTGTTGGCCACCACCCCCGGGAACCGCTTGGTGATGCCTTGTAGTTCTACGGCCAGTGGTTCGCTCGAGCTCACCTCGGCACTGGACATGGACGCTCCCTGGTCGGCTTCCGCGCCCCTGCGGAAGGCTGTGTCGGCACTCTAGTGGCAAGTCCGGCTCCCCCGGGAAACGGCGAAGCCGCTGGCCTGGGGGAGCCGGGAGACTGAAACGGCGGTGGGCCGAAGCCCACCGCCGTCAGGTGATTCAGGAAACAGTCTCGGGCACGACGATCGCGCCGGAGATGATCTGCTCGCGGTAGCCGTCGAGGTCGGCCTTGATGTCGTCAACAAACCCACCGGTGGTGGAGTAGCCGACGCCGTCCGCCTTCAGGTCGAAGACCTTCGGGCCGGCGGTGAAGGTGCCGTCGTGGATCGACTTGATGAAGTCGTACACGCCGACGTCGACGCGCTTGAGCATCGAGGTCAGGATGATGTCACGGACATCCTCGGCAGCGGTGAGCGCCTGGTCGGAGTCGACACCGATGGCCCAGCCGCCGGCATCCTTCGCGGCGGTGAAGACGCCGGCACCGGAGCCGCCGGCGGCGTGGTAGACGATGTCGGCGCCGGCCTGGAACATGCCGTCAGCCGCGGTCTTGCCCTTGGCGGGGTCGCCGAAGCCGCTGAAGTCCGGGGGCTGGGTGAGGTAGGTCGAGTCGATCTTGATGTCGGGGTTGACCGCCTCGACGCCTGCCCGGAAGCCGGCCTCGAACTTCTTGATCAGGTCGGTCTCGACACCACCGACGAAGCCGACGTGGTTGGTCTTCGTCTTCAGGGCCGCGGCCGCACCGACGAGGAAGGAGCCCTCGTGCTCGGCGAACACGATGTTCATGATGTTGTCGCCGGTCGAGGCCTCCGAGGCGTCATCGACGATGGCGAACTTGACGTCCGGGTTGGCCTTGGCGACCTCACCCACCGAGCTCGCGTAGGCGAACCCGACGGCAACGATGTTGGTGTAGCCGGCGTCGATCAGCTGCTGGAGCCGCTCGGTGCGGGCCGACTCGGCCTCGCCCGCCACGGCGGCGACGTCCATGCCCTCGACACCGAACTCCGCGGCGGCCTTGTCCAGGCCCGCGGCGGCGGAGTCGTTGAAGGACTGGTCACCACGACCGCCGACGTCGAACGCCATGCCAACCTTGATGGTTTCCTCGGGTGCCGGGGCGGCAGAGGTGGCGTCGCCGCCGGTGCTGGGGGCCGGGGATGCTGCTGGGGTGCTAGCGCAGCCGGCCAGGCTGAGGGTAGCCGCGGCAGCCGTCGCGATAGCGACCTTGATTACCTGTCGCACGTATGTCTCCTTATAGACGAGAGGCGCGGGGTCGTGCCCCGCCCTGCGACTTTATCCCCCTGCGAGGAATCCCACCTACTCGAGGTGACTGGTGCGACGAACCGTTATCCAAAAGTAG
>JAEZHJ010000169.1 GCA_023436925.1 Actinomycetes bacterium
GGTGCGTCCTCCGTCGCGTCCGCCGTGCCGCGCGGGTGGTCGCGGGCTCCGGCCGCGAGCCGCGGCGAGTGTGCCGGGTGTGCCGCTCCCGGCGGCCCCGCTCGGGTAGGTTCGGTGCTGGCACGGCGTCGTGAGGCGTCGGTGCCGCCCGTCGGTCGACCGAAGGAGCCCGTCCGTGTCCGTCTCCACGCCCGTCGTCGTCACCGTCACCGGCGCTGCCGGTCAGATCGGGTACGCCCTCGCCTTCCGCATCGCGTCCGGCCAGCTCCTCGGACCGGACACGCCTGTGCGGCTGCGGATGCTCGAGATCCCGCCCGCGGTGAAGGCCGCCGAGGGCGTGGCGATGGAGCTCGACGACTGCGCCTTCCCGCTGCTCGACGGCATCGACGTCACGGACGACGCGAAGGCGGCCTTCGACGGCGTCGACGTGGCGCTGCTCGTCGGCGCGAGGCCGCGGACGAAGGGGATGGAGCGCGGCGACCTGCTGAGCGCGAACGGGGGGATCTTCGGGCCCCAGGGCGCGGCGATCAACGCGGGCGCGGCGGACGACGTGCGCGTGCTCGTCGTCGGCAACCCCGCGAACACCAACGCGTACATCGCCGCCTCGCACGCGCCGGACGTGCCGGCCGAGCGGTTCACGGCCATGACGCGCCTCGACCACAACCGCGCGCTCGCCCAGCTCCGGCAGCGCACCGGCGCGGCGATCGACGACATCCGCCGGGTCGCCATCTGGGGCAACCACTCCGCGACCCAGTACCCGGACCTGTTCCACGCCGAGGTGGACGGCCGCAACGCCGCCGAGGCGGTCGGTGACCAGGCCTGGATCGAGGACTACTTCATCCCGACCGTCGCCAAGCGCGGCGCGGCGATCATCGCCGCCCGGGGCGCCTCCTCGGCCGCGTCGGCCGCGAACGCCACCGTCGAGCACATGCACGACTGGGTGCTCGGCAGCGCCGAGGGCGACTGGGTGTCGATGGCGGTCCCGTCCGACGGCTCCTACGGCGTTCCGGAGGGCCTGGTGTCCTCCTTCCCGTGCGTGGTCAAGGACGGCAAGTACGAGATCGTCCAGGGCCTGGAGATCGACGCCTTCTCCCGGGCGAAGATCGACGCCTCCGTCGCCGAGCTGGTCGACGAGCGCAACGCGGTCACCGAACTCGGCCTGATCTGAGGCCGACAGCAGGGCCCCGGGGCGGTCACCCCGGGGCCCTGCTGCATCTGGTGGTCAGGACCTGCTTGGCGGCACCAGGAAGGCGAGGGCGACGATGCCCACCCCGATGCCCAGCAGGACGGCCGCGTCCAGCGCCCGGCTGCGGACGGCGAGCAGGCCGACCCGCTGTTGGGGCAGCAGCCGGAACAGCCCGCCGAGTACGGCGGAGGCGCCGATGATCGTGGTGCCCAGCCGCCAGTGGCTGGTGGCCACGATCACCAGGCCGGTCACCACGCCGGCCAGCACGGTGGCCAGCGGCCACTGCCCCAGCACCTGCTGGACGAAGCTCTTCGGGGGCCGCGCGGGCGGCTGGGGCTCGGTCATGACGCCAGCGCCTCCGCCCGGTCGACGACATTGGACAGCAGCATGGCGCGGGTCATCGGCCCGACCCCGCCGGGGTTCGGCGCCACCCAGGACGCCTTGGCCGACACCTCCGGCGCCACGTCACCGGTGAGGCGTCCGGCCACCCGGCTGACGCCGACGTCGAGCACCACGGCACCCTCGGCGATCAAGTCGGCCGTGATCAGGTGCGGCCGGCCGGCGGCGGCCACCACGATGTCGGCGGCCCTGGTGTGGGCGGCGAGGTCGCGGGTCCCGGTGTGGCACAGCGTCACGGTCGCATTCTCGCTGCGGCGGGTCAGGATCAGCCCGAGCGGGCGCCCGACGGTGACCCCCCGGCCCACCACGCACACCTCTGCGCCGGCAAGCGGGACCTGGTGGCGGCGCAGCAGTTCGACGATTCCGCGCGGGGTGCAGGGCAGCGGCGCCGGTTCGTCCAGCACCAGCTTGCCGAGGTTGATCGGGTGGAGGCCGTCGGCGTCCTTGGCCGGGTCGATCAGGGCGAGCATCGCGTTGGTGTCCAAATGGCGCGGCAGCGGGAGCTGGACTATGTAGCCGGTGCAGGCCGGATCGGCGTTGAGTTCCTCGATCGCGGCGGCCACCGAGGCCGCGGACGCGTCCGCCGGCAGCTCCACGCGCAGCGACTCGATCCCGACCTCGGCGCAGTCGCGGTGCTTCATCCGCACGTAGCTCGCACTGCCCGGGTCGTCACCGACCAGCACCGTGCCCAGGCCGGGGCGCAGGCCCCGGGCGGCCAGGGCGGCCACCCGGACGGCGAGCTCGCCCTTGATCGCCTCGGCGGTCGCCCGGCCGTCCAGGATCTGCGCAGTCATCGAACCCCTCAGTGGAAGAAGTGGCGGGTGCCGGTGAAGTACATGGTGACCCCGGCGGCCCGCGCCGCCTCGATGGTCTCCTGGTCACGGACCGACCCGCCGGGCTGGACGATCGCCCGCACCCCGGCCCCGATCAGGATGGCTGGGCCATCGGAGAAGGGGAAGAACGCGTCGGAGGCGGCCACCGAGCCGGCGGCCCGCTCCCCCGCCCGCTCCACCGCCAGCCGGCAGGAGTCGACCCGGTTGACCTGGCCCATGCCGACCCCGACCGAGGCGCCCCCGGCGGCGAGCAGGATGGCATTGCTCTTCACCGCCCGGCAGGCGCGCCAGGCGAACTCCAGGTCGGCCAGGGTCGCCGGATCGGCCGGCTCCCCGCTGACCAGCTCCCAGTGCTCCGGGGAGTCGCCCGGGGCGTCCAGCGCGTCGACACTCTGCAGCAGCAGCCCGCCGGGCAGGCGGCGGCTCTCGACGCCGCCCCGGCGGCGGGGTGCGACCTTGAGCACCCGCACGTTCTTCTTCGCCTGCAGCACCTCGAGGGCGCCCGGCTCGTAGTCGGGGGCGATGACCACCTCGGTGAACACCTCGGCGATCTGCCGGGCGGCCGCCTCACTGATCGGGCGGTTGGCGGCGATCACCCCGCCGAAGGCCGAGACCGGGTCGCAGGCGTGGGCCAGGCGGTGGGCCTCGGCGATGTCGTGGCCGACGGCGATCCCGCACGGATTGGCGTGCTTGATGATGGCGACCGCCGGGGAGTCGAAGTCGTAGGCCGCACGGTGGGCGGCGTCGGCGTCGGTGTAGTTGTTGTAGCTCATCTCCTTGCCGTGCAGCTGCTCGGCGGTGGCCAGGCCGCCGGGAGCGTGGCTGTCGGCGTAGAGCGCGGCGCGCTGGTGGGAGTTCTCGCCGTACCGCAGCGCGCCCACCTTGCGCCAGGTCGCGCCGACCCAGGCCGGGAAGCCGTCGCCGTCACTGGTGTCGGTGACGACGTTGCCCAGCCAGGAGGCCACGGCGACGTCGTACTCGGCGGTGTGCACGAAGGCGGCCGCCGCGAGCGCCTGCCGCTGCGCCAGGGTGAAGCCGCCGGCGGCCAGCGCGTCCAACAGTTGCGGGTACTGCGCCGGGGAGGTGACGACCGCAACGCCGGCGTGGTTCTTGGCCGAGGCGCGCACCATCGCCGGGCCGCCGATGTCGATCTGCTCGATCACCTCGTCGGGGGTGGCGCCGGAGGCGACCGTCTCGACGAAGGGGTACAGGTTGCTCACCACGAGGTCGAACCCGGCGATCCCCAGGTCCGCCAGTGCCTGCCGGTGCGAGTCCCGCCGGCGGTCCGCCAGCAGGCCCGCGTGGATCGCCGGGTGCAAGGTCTTGACCCGTCCGTCCAGCACCTCGGGGAAGCCGGTCACCTGCTCCACCGGGGTGACCGGGACGCCGGCGGCGGCCAGGGTGGCCGCGGTCGACCCGGTGGAGACGATCTCCACCCCGGCGCGGGCCAGGGCGGCACCCAGTTCGGCCAGGCCGGTCTTGTCGTAGACCGACACCAGGGCTCGTCGCAGGGGGAGCAGGTCGTTCATCAGTCACCTCGTCCGGCGAAGTCGTTCACATAGTCGACGAGCAGCCGGCGCTCGACGACCTTGATCCGTTCGTGCAGTTCCGCCACCGTGTCACCGGGCAGGACGTCGACCGCCTGCTGGGCCAGGATGCGGCCGGTGTCGACCCCCTCGTCCACGGCGAACAGCGTGGCACCGGTCACCTTCACCCCGTGCGCCAGGGCGTCCTCGACGGCATGCATACCGGGGAAGGACGGCAGCAGGGCCGGGTGGGTGTTGACCATCCGGCCCTGGAACCGGGCCAGGAAGGCGGGCCCGACCAGCTTCATGAACCCGGCGCTGACCACCAGGTCGGGCTGGTAGCTCCCGACCGCCTCGGTCAGTCCGCGGTCCCAGGCCGCCCGGTCGTCGCCGCGGCGAAGCGGGTGGACGAACGTGGGAATGCCTGCCTCGGCGGCCCGGACCAGACCGTAGGCGTCGGCCCGGTCGGAGCCCACCGCCACCACCTGGGCGGCCAGCGTGCCGCCGGCCTGGGCGTCGAGCAGCGCCTGCAGCAAGGTGCCGGAGCCGGAGACCAGGACCACGAGGCGGGGCGGCATGGGCCTAGCCTAGCGACGGGCCGCCGCCTGCCCTGACCACGCCCAGCACCCAGCGCACCATGCCCGCCAGCAGCGCCGACATCACCAGCAGCGGGGCTGCGATCAGCGAGAGCTCGAGCAGCCGCGGGCCGAGTTCGACCAGCCGCAGCGAACCCAGTGCCCCGGTCGCGGCCCAGGCCGCGCCGAGCAGCAACCCGGACGTCACCGTCCCGGCGGCGATCGAGGCCAGCGCCGCGTTCGCCGCCGAGCCGACCCGGCGGGCCGGCGGGGCGAGCCTGCCGACGGTCACGATCCCGGCCAGCGCACCGGCGACCGCTCCCCCGGCCAGCCAGGCCAGGGCCGACTCCGGCGCGGCGCCGACCGGTGGCAGGGCCCCGAGCAGCGGGATCGCGGGCAGCATGCCCAGCTTGGTGCCGGACAGGCTGACCAGGGATCCGGCGCCGACCGTGAAGCCCCCGCCCAGCGCCCAGGAGACCGCCCAGACCAGCGCGGTGGGCAGGTAGACCATGGTGGTGACCGCCCAGACGAAGCGTCCGGGCGCGTCCATCCCCAGGCCGTCCTCGATGGCCGCCACCTGGTCGGCTCCGAGCAACAGGGCCAGGCCGAGCACCACGGCGCCCAGCGCGACCAGCGCCACCGCACCGGTGGCACCGCCGCGCAGCACGGCGGCCACCCCCCGCGGCAGGAGCACGTCGAGCCGCAGCCCGAGTCCCGACAGGGCGCCCACCAGCCCCGCGATGCCCGAGATCAGCAGGGGGCCGACCAGAACCGGGCCGAGGGCGTCCATCCCCGAGCCGGTGAGCGCCATGGCGGCCGCGACGACGCCGTAGCCGACGGCGGTGAGACCGGCCACCTGGCCGGCCAGGGCGAGCCGCTCGGGCAGGCTGACCGCGGTCGGGCGGGCCAGCCGGGCCTGGCCGCCGGCGAACCGGCCCACCCCGCCGGTCAGCAGGACCCCCATCAGGGTGAGCCCCAGCGGGACCAAGGTGATGGTCGACCCGGCGATCCGGGCGCCGCCGCCGTGGCCCAGCAGCCACAGCTGGGCACAGAACTGCAGCACGTCGGTGAGCGGGATCGCGC
Source organism: Actinomycetes bacterium (assembly GCA_023436925.1). Classification (GTDB taxonomy): domain Bacteria; phylum Actinomycetota; class Actinomycetes; order Propionibacteriales; family Propionibacteriaceae; genus Propionicimonas. The sequence continues at coordinate 5,603 of JAEZHJ010000169.1, forward strand.
TGGCGGTGAACCAGGCGACGCCGGCGACCCCGACCAGGCACAGCCAGCCGACCAGCGCCGCGACGGCGCCGCCGACCGCTGCGGCCAGCGGCCACGGCACCAACGGGACGGTCGCCAGACGCACCGTCCGCTCGGCGGCGGTCGGCGGGGAGGTGACCCGCAGTTGGAGGGTCTCGGGCGAGGGTCTGCTGGTACGAGGCATCTGGCTTCCATGCTCACCCAGCAACCCGGCTGCGGGAGGTCTGACACGCGGGCCCGGGCAATCTCGCCGGCCGGCCGGGCGGCGAGCGGCTCAAGCGGGTGCCGGGCGATGGCTAGACTGGTTCGGTCAGCCGCCCAGATCAAGGACCTCCCACGTGACCGACACCGGATCAACGCGCCCCCGTCGGGCGCTAGGACCGCTGCCGGACGACGAGGACGTAGCCGTCCCGCGCGGCGGGTCGCGGGGAATGCCCTTCGATCCGGACTGGACACCACCGGACACCGAGACCCAGGTGCTCCGCCGGGTGATGCCCGGGCCGGCCGCGGCGAGTCCCGGTTCGCCCGACGGCCCCGACAACTCCTGGACCCGGCACGACGAGCCCTCACCGTCCACCCCGGCAAGTCCGTCGCGTGACCGCACCTGGTCGCCCACGCCGGTCCCGCCGCCGAAGCCCGCCCCGCCCAAGCCGGTGCTGCCGCCGTCCACGGCGGACCTGCAGGCCTCCGCCGGACGCCGCTTCTCCGCCAGCACCGAGCCCTTCGAGTTCGAGCCCGCTGCGCCGCGCCGCTCCGCCACGAGCGTGAGCAGCCCGCCGATGCTCGACTTCGAGCGTCCGGACCGTCCGGCCGACCCGGGCTCCGGCTCCCCTGCCGAACCGACCTCCCCGGCGGCCGAGGACGCCGACCAGCAGCCGGTGCGCCGCCGCTCCAGGGGCCGCGCCCTGGCCGTCATGGCGGCCGTCGTGGTGATGGCCGGCGGCGTCGCCGGCTCGGTCTACTGGCTGGAGCCGCAGGCCGGCCCGCCGGCCGGACCGACCGCCTCGCCGACCCCGTCGGCCAGCCTCGATCCGCTGCTGACCCCGTCCGACCTGGCCCCGCTCGGCGTCGGGCTGTGGAGCACCGCCTCCGGCGCGACCTCCAACCCGGTCTGCCTGACCAGTGACGACGCCATGCCGGAACCGAGCCGGACCGCCCGCCGGGTGCTGAAGGCCGACCGGGACGCCGACACGACCGTCACCCACGTGGTGGAGACCTACGCCGACCCGACCGCCGCCCGGGTGGCCTACAACGCGCGGCTGCAGCAGGCCGGCAATTGCCCCGACACGGAGGCGCTGATCGTCGAGACCGACACCGTCTCGGGGCTGGCCGACGCCGCCTTCGCGACCCAGGTCGAGATCCAGGCGAGCACTCCCGAGTACCACGCCCTGGTGGTGAGCCAGACCGGGCGGAACCTGTCCATGATCGACCTCACCTCACCCAAGCCGACCGCGCTGGCCGACGCCGCCGAGGTGGCCGCCGAGCCGCTGGCCCGGCTGTGCAGCGGCGGCGAGGGCACCTGCCCGGCGACCGTCGCGCTGGCCGCCTCCGTCCCGGCCCCGGGCCAGTTCCCCGGGTGGCTGACCAAGGCCGACCTGCCCCGGATCACCCCCGGGGCCGGCCGGTGGGGCGCCACCCGACCTTCCGACGCGCTCACCATCCTCGGCAGCCAGTGCGAGGCGATCAACCTGCGCAAGGTCTCGGAGGCGACCGGCGCCGCCCAGCGCACCCTGCTGCTGGCCGACGACCCGGCGGCCCCGTCCGCGTTCGGCATCGACCAGGTGGTCTACACCTTCGCCTCCGGCAAGGAGGCCAAGACCTTCGGTGACAAGCTGACCAGCAACCTGGCCGACTGTGCCGACCGGGTGCCGACCGCCTCGGTGAAGAAGGGGCCCAGCACCAAGGGTGAGGCCGCCGAGGGGGTCGCCTTCACCGGCCGGTCCTTCCTGATCAAGCAGAAGACCGCCGAGGACGTCGAGGTGCCGTTCCGGGTCGCGGTGGTGCGGGTCGGGGACCACGTCGCGTACCTGCTGGCGAACCCGTCGGCCGACTTCGACTTCACCTCCGACCAGTGGAAGGCGATCATGACCCGCACCGCGCAGCGGGTCTCGCAGCTGCCCTGACCGTTCCCGGCGGGGGCTGGTTCGGGCACGGCGGGGACTCGGTCACCGGCATCGGTGACCGGCCCGGATCACAGCGCGGCGATGATCTCCCGCATCAGGCGTGCGGTCTCGCTCGGCGTGGTTCCCACCCGGACGCCGGCCGCCTCGAGGGCTTCCTTCTTCGCCTGCGCCGTCCCGGCCGAGCCGGTCACGATGGCGCCGGCATGGCCCATCGTCTTGCCCTCGGGCGCGGTGAACCCGCCCACGTAGCCCACGACCGGCTTGGTCATGTTGTGCTGCACGAACTCGGCGGCCCGCTCCTCGGCGTCGCCTCCGATCTCGCCGATCAGCACCACAGCGGCGGTCTCCGGGTCAGCCTCGAAGGCGGCCAGGGCGTCGATGTGGGTGGTGCCGATGATCGGGTCGCCACCGATCCCGACCGCAGTCGAGAAGCCGATGTCGCGCAGCTCGTACATCATCTGGTAGGTCAGGGTGCCCGACTTCGAGACCAGGCCGATCCGGCCGGGGCCGGAGATGTTGCCCGGGATGATGCCCACATTGGACCGGCCGGGGGTGATCAGGCCTGGGCAGTTGGGGCCGATCACCCGGGTGGTGCCGGCCTGCCGGGCGTAGTCGAAGAACTCCGCCGTGTCGGCGACCGGAACTCCCTCGGTGATCACCACGGCGAGCTCGATCCCGGCGTCGACCGCCTCGACCACCGCCTGCTTGGTGAACCTGGCCGGGACGAAGATCACCGACACATTGGCACCGGTGGCCTCCTTCGCCTCGGCGACCGAGCCGAAGACCGGCACCGGGCGCTCCTCGAAGGTGACCGACTGGCCGGCCTTGCCGGGGGTGACACCGCCGACGACCCGCGTGCCGTAGGCGATCATCCGGGCGGTGTGCTTCCTGCCCTCGGAACCGGTCATCCCCTGGACGATGACCTTGGAGTTCTGGTCCAGCCAGATCGACATCGCGGTGTCCCCTTCTACTTGGCCGTGACGGCCAGTTCGGCGGCCCGGCGGGCCGCGGCGTCCATGGTGTCCTCCAGGCTGACCAGCGGGTGGGCGGCCTCGGTGAGCATGTGGCGGCCGACCTCGACCGCATTGCCGTCCAGCCGGACCACGATCGGCTTGGTCGCCTTCTCGCCCAGGATCTGCAGGGCGTCGATGATGCCGCGGGCCACCTCGCTGCAGGCGGTGATGCCGCCGAAGACGTTGACGAAGACCGACTGCACCTGGGCGTCGGACAGGATGATCTCCAGGCCGTTGGCCATCACCTCGGCCGAGGCGCCACCACCGATGTCGAGGAAGTTGGCCGGACGCGGCGCGCCGGGCAGGTCGGCGCCCGCCTTCGCCACCACGTCCAGGGTGCTCATCACCAGGCCGGCGCCGTTGCCGATGATGCCGACCGAGCCGTCCAGCTTCACGTAGTTCAGGCCCTTCTCGCGGGCCCTGACCTCCAGCGGGTCGTCGCTCGCCTCGTCGGCGTAGCCGGCCCACTCCGGATGGCGGAAGGCGGCGTTGTCGTCCAGGGTGACCTTGCCGTCCAGGGCGATGATCCGGCCGTCCTCGGTCTTCACCAGCGGGTTGACCTCGACCAGGGTGGCGTCGGACTCGCGGTAGACCTGGCCGAGCAGTACCAGGACGCGGGCGATCTCGGCGCGGTCCGCCTCGCGGAAGCCGGCCGCGGCGACGATCTCGTCGGCCTTGGCCTGGTCGATGCCGACGCCGGGGTCGACCGGGATCCTGGCCAGCGACTCCGGACGCTCGACCGCGAGGGTCTCGATGTCCACACCGCCCTCGACGCTGCACATCGCCAGGTAGTTGCGCTCGGCACGGTCGAGCAGCAGCGAGAAGTAGTACTCCTCGGCGATGTCGGTGCCCTCGGCGATCATGACCGCCTTGACGGTGTGGCCCTTGATGTCCATCCCGAGGATCCGGGCGGCGTGGTCGGCGGCCTCCTGCGGGGTGCGGGCGAGCTTCACGCCGCCTGCCTTGCCGCGTCCGCCCGTCTTGACCTGGGCCTTGACCACCACCAGGTCGGCGCCGAGTTCCTCGGCCGCGGCCCGGGCCTGTTCGGGGGTCGTGGCGACGATGCCCCTCAGGACGGGTACGCCGTGCCTCTCGAACAGTTCCTTGGCCTGGTACTCGAAGAGATCCACCGCCTGCTCCGTTCCTGTCCATGGGGGTGTCCGCCGCCCGCCGTCCGGGAGGTGACCGGGGCCCGCGAGCGAAGCCTAACCACCAATCCCCGGCCCGTGCACATCTGCGCACGACGCCGGCCGATGGAGAACGTTTTTCACCGAATTCTGAGAGACAACCTGAGAAATGCTAAGCTCCCTCAGGAGGTTGGCCCGGACAACACCGGATCAGCCTTGGTACTCATCCGGACGGGGGTCGCGTGAACGCTGGGCAAACGCGTGCTGGCAAGGCACGACGCGCTCTCCTCACCGACCCGTCCGAGTCTTCTCAGGCTTCCGCCTCCCAGCCCAGGCGGGCCGCTCGCGCCGCTGCTGAGACCAGCCCCAGCCCGTGGCGCCGGGGCCTGGCTCTTGCCGCCGTCTCAGGAATCGGGATCACCGCGGTCGGCGTCTTCGGCGCCACCAACTACCCGGCCACCGGGACGGCCTTCGCCCAGCAGGCCATCGTCAGCCCCAGCGGGATCGCCGAGGCCCGCGCCGCCGCCGAGTCCGGCCGCAGCGCCGCCCGTCCGGTGCTCAGCTTCGAGGAGCTCGTCGAGCAGCGCGCCGACCTGATCGCCGAGACCAACCTGGCCGTCGAGACCGAGCGTGACGAGACCGCCGCGGAGAACCGCACCGCGGCGCTCGCCGACACCGCTGCGGCGGTCGACGCCGAGGCTGACCGGCTGCGCAACCTGACCAAGTTCCTGTGGCCCACCGAGGGCGGCGTCGGCTCCCCGTGGGGTCAGCGGCTGCACCCGATCCTGCGGTACTACCGGCTGCACGGCGGCGCCGACATCGGGGGCCGCTGCGGCCAGCCGATCTACGCCGCCCAGTCCGGCACCGTGACCAAGGCCGACGCCGGGGGCTACAACGGCGGCTCCGGCAGCAACGTGCGGATCGACCACGGCGACATCAAGGGCACCCGTGTCGAGACCGCCTACCTGCACATGAGCAAGGTCGCGGTGAAGGTGGGCCAGAAGGTCAACAAGGGTGACTTCATCGGCAACGTCGGCAACACCGGCCTGTCGACCGCGTGCCACCTGCACCTGAGCCTGTACAAGGACGGCGTGAACTCCAACCCGCTGGAGTACCTGCAGCGGCCCAAGGCGTCGCAGTCCAAGGACGAAGCCCGCGAGGACGAGAACACCGCCGACCGCGAGCTGGGCGAGACCGCGCAGGAGACGCCGGAGAGCTGATCCGCGGGCCGCCCTGCGGCGGTCCCGGTGCCCGGCTGGGCCCTCCTACAGCTTCTCCATCGGCGCGTGCCGCAGCGACAACCGCTTCACCCCGGCCGACCCGAAGTCGACGTCGGCCTTGGCCGAGTCGCCGGCGCCCGAGGTGGCCACCACGGTCCCCAGCCCGAAGCTGGTGTGCAGCACCCGATCGCCGACCTGCACCGAGGACACCGTCTTGATCGCCGGTTTGGTGCCGAAGCTGAGCTCCTGGCGGGCCTGCACGGTGCGCGCGGTCGAGCTCGACGTCCAGCTCGACCGGGCCACCCCGAGCCGGCGCCAGTCGATCAGGTGGTCGGGGATCTCCTCGGTGAACCGGCTGGCCGGGTTGTACTGCGGCGCCCCCCAGGCGGTCCGGACGGTGGCGCGGGTCAGGTAGAGCCGGCGGCGGGCCCGGGTGATGCCGACGTAGGCCAGCCGGCGCTCCTCCTGCAGTTCGGCCGGATCGACCAGGGCCCGCTGGTGGGGGAAGATCCCGTCCTCGAAGCCGGTCAGGAAGACGGTGTCGAACTCGAGCCCCTTGGCGGTGTGGAGGGTCATCAGGGTGACCACGCCGTCCGCGTCGGCGTCGGCGTCGGGCAGCTGGTCGGAGTCGGCGACCAGCGCGATCCGTTCCAGGAAGGCGGGCAGCGAGTCGTCGGGCTCGGGCGCGGCGGCGGCCAGTTCCCCGCCGTCGGGGGGCAGGTCCACGGCGTGCGAGGCGGCGACGAACTCCTGGGCGACCGAGACGAACTCGACCAGGTTCTCCAGCCGGGTCTCGTCCTGCGGGTCGGTGGAGGCCTGCAGTTCGGCGAGGTAGCCGGACTCCTTGAGGATCCCGGCCAGGATCTGGTCGGCCGGGACGCCCTGGGCGACCAGCGCGCGGTGGGCCTCGATCAGCGCGACGAACCCCTCGATCTGCTTCAGCGAGCGGGTGGCCAGCCCGGGCGCCTCGGCGGCGCGCTGGAGCCCCTCGTAGAAGGAGATCCGCTGCGCGGCGGCGAAGGCCTCGATCACGGCTTCGGCCCGGTCCCCGATCCCCCGCTTGGGCACGTTCAGTACCCGGCGGATCGAGACCTCGTCGGCGGGGTTGGCGATCCCGCGCAGGTAGGCGATCGCGTCGCGGATCTCGCGGCGCTCGTAGAACCGGACGCCGCCGACCACCCGGTACGGCATGCCGACCCTGATGAACACTTCCTCGAAGGCCCGGGACTGGGCGTTGGTCCGGTAGAAGACGGCGACGCCGGACGGCTTGACGGCCCCGGCGTCGACCAGCCGGTCGATCTCCTCGGCGACGAACCGCGCTTCGTCGTGCTCGGTGTCGGCGACGTAGCCGACCAGCTTCTCCCCGTCCCCTTCCTGGGACCACAGCCGCTTCTCGGGCCGCCCCGGGTTGCGGGTGATCACCGCGTTGGCGGCGGTGAGGATGTTCTGGGTGGAGCGGTAGTTCTGCTCCAGGACGATGGTGGTGGCCCCCGGGAAGTCCTTCTCGAAATCCAGGATGTTGCGGATCGTGGCCCCCCGGAAGGCGTAGATGGACTGGTCGGAGTCGCCGACCACCATCAGCTCGGGCGGCTCGACGACCGGCCCGTCCACCGGACCGCGCTGGTCGCCGCACAGTTCCCGCACCAGCACGTACTGGGCGTGGTTGGTGTCCTGGTACTCGTCCACCAGCACGTGGCGGAACCGGCGCCGGTACATCTCCCGCAGGTCGGGGTAGGCCTGCAGCAGGTTGACCGTGGTCATGATGATGTCGTCGAAGTCGAGCGCGTTGGCGGCGCGCAGCCGGCGCTGGTACTCGGCGTAGGCGTCGGCGTAGGTCTCCTCGGCGGTGCCCTCCTGGGCCCGGCTGCGGGCGGTGTCGAAGTCGACCAGCTCGTTCTTGCAGTTCGACACCCAGTTCAGGACGGCCCGGACCGGGAACCGCTTCGGGTCGAGGTCGGCATCGCGCAGCACCAGCTGCATCAGGCGCTTGGCGTCGGTGTCGTCGTAGATCGAGAAGGTGCGCGACAGCCCGAACCGGTGGATGTCAGCGCGCAGGATCCGCACGCACGCGGAGTGGAAGGTGGAGACCCACATCAGCTTCGCCCGGTTGCCGACCTGGTCGACGACCCGGTGGCGCATCTCGGCGGCCGCCTTGTTCGTGAAGGTGATCGCCAGGATCGAGCCGGGATGGACGTCGCGCTGGCTGACCAGGTAGGCGATCCGCCGGGTCAGGACGCGGGTCTTGCCCGAGCCGGCGCCGGCGACCACCAGGACCGGCCCGCCGGAGTGCACCACGGCGGCCCGCTGCGGCGGGTTGAGGTCGGCCAGCAGCTCCTCCTCGCTGACCCGGTGCCGGCGGACGGGCGGTGCCGGCTCGGAGCTGAACAGGTCGGGAACGAGGGCGTCAGTCATGGCCGTCCAAGCGTACGTCAGGCGACCGACGCCGGTGGCCACCCGGCCCGCCGCGGGCGCCTCAGGGACGGTTCTCCCGCACACAGGGACGGTTCTCCCGCACACGGGGACGGTTCTTCCGCACACGGGGACGGTTCTCCCGCACACGGGGACGGTTCTCCCGCACACAGGAACCGTCCCCAACTGTGCGGGAGAACCGTCCCCGTGTGTCGGGTCGCGGTCTCAGACGAGCTTGCGGTCGGTGGCCCAGCGGGTGAGCTGGTGGCGGTTCGACAGCTGCAGCTTGCGCAGCACGCTCGAGACGTGGGTCTCGACGGTCTTGATGGAGATGAACAGCTCGCGCGCAATCTCCTTGTAGGCATAGCCGCGGGCGATCAGCCGCAGCACCTCGCGCTCGCGCTGGGAGAGTCGGTCCAGGTCCTCGTCGATGCTGGCCACGTCGATGGTGCCCGAGAAGGCGTCCAGGACGAAGCCGGCCAGCCGCGGCGAGAACACCGCGTCGCCGGTCGCGACCCGGCCGATCGCCTCGATCAGTTCGTCGGCCGAGATCGACTTGGTGACGTAGCCGCGGGCCCCGGCCCGGATCACGCCGATCACGTCCTCGGCGGCGTCGGAGACGCTCAGCGCCAGGAAGCGCACCTCCGGCTCGATGGCGAGCACCTGCTTGAGGACCTCCACCCCGCCACCGCCGGGCAGGTGGACGTCGAGCAGCACCACGTCGGGGGTGTGCGCCAGGATGGCCGCGACCGCGGTCGGGACGTCCTCACCCTCCCCGACGATCTGGACGCGGGAACCGATGTCGTGGCGCACGCCGCTGCGGAACATGGCATGGTCGTCGACGACCACCACCCGCCACGCAGCTGCGGGACGCTCGGCCGGCTCGGTCTGTTCGGTCATCTCGGCAACTCCAGTCTCACTTCGCTTCCCTCACCGGGGCTCGAGCGAATTATCGCCCGGCCACCGGCTCGGCGGACACGCTCGACGATCGAACCTCGGATTCCCATCCGGTCCGGGTCGATGTTCGCCGGGTCGAAGCCGACCCCGCGATCCCGGACGAAGACGCTCACCTGGTCCTCGTCCACCTCGGCATAGACGTCGACCCGCTCCACCCCGGAGTGCCGGGCGGCGTTCACCATCGCCTCCCGGGCCGCCCGCACCACGGCGGTCACCTCCAGAGTCAGGTCGCAGTCCCCCACCGTGACCAGGTCGACGTCGACCCCGTGGTCGGTCTCCACATCAAGGGCGGACGCGGTCAGCGCCTGGCTCAGCGTCGCCTCACTGGTGGTCTCGCCGTACAGCCACTGGCGCAGTTCGCGCTCCTGCCGCCGGGCGAGCCGCACCACGGCCCGCGGGTCCTTGGCCTGGCGCTGGATGAGGGCGAGGGTCTGCAGCACCGAGTCGTGCAGGTGGGCCGCCATGTCCGCCCGGGCATCGGCGACCAGCTTGTCGTCGCGGGCCTGGGCCAGCGACTCCCGGAGCCGCAGGATCCACGGCAGGCTGACCACCACGACGGCGGCGATCGCGGTACCGAGGATGAGCACCGTCCGTCCGACCTCGGTGAGCTCGGGGACGGAGACGAAGACGGCGATGCCGATCCCGATCGCGACCAGCCCCAGCGCGATCACCGCGATCGTGCTCCAGTGCGCGACCAGCGGCTCCAGCCAGCGGCGCAGGCTGGTCCCCCGCCGGACGCCGCGCGGGGAGGCCTGGTCGGCCTGCCACCAGATCGCGGCGATCCCGCCGGCTACCAGCAGCCCTGCGGTCAGCAGCCGCGGGTCGAGCGCCCACGGGCTGGTCTGGACGATCCACAGCAGGCCGATCCCGAGCAGGCCCAGGGCTGCCGCGACCCCGTAGTCGACCGGACGCAGTTCGGTCGTGCCCGAGCGCATCCCGGTACGGGTGGCGGCCTCGATGCCGGGCGCGGCGCGGTGGCCGGACGAGCGCGGCATCACCAGCCACAGCAGCAGGTACAGCCCGACGCCGACCAGCCGGGTCGAGGCCAGAACGACGAAGACCACCCGCAGCACCAGGGGCGACCAGCCCAGGTGGTCGGACAGCCCGGCGCACACCCCACCGACCCAGGCAGCGTTCAACGGCCGGCTGGAGCGGGGCGAGACCTCGGTCATGGTTCCCAAGTCTGCTCTACCGCGCGGGGTGTTCAGGCCGATTGGCGCTCCACGAGCTGGCTGGTGAGGATCACCGGCCCCTCGGGGGAGGCCCCCGAGAGCAGCCCGAGCAGCATCTCCCCGGCGATCCGGGCGAGTTCGCCGGCCGGGTTGGTCATCGTGGTGAGCTGCGGCGACGCCTCCAGGGCGGCCGAGGAGTTGTCGAAGCCGACCACCTTGACCTGATCGGGGATCTTGCGGCCGGCGCGGCGCAGGACGCGCATCGCCCCGGCGGCCATCAGGTCGGAGGCAACGAACAGGCCGTCCAGCTCGGGCTCCTGCTCGAGCAGCTGCGTCGCGGCCTTCTCGCCGCCGCGGACGGTGAAGTCGCCCGCGGCAGTGCCGACCGGCTCCAGCCCGGCCTGGGCCATCGCCTCCTCGAAGCCGCGCAACCGCTCGGTGGCGGCGTTCATGTCCATCGGGCCGGTGATGGTGGCGATCCGGCGAGCCCCGCGGTTGATCAGGTGCCGGGTGGCGGTGACCGCGGCGCTGACCTGGTCGAGTTCGACGTACGGCAGGCCGGGCACGCCCGGGTCGCCGATGAAGACCGCCGGGTGGGCGCTCTTGGCCAGCTCACGGGCCAGTTCGGGACCGTGGTGGGAGAGCACGATGGCGCCGTCGATGTGGCCGCTGTCGAGGTAGCGGGCCATCCGGACGGCGGTCTCCCCCGGCGGTGCCATGGCCAGCAGGACCTGCGTGTCGACCCCGCTGAAGGCGGTCAGCGCACCGTGGTAGGCCTGCGGGAAGAAGGGGTCGGAGAAGACCCGCTCGTCGGTCTCGGGCACCACCACGGCGACCGCGCCGGCGCGCCGGGTGACCAGGGCGCGGGCGGCCTGGTTCGGCTGGTAGCCCAGCTCCGCGATCGCCCGGGTGACGGCCTCGGAGGTCTCGGCGGCCACCAGTCGTCCACCGTTCACCACCCGGGACACCGTCGCCCGCGAGACCCCGGCAACGCGTGCCACGTCGTCCAGGGTCGGCAGGAGCCGGTCGCCGCCGTTCACCGCATGCGCCATGGTCCTCCTCCTACACGTCCAGTTCGCCGCTGCGGACCACCGCGGCATACCAGTGGGCACTGGCCTTGGGGATCCGGTTCAGGTCCTCGTCCACCGCCACGATGCCGAAGCGCTTGGCGTAGCCGAAGGCCCATTCCAGATTGTCGATCAGCGACCACTGCAGGTAGCCGCGGACATCGGCACCCTGCTCGATCGCGGCGTGCACCGCGGCCAGGTGGTCGCGGACGTAGCCGATCCGGTCCTGGTCGTCGATGCTCCCGTCCGGCCCTGGCAGGTCGGGGTACGCGGCGCCGTTCTCGGTGATCACCAGCGCGGCACCGGCGGGACCGGTGTAGGTCTGGTGCAGCCACAGCAGCAGGGTGCGAAGCCCGTCGGGGTCAACTTCCCACCCCATGTCGGTCCGAGGCAAACCGCGCGGGACGTGCACCGCGTCCGTCGCGGTGAGGTGCGGCGACCACAGCTGCCGGCCACGCACCGTCCGCGGCAACCCGGTGGACTCCCCCTCGCGGGCGGCCCGGAACATGTTCGTCGAGTAGTAGTTGACCCCGAGAACATCGATCGGGGTCGCGATCGCAGCCAGGTCGCCGTCGGCGACCAGGTCGTCGGGCCACCACGGTGCGAGGTCGGCCAGCACGTCGACGGGGTACTCCCCGGCGAACAGGGGATGGACGAACAGCCGGTTCATGGTGCCGTTGACGCGGCGCACCACGTCCAGGTCGGCCGGGTCGTCGGAGGCCGGGTAGGCCGGGCCGAAGTTGAGCGTGATCCCCAGCTTGCGGTCCGGGCCGCCCGCCTCGCGCAGCGCCCGGGTGGCCAGGCCGTGCGCCAGCATCAGGTGGTGGACGGCGCGCACCGCCTCGACGTTGTCGGTGTGGCCCGGGGCATGCTCGCCGCTGCCGTAGCCGAGCATTGCCGAGCACCACGGCTCGTTGAGGGTGGTCCAGTTGGCCACCCGGTCACCCAGCCGGTCGTGCATCGCCAGGGCGTAGTCGGCGAACCGGAACGCTGTGTCGCGGTTGGTCCAGCCACCGGGCAGGGCGTCGGGCAGGTCCCAGTGGTAGAGCGTCAGCCAGGGGGTTATGCCCGCGTCCAGCAACTCGTCGACCAGCCGGGAGTAGAAGTCCATCCCGGCCGGGTTCACCCGTCCGTCGTTGATCACCCTGGGCCAGCTCACGCTGAACCGGTAGGTGTTGAACCCCAGCCCCGCCATCAGGGCGGCGTCCTCGCGGTAGCGGTGGTAGTGGTCGACCCCGACCCGGCCGTCGTCGCCGTCGGCGATGGCGCCGGGCACCTGGCAGAAGGTGTCCCAGATGGACGGCTGGCGGCCGTCCACGTCGACCGCGCCCTCGATCTGGTAGGCCGAGGTCGCGGTGCCCCACAGGAAGTCCGCCGGAAACCTGAGCGTCATCCCTTCACGGCACCCTGCATGACACCGGAGACCAGCTGGCGGCCGAGGATGGCGAACATCACGAGCAGCGGGACGGTGGCCAGGACCACGCCGGCCATGATCAGCGCCATGTCCTTGAAGTAGGACGCCTGCAGCAGCTGCAGCGCCACCGGCAGGGTCGGGTTCGACGAGCCCAGCACCACGAACGGCCAGAAGAAGTTCGTCCACGAGGCCACGAAGGTGAACAGCGCCAGCATCGCAGCGGCGGGGCGGGCCGCCGGCAGGGCGACATGCCAGAAGGTGCGGATCATCGAGCAGCCATCCACCCGGGCGGCCTCGATCAGCTCGTAGGGCAGCGCCTCGGACAGGTACTGGGTCATCCAGAACACCCCGAAGGCGGTCACCATGCCGGGCACGATGACGGCCTGGAGCTTGCCCACCCAACCCAGTTCGGCCATCACGATGAACAGCGGCACGATGCCCAGCTGGGTGGGCACGGCCATCGTCCCGATGACGAAGGCGAGCAGCGCGGTCCGGCCCCGGTAGCGCAGCTTGGCGAACGAGAACCCGGCCAGGGTGGAGAAGAAGACCACCGAGATCGAGGTCGTGACCGCGACGATCACCGAGTTGAGCACCGCCGGCCAGAACTGGATGTCGGAGGTGAGCACCCGGTTGATGTTGTCGAGCAGCTCGCCCTGCGGGATCAGCGACGGGAGCGGGTTCTGCGCGATGTACCCGGCATTGGTCGAGGCCAGCAGGAAGGCGTAGTAGAGCGGGAAGGCCGAGACCAGCAGGAAGACCGTCAACAACACATAGGTGATCCAGCCGGGCTTGCGCACCCCGTTGTCCATGCCGCGGCGGCGGGCGGCCGCCCGCGCCGCACCCTTGCCGGCGACCTGTTCGATCATCGGCACCGACATCTCGTGGGTCGCGGTCATCGGTGGGCCCCCTTCTTGAGCAGGCGGGCGCGGTGACCGGCGGGTCCCGAGGCACTGCTGGCGATCCGGCTGGTGAGCCAGAAGTTGATCAGGGCGATGATGACGATGACGACGAAAAGGATCCAGGCCACCGCCGAGGCCCGGCCGAAGTCCCGCTGGCTGTTCCAGCCCAGTTCGTACATGTACATAGTGATGGTCATCCACTGCCGGTCGTTGCCGCCCAAGCCGATCTGGTCGAACATCCGGGGTTCATCGAAGATCTGGAGGCCGCCGATCGTCGAGGTGATGATGACGAAGATCAGCGTGGGGCGCAGCAGCGGGATCGTGATGGAGAAGAAGGTCCGCACCCGCGAGGCCCCGTCCACCACGGCGGCCTCGATGATGTCGCGCGGGATCGCCTGCATCGCGGCCAGGAAGATCAGGGCGTTGTAGCCCGTCCAGCGGAAGTTGACCATCGTCGCGATGGCGAAGTGGGACGGCAGCGAGTAGCTGTGCCAGCCCACCGCCGGCAGGCCGATCGTGGTCAGCACGGCGTTCACGAAGCCGGACTGGTCGGCGAACATCTGGTTGAAGATCAGGCCGACGGCGACCGGTGCAACCACATAGGGCACCAGGACGCCCATCCGCCAGAAGGTCTTCGCGCGCAGGTTGGCGTCCAGCACCGCCGCAATGAGTAGCGCGGTGATGATCTGGGGCACCGAGGACAGCACGAAGATGCTGAAGGTGTTGCCCAGCGCCTGCCAGAACCGCGGCTGCGCGAAGACATAGGCGTAGTTGTCGAAGCCGATGAAGCCCTGGTTCTTGGTGATCAGGCCCCAGTCGTGCACCGACACGTAGGCGGTGTAGAGCAGCGGGAACAGTCCCACGAGTATGAACAGCAGGAAGAACGGGGCGATGTAGAGATAGGGAGCCGATTTCACGTCCCAGCGGCTCAGCCGGGTTCGCCAGTCCAGGCCGGCGCGGGGGACAGCTTGTGTGGTCACGGACTCCTCCGGGGCAGGACGGACACCTTCGTTGGTGGACCGGGACCGGGGCACGCTGCCCCGGTCCCGGTCGGTGAACCGAACTTAGCCGAGTGCCTTCACATCCGACACCGCGGTCGCCCACGAGTCGGCGGCGTTGGCGGACTTGTCGACGTCGACGCGGTTGATCGCGTTGGAGACGGCGGCCCGGTAGGCGAAGTAGTTCGGGCCCTTGAACGGAACCACGGTGACGGCGGCGGCGCGGTCAGCGAGGATCTGGCCGGTCGGTGCGTCGTTGAAGAACTTGTTGGTCACGCTCAGCAGGTCCTGGCTGCTCAGGGCCTCGACCTGGCTCGGGAAGGTGCCCTTGTCCTTGAAGGCCTTGATCTGCTGCTCGGGAGCGGTCAGCCAGTCGGCCAGCTTCTTGGCCTCCTCGACGTTCTTGCCCTGAGCCGGGACGGTCAGGAAGGAGCCGCCCCAGTTGCCGCCGCCACCGGGGAAGGTGTTGGCGATGTCCCAGCCCTCGACGCCCTTGGCGTTGCCCTCGATGATGCCGAGCATCCAGCCCGGGCAGAGCATCGTGGCGAAGCCGTTGTTCTGGAAGGCGTTCTGCCAGTCGGGCTGCCACTGCTGCAGGTTGGCCGACAGCTTGTCGTCCTGGGCGGCCTTGATGATCTGGTCGTAGAGCGCCTTGACCTGGGTGTTCTCCTCGAGCGGGATGAGGGTCTCTTCCGGCTTGGTGGAGGAGAACGGGTTCTCCAGCTGGTTCACCATGCCCTGGAAGATCGCGTCAGCGGAGTCGAACCAGGCGGAGTCCGACTTGGCGACGAACTGCTTGCCCAGGTTGAAGTAGTCGTCCCAGCTGCTGCCGAGCGCCTTGGCGACCTCCTCGCGGTCGGTCGGCAGACCGGCCTTCTCGAACAGGTCGGCGCGGTAGCAGACGCCCTCGGGGCCGATGTCGGTGCCGTAGCCGACGAGCTTGCCGTCGGGGGTGGTCGCCTGGGCGACCTTCCAGTCGAGCCAACGGCCCTTGACCGAGTCGCTGGTGAGGTCGGTGAGCAGGTCGGCGCTCTCCATGATCTCGGGCAGCCAGTCGACCTCGACCGCGGCGACGTCAGCCATGCCGGAGCCGGCCGCCAGGCCGCTCATGTACTTCTCGCGGGCCTCGTCAGAGGTGGCCGCACGGTCGAGCTTGACCTCGACGTTCGGGTTGAGTTCGGTGTACCCGGCGATCACGTTCTCGTAGCCCATCTCGTTGAACACCGAGACGGTGAGGGTGATCTTCTCGGCGGGGGCCGAGCCGGTGGGCTCAGCCGAGCCGGACGCCGAGGGCGCCGGTGCCGGGGTCGAGCAACCGACCAGCATGAAGGCTGCGACAGCGGCGGCAGCCGTTCCTCGCAGCAGGGTGTGAGAGCGCATCTGGACTCCTTCGTCAGTGGACTACCGCGCTGAGCGCCCTCACGCGAGGGAGCTCTGAGAGCGCTCCCATTCAACGCTGAGAGCGCTCTCAGCGTCAAGCCCTGCGCCCAAGACCGAGGGTTGCAGTTCGATAACGGTCTCGCAGACCGGCGGGCCGCTCCCCTACCAGCCTCCCACTCCCGCCCTGCGGGGCGTCCGACCCTCGCCGTGCCAGGCGCCTCACCCTCGCCGTCCCCACACCCTCGCCGTGCCAGGCGCCTCACCCTCGCCGTCCCAACACCCTCGCCGTCTCAGGCGTACACCGGCGCCGTCCCACCCCCGCGCCCGCCGTTGACCGCCACCAATCACGCCGAGGGCCACCCCAACCACCGAGGGCCACCCATGATGGGTGGCCCTCGACACGGACGGTGGCCCTCAACGCAGACCGTGGCCCTCAACGGCGGCTGGGGCGCGCGCGGTAGGCCAGACTGGACCAGGACGGCCACCGGGGCCGGGAAGGAGACCAGGTCGGCATGGAAGCAACGGTGCTCTTCATCGGGGGGACGGGCACGATCAGTTCGGCCTGCGTCCGCGAGGCGGTGCAGCTGGGCTATCGGGTCTCGGTGCTGAACCGGGGCCGCAGCGAGCAGTTGCGTCCGCTGCCGGAGGGCGTCGAGGTGCTGCGGGCCGACCTGACCGACGATGCCGCGGTGGCCGCAGCCCTGGCCGGACGGCGCTTCGACGCGGTCGCCGACTTCCTGAGCTTCACCCCCGACCGGCTGCAGCGCAACCTCGACCTGCTGACGGGCCGGGTCGGCCAGTACCTG
Source organism: Actinomycetes bacterium (assembly GCA_023436925.1). Taxonomy (GTDB): domain Bacteria; phylum Actinomycetota; class Actinomycetes; order Propionibacteriales; family Propionibacteriaceae; genus Propionicimonas. The sequence goes on from JAEZHJ010000169.1 coordinate 22,206, forward strand.
TTCACCTCCTCGGCCTCGGTGTACGCCAAGCCGGTCGCCTCGCTGCCGCTGCGGGAGTCCTCCCCCGTCCGCAATCCGTTCTGGCAGTACTCCCGGGACAAGATCGCCTGTGAGGAACTCGTCACCGCGCGCTACCGCAGTGAGGGCTACCCGGTGACGATCGTGCGGCCGTCCCACACCTACGACCGGTTCGCGATGCCACTGGCCGGCGGCTGGCAGCAGCTTGTCCGGGCCCGGGCCGGCAAGCCGATCGTGGTGCACGGCGACGGCACCAGCCTGTGGACGCTGACCCACGCCGACGACTTCGCCTACAGCTACGCCGGGCTGCTCGCCCAGCCGGCCGCGATCGGCGAGACCTACCACATCACCGGTGACGAGGTGCTGACCTGGGACGCGATCGCCCGGCTGTTGGCCGCGGCGGCGGGGATCGGGGACGTGGACCTCGTGCACGTCGCCAGCGAGACCGTGGCGCGGGTGATCCCCTCGCTCGGCCCCGGGCTGCTGGGCGACAAGGCGCACTCGGTGGTCTTCGACAACACCAAGGTCCGCCAGCTGCGCCCCGGGTTCGCCCAGCGGGTGCCGTTCGTCGCCGGCGCCCGCCAGATCGTCGCCGGTTTCGAGGCCCATCCCGAGCTCGCCAGCCACGATGCCGAGCTGGACGCCGGCCTGGACGAGCTGACCCGGCTCGCCCGCGGCTGAGCCGGCCGGGCCTCAGCGCCGGACGACCACCCGGCCCCGCTCGTCGGCCAGGTCGCGGCCCACAATGACCTGGTAGTCCCCGGACGGGATCACCCAGGCCTGGGCGGCCAGGTCCCAGACCTCGAAGGCCCGCCGCGGTAGCCGGACGCGCGCCGTCACAGTCTCGCCCGCGGCGCAGTCGACCCCGGTGAAGCCGGCCAGCCAGCGCGCCGGCCGCTGCGGGCCCGCCTCCGGGCCGGCCAGGTAGACCTGGACGGTCTCCCGTCCGTCCCGCGGCCCGGTGTTGGTGACCTCGACGGTGACCTCGGCACCGTCCTCGTCCGCCGTCACGGTCGGCTCGCCGTAGCCCCAGGTGGTCCAGCCCAGCCCGAAGCCGAACGGCCGCGCCGGGGTCCGGCCTGACCGCAGCCAGCCGCGGTAGCCGACGTCCAGCCCCTCGGCGTAGTCCACCACCAGGTCCTCCCCGACCGGGATCGCGTCCGGCACCGGGACGTCGGAGTACCGGGCCGGCAGCGTCCACGGCAGCCGTCCGGTCGGCTCGGTCCGGCCGGCGAGCACGTCGGCGACCCCGCGCAGGCCCTCCTGGCCGCCGAACCACGCCCACAGCACGGTCCGCGCCCGGTCCAGCCAGGGCAGCAGGACGGGGGCGCCGGCGTTGACCACCACGATCGCGTCCGGCCGGGCCTCGAGCACGGCTTCCACCAGGGCGTCCTGCCGGCCGGGCAGATCGAGGTTCGGCCGGTCGAAGCCCTCGGACTCCACCTGGTCGTTGGTGCCGACCACGACCACCACCAGCTCGGCGGCGCGGGCGGCAGCGACGGCCTGGGCGAGCAGCTCGTCGGGTCCGGGCCCGGGCGGCAGGTGGTGCAGCACGAGTCGCGCGAAGGGGTCCCACGCAGGATCGCGGTACACCTGCACCTCCGCGACCACCCGGGCGACCCCGGGCCCGGTGACCGTGACGCCGTGGAAGGACGGCGCGTGGTGGAGCGAGCGCATCAGCACCTCCCCGCCGCTCAGCTCGGTGTCGTCGCTGGACACGAGGTCGTCATTGACCCACAGCCGGTGGGCGCCGGGCGTGCCCAGCCCCACCCAGTGCTCCCCCGGCTGCTCCAGCGCCAGGTCGGCGCTCAGCCGCAGCCGGGTCGCGCCGGACGGTACCTGCCGCCAGAAGATGTCGGACTCCGCACCGCGCCGCTCGCCGATCACGGCGCCGCTGTCGTCGAGGAACTGGACGAACCCGCCGGGCTGCCCGGTCACCGGGTCGCTGACCCGGTCGCGGCCGGCGGTCGGCGGGGTCACCCGCGAGTCGGCGCCCCGGCTCAGCGTGATGGTGGCGTGGGGGAAGGCCTCGGCGAAGGCCGCCTCGGCGGTGACGATCGCGGCCGGGTTCACCAGGGCCGAGCCACCGCCCTGGACGAAGGGCTCCACGGCATTCGGACCGATCAGTGCAATCGAGCCGACCTCGCCCGGCCGGACGACCGGCACGGACTGGTCGGTGTCGCTGAGCACCACCACCGCGCGGCCCGCCAGGTGGCGGATCAGCCGGTCCGGCTCGGTCTCCGCCGCCGCCGGGACGGGCTCGGGGTAGCCGTCCAGCTTGCCGACCCGGCTGGCCAGGAGCAGCAGCCGCAGCACCTTGTCGTCGACGAACTCCTCGGGCACTCGGCCCTCTGCCACCGCAGCCAGCAGTTGGCCCTGCGACCACGGCCCGGCCGGGCCCGGCATGACCAGATCGAGCCCGCCCAGGGCCGGCTCCACCGTGGTGCGGGCGGCCGTCCAGTCGCTGATCACCAGGCCGTCGTAGCGCCACTCGTCCTTGAGCAGGTCGGTGAGCAGCCGGTGGTGGGCCACTGCGGGCGCGGACTCGACGCCGTCGTCCAGCCGGTTGTAGGAGGCCATCACGCTCCACGGGTGCGACTCGCGGACGACCAGTTCGAACGGGGCCAGGTAGACCTCCCGCAGGGTCCGCTCATCCACCCGCGCCAGATACTGGGTGCGCAGGGTCTCCGACTCGTTGGCGATGAAGTGCTTCAGGCAGACGCCGACCCCCTCGGCCTGGATCCCGTCGACGATCGCGGCCGCCATCATCCCGCTCAGCAGCGGATCCTCCGACTGGCACTCGAAGTGGCGACCACCCACCGGGGTGCGCTGCAGGTTCACCACCGGCCCGAGGATGACGTCGATGCCGTGGCGCCGGGCCTCGGCGGCGTGGACGCTGCCGGCGCGCCGGAGCAGGTCAGGGTCCCAGGTGGCCGCCATGGCGCTCGGTGAGGGCAGCGAGATCGAGGTATGGCCCTCGGTCTCCTCGGTGCCACGGATGCCGGTCGGACCGTCGGAGACGACGACCTCGTCCAGTCCGGCCAGCGGCGCCGGGTACAGCTTCCACGGCGTCCGACCGGTGAGCAGTTCGACCTTGGTCGCCAGCGGCAGCGCGGCCACCCGGTCGCGCAGGTCGGCGGTGAAGGACGGATTCGGCCGCGGTGGGGCGGGCCTGGTCTGGTTCATGGTCGGCTCTCTGGTCGGCCGCGATCGGCGGCGCTGGCGGGCTGCGATGGGACGCCTGTCGAGTCTGGCCTGCGCGAGCCCCGCTGCCAACCCTGCCGCCCGGCAGGCAGCCCGCGGGCTCGATTCCGGGCCGGGATCACCGCCCCCTGAGTGTCGGACGCGGGGGTGCTCAGGGTTGTCACCGATGGTCGGGGACGGCCGGTGCAGGAAGGATGGTTCACGTGAATCTCCCCGTGCGCCGAACCCGCGAGAACGCGGTGATCGCCGGCGTCTGCGCCGGGCTCGCCCGGCGCTGGGGCATCGATCCCAACCTGCTGCGGATCGGTCTGGTCGTCATCGCGCTGGCCTCCGGGATCGGCGTTGTGCTCTACGGCGTCGGTTACCTGATGCTCGCCGGCGAGGACGACGCCGAACCCCCGATCCACCGCCTGCTCCCGTTCACCAAGGCGTGGCCGACCCGTCGCACCGCCGTCCTGCTCGCGCTGGCGGGAGCCGTTCTGGTCGGCCTGCTCGGCGGCTGGTCCGGCTTCGGAGTGCTGCCCGTCCTGGTCGCGCTCGGCCTGTGGTACACCGTCCGGCGCGGTCACGGCGGCCATGCCGCGGTCACCGCGGACCCCACCCCCTTCGAGCGCGCCGCGGAGGCCTGGCGGGTGCGGCTGATCGAGCAGCAGGTGGCTTCCGGCGCCCTGCCCGCCCCCGTGCTCCCGCCGGCGGCCCCGGCCGCCCTCCCGGTGGCCGGTTACAGCGTCGCCCCGGGGGCCGAACTCGCCCGCCGGCCGCGCCGTAACGGTCGGCTGTGGTGGCTCGCGCTGGGCCTGTCGGCCGTGGGCACCGGGGTGGTGGCCCTGTCCCAGGCGCAGGGGTTCACCGCCGGACCGCTGGCCTACCTCGCCGTCGTGCTGGCCAGCCTCGGACTGACCCTGGTGGTCGCGACCTGGCGCGGCCGGCCGCCGCTGATCGGCCTGGCGACTGTTGTGGTGATGATCGCGACTCTGGTGACCTGGCTGGTGCCGACCACGGCCACCCTGCAGGACGTCAGGATCGCCGACGAGCCGGTCGCCTTCGTCGGTGACGCCGTGCTCCCGCCCGAGATCACCGCCACCGTCGGCGACCTCGAACTCGACCTGTCCGGCCTGGAGCTCAAGCAGGACACCACGCTGGCGGTCAGCCTCGGCGTCGGGGACCTCACCGTCAAGCTGCCCCCGGGGGTGAACGCCGCGGTGACCTGGGACGTCGGTGCGGGCACCGCCAGCCTGCCGGGCGGGCCGCAGGATGAGGGTCTCAACCTGTCGGGCACCCAGTCGGTGTCCGGCGATCCGGCCGCCCCGACCCTGACCCTTCAGGTCTCGCTGAAGGCAGGAACCCTGGAGGTGGTCTCGTGAAGCCTGACATCGCGGCCTTCGGCCTGGGCGCCGTGGCGATCATCGTCGGCGGGCTGGCCCTGTGGGCCTCCTACGGCGACATCACCTGGGCCTGGGTCGTCCGCGCCGCACCGGTCGCCCTGATCGTGATCGGCATCCTCATGCTCGTCCTGTCCCGCCCTCGCACCAGAAAGCTTCAAGAAAGGAAACCTCAATGAACACACCACTCACCCGTTCCGCCTCCGACAAGTTCATCGGCGGCGTCTGCGGCGGGATCGCCCGCTCGCTGGGCATCGAGTCGAGCATCGTGCGGATCATCGCCGTCCTGCTCGCCGTCTTCACCCAGATCGGCTGGGTCGCCTACCTCGTGCTGTGGGCCGTCCTGCCGCTGGAAAAGGGCGGGCCGACCGGTATCGACGAGGCCAAGGCGATGTTCAGCGGTGGCAGCACCACGCCGCCCCCGCCGCCGCCGGCCGATCCCACCATGCCGAACAGCGACGACCTTCGCTGACCCTCCAACACAGCGATGCCGGGCACCCCAGGTGCCCGGCATCGTCGTTCACTCCCACTCGATGGTGCCCGGGGGCTTGCTGGTGATGTCCAGCACGACCCGGTTCACCTCGGGAACCTCGTTGGTGATCCGGGTGCTGATCCGCTCCAGGACGTCATAGGGAAGCCGCACCCAGTCGGCGGTCATCGCGTCCTGGCTGGTGACCGGCCGGAGCACGATGGGATGGCCGTAGGTGCGGCCGTCCCCCTGCACTCCCACCGAACGGACGTCGGCCAGCAGCACCACGGGGAACTGCCAGATCTCGCCGTCCAGGCCGGCCAGGGTGGTCTCCTCCCGGACGATCGCATCCGCCGCCCGCAGGATCCGCAGCCGCTCGGCGTCCACCGCCCCGACGATCCGGATCCCCAGACCGGGGCCCGGGAACGGGTGGCGCCCGACGATCTTCTCCGGCAGGCCCAACTGGCGGCCCACCTCGCGCACCTCGTCCTTGAACAGCGCCCGCAGCGGCTCGATCAGCTCGAACTGCAGGTCGTCGGGCAGCCCGCCGACGTTGTGGTGGCTCTTGATGTTGGCCGCACCCTCGCCGCCACCGGACTCGACGACGTCGGGGTACAGCGTGCCCTGCACCAGGAAGCGCACCGGCGCGCCGGCCGGCGCCGCCTCGACCAACTCGCGCTCGGCCGCCTCGAAGACCCTGATGAACTCGCGGCCGATGATCTTCCGCTTCTGTTCCGGGTCGCTCACCCCGGCCAGGAAGCCGAGGAAGCGCTCGCCGGCGTCCACCGTGCGCAAGGTGGCGCCGGTGGCGGCGACGAAGTCCTGCTCCACCTGCTCGCGCTCACCCTCGCGCAACAGGCCGTGGTCGACGAAGACGCAGGTCAGCTGGTCACCGATCGCCCGCTGCACCAGCGCGGCCGCGACCGCGGAGTCGACGCCGCCGGACAGGGCGCAGATCACCCGGTCCCCGCCCACCTGGGCGCGGATCCGCTCCACCTGGTCGTCGACGATGTTCAGGCTGGTCCAGGTCGGCTGGCAGCCGGCGATGTCGTAGAGGAAGTGCTCGAGCACCGCCTGGCCGTGCTCGGAGTGCAGCACCTCGGGGTGCCACTGCACCCCGGCGAGCCGGCGCTGCGGATCCTCGAAGGCGGCCACGGTCGCCCGCGGCGAGCGCGCGGTGACCACGAACCCCTCGGGGGCGGCGGTCACTTCGTCGCCGTGCGACATCCACGAGGTGAGGGTGTCGGGCAGGCCGCGCAGCAACCGGCCGGGCTCCAGCACCGTGACGGGGGTGCGGCCGTACTCGCGCTGCCCGGTGCGGGCCACCGTCCCGCCGAGGGCCTGCGCCATCGCCATGAAGCCGTAGCAGATCCCGAACACCGGCAGGTCGTGGGCGAGCAGCTCGGCGTCCAGCCCGGGCGCCCCCGGCTCGTAGACCGAGCTGGGCCCGCCGGAGAGGATGACCGCCTTCGGGCGGCGGGCCACGATGTCGGCCACCGACGCGGTGTGCGGGACGATCTCGGAGTAGACCTTGGCCTCCCGGACGCGGCGGGCGATCAGTTGGGCGTACTGGGCGCCGTAGTCGACGACCAGCACGAGATCGTGCTCAGGGGTCATGGGCGGAAGTCTATTGGCCGCTCACCCGGCGGACCTGCCGCGGTCGGCGGTCAGGCGGCGCCGTCTCGCTGGACGAACCGGTTGACCATGTTTTGAACGGTCAACTACAGTCCGGGGCATGTCCCTGATGCGCACCGCGACCATGTGTTGTCGCTGCCTGCCGTCGCTGGACTGCTGTCGCGTGCACTGATCCCTGCCACGACCCCTCTCCTCCCGACGCCCGCACCCCGGGTGCCTTCTGCCTACCCACCCCCGCCCATGCCGCCGTATTCTCACCACTGACCACAGGAGTCCCAATGTCGCTCAACCCGGACACACTCGCCGTCCATGCCGGCCAGGAGGACGCCGACCCGGCGACCAACTCCCGCGCCGTCCCGATCTACCAGACCACGTCGTATGTGTTCGACGACACCCAGCACGCCGCGGACCTGTTCGCGCTGCGGGTGCCGGGCAACATCTACACCCGCATCATGAACCCGACCCAGTCGGTCTTCGAGGCGCGGGTGAACGCCCTCGAGGGCGGGATCGGCGCCCTGGCCACGGCGTCCGGCTCCTCGGCGGTGACCTACTCGGTGCTCAACCTGGCCTCGGCCGGTGACAACATCGTCGCGCTCTCCACCCTCTACGGCGGCACCTACGCCCTGTTCGCCCACACCCTGCCGCAGTTCGGCATCGAGACCCGGTTCGTCGACCCGAACCGCCCCGAGGACCTGGCCGCGGTGGTGGACGAGCGGACCCGACTGGTCTTCGGCGAGACCGTCGGCAACCCGGCGATCAATGTGATCGACCTGGACGCCTGGTCGGCCGCGGCGCACGACCAGGGCCTGCCGTTCATCGTCGACAACACGGTGCCGACCCCGATCCTGTCCCGTGTCTTCGACCACGGCGTCGACGTCGCGGTCTACTCCGCCACCAAGTACCTGGGCGGCCACGGGACCTCGATCGGCGGCATCATCGTCGACTCCGGTCGCTTCGACTGGACGGCCCACGCCGACCGCTTCCCGGGCCTGACCGCCCCGGACGCCGCCTACCACGGCGTGGTGTGGAGCGATGCCGCCGGGCCGGCGGCCTACATCATCCGGGCCCGGACGGTGCTGCTGCGCAACACCGGGGCGGCGATCTCGCCGTTCAACGCGTGGCAGTTGCTGCAAGGGCTGGAGACCCTCCACCTGCGGCTGGAGCGCCACTCGTCCAATGCCCTCGCCGTCGCCCGTTACCTCGAGCAGCACCCGTCGGTGGCGTGGGTCAACTACCCGGGCCTGGAGTCGTCGCCGTCGAAGGCGGTCGCCGACCGGGTGTTCACCGGCCGCGGCTACGGCGGCATCCTCTCCTTCGGCCTCAAGGCCGGCCGGGAGGCGGGCTCGCGCTTCGTGGAGTCGCTGCAGCTGTTCTCCCACCTGGCCAATATCGGCGACGCCAAGTCGCTGGCGATCCACAATGCCACCACCACCCACTCCCAGCTGACCGAGGACGAACTCGTCGCGGCCGGCGTCGCACCCGAGATGGTGCGGCTGTCGCTGGGGATCGAGCACCCTGATGACCTGATCGCCGACATCGATCAAGCCCTGGCCAAGGTCGACCAGACCCTCGCCGCAACCCGCTGACCGCCTCCACCCAGACGAAGGGAACAACCCATGGCGTACTACCAGGACGCGACCGAGATGATCGGCCGCACCCCGCTGGTCAAGATCAACCGGCTCTACGGCGACTCCAAGGCGACCGTGCTCGCCAAGCTCGAGTACTACAACCCCGCGAAGTCGGTGAAGGACCGCATCGGGGTGGCGATCGTGGACGCCGCGGAGGCGGACGGTTCGCTCAAGCCGGGCGGCACCATCGTGGAGGCGACCTCGGGCAACACCGGTATCGCGCTGGCCTGGGTCGGGGCGGCCCGCGGGTACAAGGTGATCATCGCGCTGCCCGAGACCTTCTCAAAGGAGCGTCGCGCGGTGCTGCGGGCCTTCGGCGCCGAACTGGTGCTCACCCCCGGCCCGGACGGCATCGGCGGCGCCCGCGCCAAGGCTGAGGAGATCGTGGCCAACACCCCCGGAGCGATCCTGGCCCGGCAGTTCGAGAACCAGGCCAATGTCGAGATCCACCGCAAGACGACCGCCGAGGAGGTCTGGGCCGACACCGACGGCCAGGTCGACTTCTTCGTCTCGGGCGTCGGCACCGGCGGCACCATCACGGGCGTCGGCCAGGTGCTGAAGGAGCGCAAGCCGAGCGTCCAGATGATCGCCGTCGAGGCGGCCGAGTCGGCGGTGCTGTCCGGCGAGCCGAAGGGCGTCCACAAGATCCAGGGCATCAGCCCCGGCTTCGTGCCCGACATCCTCGACACGTCCCTGATCGACCGGATCATCAAGGTGACCTCCGACGACGCGCTGGCGTGGGCGCGCCGGGCGGCGAAGGAGGAGGGCCTGCTGGTCGGCATCTCCTCCGGAGCCGCACTCCGGGCGGCCGCCGAGCTTGCCGAGGACCCGGCCAACGCCGGCAAGACGATCGTCGTCGTCATCCCGTCCTGGGGCGAGCGCTACCTCTCCACCGCCCTCTACGCCGACCTGCTCGACTGAGCGGGCGGGCAGGCGCCGCCGGCGCGTGCCCGCCGGTTGCGAAGCCTCGGCCCGCCCCCGTCATCTTGGGGGCGGGCCGCAGCCGTTGACACCGCGATCGACGGTGATGACACAGTAGGGCGACCCGAACGGACGGAGGGCGATGCCCCGACTGCTGAAGTCCGCCTGGCGGCGGATCAGGGAGGACCTGGACGCCGCGATGCGGGAGGACCCGGCCGCGACCTCCCGGGCGCTGGTGGCGCTCACCTATCCCGGAGTGCACGCCGTCTGGGCGTACCGGCTCTGCCACAAGCTGTGGGTGTCCCGGCCTGCGCTGCGGCCGCTGGCGCGGATCATCTCCCAGCTGGCCCGGGCGCTGACCGGGGTCGAGATCCACCCGGGAGCGACGATCGGCCGGCGCTTCTTCATCGACCACGGCATGGGCGTGGTGATCGGCGAGACGGCGACGATCGGCGACGACGTAGTGCTCTATCACGGCGTGACGCTGGGCGGCACGGCGCTGCACCACGGCAAGCGCCACCCCACGCTGGAGGACGGCGTGGTCGTCGGCGCCGGCGCCAAGGTGCTGGGCGCCATCACCGTGGGCAAGGGGGCGCGCATCGGCTCGAACGCGGTGGTGGTGAAGGACGTGCCGGCGGGCGCCAGCATGGTCGGAGTCGCCGCCCGCGTGGTGGTGCCGCGCGACATTTCGGAAGCCGAAAAATTCCTGCCGTACGGCACGCCGTGCGGCGACATTCCCGATCCGGTGGCCCGCGCGCTCGGCGGCCTGCTGGATCAGGTCTCCACGCTGCGCCAGCGGGTCGATGAGCTGGAGCGCGGGCGTGGCGATGCTCCCCAGGCGGAGGAAGACCAGCCGGCGCTGGTCGAGGTGAAGGCGCGTGACCACGTTGCGGCGGCCGCCGGGCCGCCCGGCTCTTGCTGAAAAACCGTCCGCCGACTGCTGACGGCGAGCCGGAAGAAGAATGGGAGAGGTTTTGAGATGAGACTGAGCACCAAGGGGCGCTACGCCGTGATGGCGATGGTCGACCTTGCGGCCAACAGCAACGGCAGCCCCGTCGCCCTGGCCGACATCGCCGAGCGGCAGGAGATTTCCCTCTCCTACCTCGAGCAGCTGTTCGCCAAGCTCCGCAAGGGCGGGCTGGTGAAGAGCGTGCGCGGGCCGGGCGGCGGCTATCTGCTGGCCTACACGGCGGACGACACGCGGGTGTCCGATATCATCCTGGCGGTGGACGAGCCGATCCGCACCACGCGCTGCGCCAACATCACGCCGCAGGGCTGCCGCACCAACCGCTCGCGCTGCCTGACCCACGATCTGTGGGAGGAGCTGGGCAACCAGATCCACATGTATCTCAGCTCGGTCACCATCGCCGACGTGGTGCAGAAGCGCGTCATCGGCACCAGCCTCGCCGCCCGCGCCGAAGGGCCGGGCTCGGCCGTGGCGGCGGAGTGAGCGCCCGCGCCGCCGGACCGCATTCGACCGTCATGGCCGGGCTTGTCC
>JAEZHJ010000015.1 GCA_023436925.1 Actinomycetes bacterium
CCGGGGAGCGAAATGGGGGCGCCGATCCCGATTCCGTCGGCGCTGCCGAATGCACCCTCCGCGACCATCCACTGGCGCCGACCGGCCATTCTCCCGCTTGTCAGAAGGAACCTTCAGGGCAGTTCCCGTCGGCCGGGCTATTGTGGAAATAGCGCCATCGCGGCGTGCATGTGCAGGGAAGGCACCCCGTATGTCCCAGCAGCAAACCGCCGGCTTCGCCGGTTTCGCCCTCGATTCCAACAGCCTGGCCAACTCGGCCGTCTCCGCGGTCCGCACCACGCTCGGATTGCTCGGCGTGGCGGCCATCGTGATCGGCGCGCTGATCCTTTTCGCGCCCGCCCGGACCGCCGTTGCCATCGCGTGGTTGCTCGGCATCTACTGGATCGTCGCCGGAGTCGGCTATGTCGCGGTCGGCATCTTCGCCAAAGGCGTGAAGGCCGGCACGCGCGTCCTCGACATCATTCTCGGCGTCCTCATGGTCATCGCGGGCATCATCGTGGTCGCCAACCCGTCGGAGTCCGCGATCTTCCTCGGCCTGTTCCTCGGCATCTACCTCGGCGTCCTGTGGGTGGTCGAGGGCATCATCACGCTCGTGCAGAGCGGGGATGCCCCCTCCCGAGCCTGGGCGATCGTGTTCGGGATCATCTCGGTGATCGCCGGCATCGCGCTGTTCTTCAGCCCGCTGTGGGGCATCGAGATCCTGTTCTGGTGGACGGGCATCGCCCTGGTCATCCTGGGCATCGTCCAGCTGGTGCGCGCCTTCCAGTTCGGGCGCGGCACCACCTCCACCACCGGGCCGGCCGACACCTACCCGGTGGGCTGACCGCTACTCGATCACCAGCAGCAGGTCCCGGCCCTCCACGGCCTGGGCGTGCCCGATCGCGAGCCTGGCCACCTTCCCGGCCACCGGCGAGGTGATGGACGCCTCCATCTTCATCGCCTCGATGGTCGCCACCTGCTGGCCCACCGCGATCTCGTCGCCCACCTCGACCACCAGGGTCACCACCCCGGCGAACGGGGCCGGGATCTGCCCGGGCACCGACGGATCGGCCCGCTCGGCCGTGGTGACGGTCGTGGCGACCGACTCGTCGCGCACCCACACCGCGCGCAACTGGCCGTTGACGGCGCAGATCACCTGCCGCATGCCACGGTCGTCGGGCTCGCCGACGGCGGTGATCGACAGCAGCAGCTTCTTGCCCTTCTCGATCTGCACCTCAACCTCGCTGCCCAGCTTCAGGCCGTGCAGGAACTCGAGGGTGGGCAGCATCGAGAGCTCGGAGAAGTCCTCCACCGCCTCCTCGTAGTCGCGGGTCGGGCCGGGGAAGAGCAGCCGGTTCAGGGTCTGGCGGGGACGCTCGGCCAGCGCGGCCTCGTCCTCCTGCGACAGTTCGGTCTGGAGCTGCTTGACCGACCGACCGGCCAGCGCCTTGGTGCGGAACGGCTCCGGCCAACCGCCCGGCGGATCGCCGAGATCGCCGGACAGGAAGCCGATCACCGAGTCGGGGATGTCGTAGGCCGACGGGTTCGCCTCGAAGTCGGCCGGATCGGCGTTGCGCCCGACCAGGGCCAGGGCCAGGTCGCCGACCACCTTCGATGAGGGCGTCACCTTGACGATATTGCCGAGGATCCGGTTGGCGGCGGCGTACATGTCCTCGATCGCCTCGAACCGGTCGCCCAGGCCGAGCGCGATCGCCTGCTGCCGCAGGTTCGACAGCTGCCCGCCGGGGATCTCGTGGTGGTAGACCCGTCCGGTCGGGCCGGGCAGGCCGGACTCGAACGGCGCGTACAGCTTGCGGACCGCCTCGAAGTAGGGCTCCAGCGACTCCACGGCAGCCAGCGACAGGCCGGTGTCCCGCTCGGTGTCCTCCAGCGCGGCGACCAGCGCCGACATCGACACCTGCGAGGTGGTGCCCGCCATGGACGCCGCGGCGACGTCCACCGCGTCCACTCCCGCGTCGACCGCCGCCAGCAGGGTGGCGAGCTGGCCACCGGCGGTGTCGTGGGTGTGCAGGTGGACCGGCAGATCGAAGTTCGACCGGAGCGCCGAGACCAGCTTCGCCGCCGCCGGAGCTCGCAGCAGGCCCGCCATGTCCTTGATCGCCAGGATGTGCGCGCCCGCCTCGACCAGCTGCTCGGCCAGGCGGAGGTAGTAGTCCAGGGTGTAGAGCTTCTCCCCCGGCGAGGTCATGTTGCCCGTGTAGCACAGGGCCGCCTCGGCGACCGCGTGGTCGGTCTCCAGCACGGCCTCGATCGCCGGACGGATCTGGTCGACGTTGTTGAGGGCGTCGAAGATCCGGAAGATGTCCAGCCCGCTGGCCGCCGCCTCCTGGACGAAGGCCTTGGTCACCTTCAGCGGGTACGGCGTGTAGCCGACGGTGTTGCGACCGCGCAGCAGCATCTGCAGCGGGATGTTGGGCATCGCCGCGTGCAGCGCGTCCAGCCGCGCCCACGGGTCCTCCTTGAGGAAACGCAGCGCGACGTCGTAGGTGGCGCCGCCCCACGCCTCGGAGCTGAACAGGTTCGGCAGCAGCCTGGAGATGGCCGGCGCCGCCTCCACCAGGTCGCGGGTGCGCACCCGGGTCGCCAGCAACGACTGGTGGGCGTCGCGGAAGGTGGTGTCGGTGACCGCGACCGCGGTTTGGGCGCGCAGTTCGGCGGCGAACCCGGTCGGGCCGAGTTCGAGCAGCCGCTGCCGGGTCCCCGCGGGGGCGTCGCCCGACGGCAGCGCCGGCAGCTTCAGCTTGGGGTCGAGCACCGCGCGCGGCGGGCCGTAAGGACGGTTGACCGTCACGCCGGCGAGGTAGGTCAGCAGCTTGGTGCCCCGATCGGCGGCGATCCGGTGGTGCAACAGGTACGGCCGCTCGTCGATGAACGAGGTGGTGGTCTTGCCGGCCAGGAAGTCCGGGTCGGAGATCACCGCCTCCAGGAACGGGATGTTCGTCGACACCCCGCGGATCCGGAACTCGGTCAGGGCACGGTAGGCCCGCCGCGCCGCCGTCCGCAGGTCACTGCCGCGGCAGGTCAGCTTGGTCAGCATCGAGTCGAAGTGGGCGCCGATCGTCGCGCCGGAGTAGACCACGCCGCCGTCCAGCCGGACGCCCGCCCCGCCCGGGGTGCGGTAGACGGAGATGGTGCCGATGTCGGGCCGGAAGCCGTTGGCCGGGTCCTCGGTGGTGACCCGGCACTGCAGGGCGGCGCCGCGGACGGAGATGGCCTCCTGGTTCAGGCCGAGGTCGTCCAGGGTCTCGCCGCTGGCGATGCGGATCTGGGAGCTGACCAGGTCGATGTTGGTGACCTCCTCGGTCACCGTGTGCTCGACCTGGATCCGCGGGTTCATCTCGATGAACACGTAGCGGCCGTCCTCGCCGAGCAGGAACTCGACGGTGCCGGCGTTGACGTAGCCGATCTGCCGGGCGAACCGGACGGCGTCGGCGCAGATCTGGTCGCGCAGGTCGGGGTCGAGGTTCGGCGCGGGAGCGATCTCGACCACCTTCTGGTGGCGGCGCTGCACCGAGCAGTCGCGCTCGTAGAGGTGGATCACCTTGCCGGTCGCGTCGGCCAGGATCTGCACCTCGATGTGGCGGGGCCGGATCACGGCCTCCTCCAGGTACATCCGCGCATCGCCGAAGGCGGCGTCGGCCTCCCGCATCGCCTCGGCCAGGGCACCGGGCAGCCGCTCGGGGTCGTCGACCCGTCGCATGCCGCGTCCGCCACCGCCGGAGACGGCCTTCACGAACAGCGGGAAGCCGATCTCGGGCCCGACGGCGAGCAGGGTGTCGACGTCGGCACTCGGTTCGCTGCTGCGCAGCGTCGGCAGCCCGGCGTCCCGGGCGGCGGCGATCGCCCGTGCCTTGTTGCCGGTCAGTTCCAGCACCTCGCGGCGCGGGCCGATGAAGACGATGCCGGCCGTCTCGCAGGCCTGGGCGAGGTCGGGGTTCTCCGAGAGGAAGCCGTAGCCGGGGTAGATGGCGTCGGCGCCGGCGCTCTTCGCGGCGGCGATGATGCCGGGGATATCGAGGTAGGCGCGCACCGGGTGGCCCTGCTCCCCGATCTGGTAGGACTCGTCGGCCTTCAGGCGGTACTCGGCGTGCCGGTCCTCGTAGGGGAAGACGGCGACCGTCGACACCCCGAGCTCGGTTGCGGCACGGAAGGCGCGCACGGCGATCTCACCACGATTGGCGACCAGGATCTTGCGGAACAACGGGGATCCTCCTCGTCTTGGGTGGGGTCAATCTACAAGCTCACTCCAGCCCGCGACCGCGCAGGCTCAGGGGTGGGCGGCCGAGCTGGGCGCCTGCCACACCTGGCGAACCGCCTCGGCGTGCCGCTTGCCGAACTCCCGTCCGGCCGTCAGTGCGGCACCGGACCGCGTAGTCAGGACGGGATCGAGCCCCATCACGCGGCGGGCGGCCCGGTCGGGCTGCAGCACCGCCACCCGGCTACCCGTCAGCAGCTTCGCCTGCTCGCTGGGTCGCCGGTGCGGACGGGCGGAGCCGGTGAACGGCGCGACCGCCACCACCGACGACGCGCCGACCGCGAGGTCGAGGTTGACCAAGGATCGCAGGGCCCCGTCGAAGTGCGGCCGGCCCTCGATCAGCACCGGCGGGAACACGCCCGGCAGGGCGCAGGTGGCAGCGACCGCCTGCTCCAGCGGGACGCCGCTGGTCGCGGTGAAGTAGGCCGGCCGTCCGCTCAGCGCGTCCACCGCGACCACGACCAGGGGGGCGGGCCACGGTGCGCCGGTCAGGCCTTCACCCAGGCAGGCCACCCACTCCTGGCCGAGCTCCGGGCTCCAGCCGCCGCGCAGGGCCGCGCGGCCGAGCCAGGTCAGGGCGTGGCGTCGACTCGGCCAGACCTGAGCGGCACCGAGCCGGGCGAGGGTGGCCGGACGGACCATCCGTCCGCTCACGGGAAGTTCGAGCAGCAACTCGGCCGTCTGCTGTGGTGCCCGTCCGAGGGCGAGGTGAGCCCCGATCAGGGCACCGGCGGAGGTACCGATGATCCGGTCGGCACCGGCCAGGTCGATGCCCTCCTCGGCCAGGCCCCAGACGACGCCCAGCTGCCAGGCGCCGCCGGTGACGGCCCCGGCGCCGAGGCACACAACGCGCTCTGCCATGGGCTCCATCCTGCCCCTCCTCCACCAGCCCGGGGTGCCTGATGGGCCGGGCCGCTCGCGGCCGGTTCCTGCCCGGTCAGTTCCGGGCGGGCGGTTCGACCAGCAGGTCGTCGTACTCAGGGTGCCGGCTGACCCAGTCCTTGACGTAGGGGCAGAGCGCCTCGATCCGCCACTCGCCGTCGGCCCGGACCTGGTCGAAGGCGTACTGGACGAGCCTCCCGGCGATCCCGAGGTGGCGCCGGTCGGGCTCGACGAAGGTGTGATCGAAGGCGGCGACGTCGTCGGTGAGCCGGTAGGTGGCCTCGCCGACGAGCTCGCCGTCCAGCCAGGCCTCGAACCTCTGCCGGTGTCGGTTGTGCCGCAACTCCTCCACTGCCATGGCGGCCTCCTGCGTCGGGGCCGTCCACCCTACCCGCGGCCCTGAGAGCCGGACTTCGGCCCTAGTCGGGGTCGAAGGCGCGGTCCAGCCGCAGCGCCCGCTCCGGCGACGGGTCGATGTCGCGACGACGGCTGATCAGCACATCGCACTTGGCGTGCTCCACCACCTGGTCCGAGACGGAGCCGAGCAGCAGGCCCGCGAACCCGCCCAGCCCGCGGGTGCCGACGATCAGCACCCGGGCGTCCTCGGAGGCGCGGACGAGTTCGCGCCCGGCGGCCCCGTGTGGCACCTCAAGCTCGACCTCGACGTCGGGGAACTCGGCCAGCCGCGCCGCGACCTGCTGCTGCAGTTGCTCGCGGACCGCCTGCGCGAAGTCCTCGACCGGCGGGACGTAGCCCGGCGACCAGGTCGCGGGCCGGGGGGCTGTGCTGATCGTCCAGGCCCGGACGACCCGGGCCTTCAGGCCCAGCTTGGAGGCGAGCCACAAGCCCTTGCGGAGCGCCTCGTCGGCGAACTCCGAGCCGTCGTACCCGATGACAATCGGTGCCTGTTCGTCCATGATCCGACTGTAGTGGTCCGCCCTCTCCCCGGCACCGGCCAGAGCCACCCCAACCACCAAGGGCCACCTCAAGCACCGAGGGCCACCCATGATGGGTGGCCCTCGACGGATGGGGTGGCCCTCAGCGCAGGCGGTGCCTGGAGGGTCCGGGCGGGTGGTCGCCGGACCGGTGGACGCCGGGCGGGGTGCTCCAGATGGGGAACTGGAGATCAGGCCCGGACGGCCGAAACCTCGAGCTCGAGGGTGACCTTGTCGCTCACCAGCACGCCGCCGGCCTCGAGCGCCGCGTTCCAGGTGAGACCCCAGTCCTTGCGGTTCACCACGACCGAGCCCTCGAAACCGATCCGCTCGTTGCCGAACGGGTCGACCGCGGCACCGCCGAACTCGAAGGGAACGGTGACCGGACGGGTGACGTCCTTGATGGTGAGGTCACCGGTCACCTCGACGGTCTGGTCATCGAGGATCGTGAAGCCGGTCGCCTTGAAGGAGAGGGTGGGGTAGGTCTCGGCGTCGAAGAAGTCGGCCGAGCGCAGGTGCGCGTCACGGTTGGCGTCGCGGGTATCGATGCTGGCGGCGACGATGTTCACCTCGAGCGAGGAGGCCGCCGGGTTGGCGCCGTCGATGGTGGCGGTGCCGGTCACCTCGTCGAAGGCGCCGCGGACCTTCGCGACCATCGCGTGGCGGGCGATGAACCCGACGCGGGAGTGGCTCGGGTCGAGGTTGAAGGTGCCGTTCAGGTCCTTCAGGCTGGTGGCCTGGGTGATGGTGCTCATGGGGGTTCGTCCTCTCAGACAGTTGAAGTCTCAATGACTTTTACTGTACGCCTCAACTATTGAGGAGTCAACAAGATGGGCTGGACGGCCCCCTCTCCTGCCTCGCGCTGTCCAGGGCGGGGAGCAAGTGGGTAAGTACACAAGCCACCCCGACGCTCCGGTACTCACCGTCCAGAAGCGGTGGGCGGGGGGTGGCGCAATGATTGAACGTCCGGTGAAATGGGCCCTGCTCCGTTCCGATGAGCGCGTGTAGGGTGGCCCCGAAGGGCCCCACGCGTGGCGGGGCGGGTCCATTCGGGGGTAGGAGGAACGAATGACCAACGCCGTTTTCAGCCACGACGAGACCCGGCTCGACCTGCCTTTGGTGCCGGCATCACTTGGCAGCAATGCGTACGACATCAGCCAGTTGCTGGCGCACACCGGCGACACCACTCTCGACGTGGGTTTTGCCAATACCGCGTCCTGCCGTTCCGCCATCACGTTCATTGACGGCGATGCGGGCATTCTGCGTTACCGCGGCTACCCGATCGAGCAACTGGCCGAGCAATCCTCCTTCCTCGAGGTGTCCTACCTGGTGCTTTACGGCGAACTCCCCACCGCGGGTCAGTTGGCCGAGTTCACCGCGAAGATCTCGAACTACACCCTCCTGGACGAGCGACTGCGGGAGCTGTACCGCTCCTTCCCGCGGCGCTCGCACCCGATGCCCGTCCTGGCAGCCGGCCTGAACGCGTTGTCGACCTTCGTCGCCTCGGCCCGCACCGGCAAGGTGATGAGCCCGCAGGAGACCCTGCAGGACGACACCTACCGGCTGCTCGGACAGATGCCCACCCTGGCCGCCTACGGCTACAAGAGTTCGGTCGGCCAGCCTTTCCTCTACCCGGACGCCTCGCTGTCCTACATCGAGAACTTCCTGCGGATGTCCTTCGGGCTGCCGACCGGGCCGTACCCCTTCGACGACGCGACCACCCGGGCGCTGGACGTCCTGCTGGTGCTGCACGCCGACCACGAGCAGAACTGCTCGACCTCCACCGTCCGGATGGTCGGGTCCTCCGGTGCCAACATCTACGTCTCGGTCGCGGCCGGGGTCAGTGCCCTGTCCGGGCCGCTGCACGGCGGCGCGAACCAGGCAGTGCTCGAAATGCTGCAGGGGATCCGGGACGAGGGCGGCGACGTCCGCGCCTACGTGAACAAGGTGAAGGACAAGAAGGACACCACGAAGCTGATGGGCTTCGGGCACCGGATCTACAAGAACTACGACCCGCGCGCGGCGATCGTGAAGAAGCACGCGGACGCGATCCTGGGCAACCTCACCGGGACGAACGAGTTGCTCGACATCGCCGTCGCACTGGAGGAGGCGGCGCTGGCCGACCCGTACTTCCAGGAGCGCAAGCTCTACCCGAACGTCGACTTCTACACCGGCCTGATCTACGAGGCAATGGGCTTCCCGCAGAACATGTTCACGGTGCTGTTCGCACTCGGCCGGCTGCCCGGCTGGATCGCGCACTACCGCGAGCAGTTCTCCGATCCGTCGACCAAGATCAACCGGCCCCGCCAGGTCTACGTCGGCGAGACGCTGCGCGACTACGTCCCGATGGACCAGCGCGGCTGAGGTCGCCCACCCGACCGGACGACCATGCCGGCCGGCGTCCGCCCAGGGGCGAATGGTCTTCTGTTCACCGGGGACGCACGTGCGTCCGGGTGCCCCGAAGGCCGTTTGACGACTCTGGCGGCTGGTTATGATCGAGGTGAGGTCGGCGCCGACACCCCCCATGGCGCCGCGCCGCCAAGGAGGACGTGTGTTTGGCCAGCCGAAATTCGCTGCCCAGAATGCCCCGATCAACCAACGGCTCGCCGAGGTCGGCGTGCTCGTGGTCGCCCATCGCGGCTGCGGTCACGGCAGCATCGCCGACAACACCGCGCTGGCGGTGAAGGCGGCGATGCTGAGCGGGGCCGACGTGGTGGAACTGGACGTGTCGGCGTCCCGCGACGGCGAGTTCTTCTGCTTCCACGACGGCTATGAGCCCGAAGTACTCGGCCTGCAGTCCAACCTCCAGACCCTGACCGCCGCGGAGATCGACCAGGCGTCCTACCTGTGGGTCGACCGGCCCGGACGGCGAGCGCGGGTCGAGCGCCTGCTGCCGCTGCTGCAGTCCTTCCGCGGCAGCGGAGTGCTGTTCAACCTGGACCGGTCGTGGTGGCGGTGGCCGCAATTGCTGCGCGCGCTGCGCGGGCTGCGGATGACCGACCAGCTGATCCTGAAGTGTCCGGCCTGGGAGGAGGCGGCCTTGGCGCGGCTGCGCGAGTTCGGGGTGAAGTTCCCGTTCATCCCGATCTGCGCCACCCCCGAGGACGTCTACCGCACCGTCGGCGACCCCGACCTCAACACGGTCGGTGTCGAGCTCATTACCACCACGCAGGACCACCCGTGGTTCAACCCTCAGGTGATCAAGGAGTTCCACGACCTCGGGGTGTTCTGCTTCGTCAACGCCGAGACGCTGACCACCGGCATCCCCCTGTTCGGCGGGATGGACGATGAACTGGCGATCGACCAGGGACCCGAGAGCGTCTACGGGGCGCTGCTCGACCTCGGGATCGACGCGATCCAGACCGACTGGCCCTGGCTCGTGCGGGAAGTGCGCGACGCCCGCCGGCACGGCCTGACCGAGGTCGACCTGGCCGGACGGACGCCGGTCGGCTGAGCGCCCGGGGTCCCGCGGCCGCGGAACCCCGGGGCCCGTTCACTGCGAGAGGACCTTCTTCCAGGCACCTTCGTAGGCGATCGGGACGAAGCCGATCGTCTCGTTGATGTCCAGCATCGGACGGTTCTCCTCGGCGTTGTAGGTGATCACCCGCGGGGACTGCGGGGCGTGCCGCCGCCAGGCGAGCAGGTTCTCGCACTTGACCAGCATCCCGAGCCGATGGCCGCGGTGCTCCTTCAGCACCAGGGTGTCCTCCTGGTGGGTGGCGCCGCTGCGATCCGGACCGATGACCAGCTCGTTGAAGGCGACCAGTTCGCCGGTGGCCACGTGCTGGGCGGCGGCGACGCGGACCGTCCGGCCCCCCGAGGTCATCTTCTCGTCGTAGCGGGCGACTCGCTCGGTGTCCCACCGCTCCTCGTCGAAGACGAGTTCCGCCATCGGGGTGTCGGTCGACATCCTCGACTTCACCCAGGCGTAGCCCTCGGCGAACTCGGGCGGCGTGGGGGCGAACCAGCCCACCACGCGGTAGCCGTCGGCGGCCCGCCTGGCCTCGTCACGGAGCGCCTCGATCCGGTCCGGCGGTGCGGTGAGGTCGAGGGCGGAGGCGCGCTCGACCTGCTCCAGCGTGTACCCGTGCCGACGGAAGAACCGGGCGGCCCGGTCACCGGCGGGAATGCTGCCGAAGCCGGTCGGCGGCACCATCCGCTCACCGGGAGCCTCCGTGTGCTGCGCCCAGGCCTGCAGGACGGTCCGGC
Source organism: Actinomycetes bacterium (assembly GCA_023436925.1). Classification (GTDB taxonomy): domain Bacteria; phylum Actinomycetota; class Actinomycetes; order Propionibacteriales; family Propionibacteriaceae; genus Propionicimonas. The sequence continues at coordinate 10,282 of JAEZHJ010000015.1, forward strand.
CGTGCTCCCGCGCGGTCTGTTCGACCAACGCGTACGCCTGGCTGCCGATGCCCCTCCCGGAGACCTCCTCGAGCAGTTCGACCTGCCAGAAGAGGGTGCGGGAGCCGTCCTCGAGCGGGAGCTCGACGACGACCCGTCCGACCAGTCGACCGTCCAGCAGGACGGCCCAGACGTGCTTGCGCACGTACGCGTCCTCGTCGAAGAAGGGCAGCAGTTCCGCCGGGGTCATCGCGAAGTCGTCGTGGCCGGTGAGCTCTCGGTAGATCTGGTTGCGGACGGCGGTCATCTCGACGAACTCACCGGCATCCGGTGCGTCGAGTGAGGCCGGGACGACGAGCGGACGCAGCTCGACGCCACTCAGGGTGGTGGTCAAGGTCATGGTGGTGGCTCCTGTTCGGGTGAGGCCGGGGCGGTGCCGCCCCGGCCTCGGGGTGGGTCAGCGAAGGTGCATCGGGTGCACGGTGTTGTAGTGCCGGTGCACCTGGTCGATGTGGACGCGGGGGTCGGTGGCCCCCGGTACCCAGCGGAGGCGGCGCCGCAGGCTGTCGAACAGGCTGCGGAGTCGGCTCGTGGTGACGGTCGGGGTCGCGGTGGTCTCCGCAACCGGGGTGGTGGTCGTCCGCGTGGGCGAGGACGTGATGGTGCTCATGGTCGGGTTCTGTTTCCTCTTGACGTGATCGGGTGACTTCGGTGCCGTCCGCGCGACTGCGCGCGGTTCCGGCAGGTGGTGGTCGTCGTTCCTGGTCGGCGGCTGCTCCAGCAGTTGCGTCATGACCGAACCGTGCGACGGTGCGAGAGTGGACATGAATGTTCCTTGGTTCGTAGTGAATGCAAAGGGACGCGGGCGCGACAGCGCCGACGCCGTGGGAGCGTGCCGCTGCACGCTGCAAGGCGGGATTTCAGGTGGTGTCAGTGGAGGCAGCCCGAGAAAGGGCAGACTTCTCCTAGGACGCGGTCAGAGTGCCGCGGCGGGACGGCGGAAAGCGGTCGCCCGGCTACGGCTTGCGGCAGCAATGCCAGCTGTTTGCCTGTTCATCAACACGGGAGACCTCCTTTCAGCTCGTTGGCCAGCAACCGAACCTATTACCGAAACCCTTCCGCGTCAAGCCGGGATGGGGCGCCATTCCTTGCGCCTTTGGTCGGACCTTTTCGGAGGAGTTCCGTCGGTAATGCTGCGAGCCTTGCGGGCCTCCCGCTGCGACCCTGGTCGGCCCTAGGCTTGGCGGCTGTCGAGAGGGGGCTCGATGGAGCTCGAGATCGCTGAGGAACGCATCGTCGTCCTGGCCGATCGGTTCAGTCTGGATCACGCCGAGGGTCGCGCGTGGGCACGGCGGGCGGACGCCTTCGGTGCGGTCGCCAAGCTGGGCGGCCTGCTCAACCGGTCGGCGGCCGACGACTACGAGTGCATCTACCGGGAGCGGCGGCTGCAGCCGTTCTGGCGGCTGCACGCGACCGCGGTCACCGAGTACGAGCGGGCGCGCAGCTACACCGTCGCCGTGGCGCCTGGGGTGCGCAGCGTCCAGCTCGCCGGGGAGACCTTTGAGGTCGAGCAGGGCCAGCTGCGGCTGTCCGGTCTGGAGTCGTGCCGGGAGGAGACCTCGCGGGAGTTCCTGTTCGACGGCCTGAGCCGGGCGCAGAACCCGGGGCTGGCCGGTTACCTGAAGTACCCGGGCTCCCCGACGGATGCGGAGACGCTGGCCGCCGCCGCGGAGGCGGGGACGGTCGTGGTGCCGCCGGAGAACAAGGCGTCGATGCTGGTGCGGGAGGCGGTCTCGGTCGCGATCGGCAAGGTGGACGCGGATCGGGTGCTGGAGGAGCGGGTGACGGTCGACGTGGTCGACCTTGTCTACCGGCCGGTCTACGCCTTCCGGTACCGCCGGGCCGGAAAGGAGGCGGTGCTGGAGTTCGACGGCCTGACCGGGGAGGTGCGGCCGGACGGCACCACCTTCGAGCAGCACCTCGGCAAGGTGCTCGACCCGCGCTTCCTGCTGGACGTCGGGGTTGAGGCGGTCAACATGTTCGTGCCCGGCACGCATCTGGTGCGGATGGTCGTCGAGCACGGCGCGAAGCAGATCTCCGAGCGCGGCCGGGCCTGAGCCTCAGGCGCGGCGGGCGCGGGTCCGTCCTTCCATGACCTGCTGGCACAGCATGACGGTCTCGGGCAGCAGGTCGACCCCGAGCGTCCGGGCCTGCTGGCTGAGCCGCAGGACGAAGCGCTCGACCGCCGCCCGGTTGCCCGCAGCATGTTCGGTGCGGATCCGGGCGCAGATCAGCAGTTCGTCCTCGGGGCAGACGACCAGGGCACGCTCGGCGGCCCAGCGGGCCAGGTCGAGGTTGCCGGACGCGAGCGAGCGGTCCACCAGGACCAGCCCGGCGTCCCGCAGCAGGGCGGCGACATCGCTGCGCAGGGTCTCGGCCCAGAACCACTGGCCCGGCGCGGCATCGGCCAGCAGTTCGCCGCGCACGAGTTCGAGAGCGGCGACCAGGCCGGTGTCTCCGGTCCGGTTCACCCCGGGCCCGGTCAGCAGCCGCAGGTGGCCCAGGTCGGAGGTCACGTCCG
>JAEZHJ010000092.1 GCA_023436925.1 Actinomycetes bacterium
GCACACGGGGACGGTTCTCCCGCACACAGGGACGGTTCTCCCGCACACGGGCACACACCATGGCGTCACCACCGCCAGGCGACCGGAAGACTCCCTCACCGCGTCGCTCAACCGCCCTGTCCCACACAATGCAAAATCGGCGGTGGTCCACAGACCACCGCCGATCTCGGCTGTTTGACGTGAGTCAGTCGCTGTGCGCGATCCTCACTTCACGCTGACCGCAGCGCCGGCGGCCTCGAGGGCCTCCTTCGCCTTGGCCGCAACGTCGCGAGCGACCTTCTCCAGGATCGGCTTCGGAGCGGCCTCGACCAGGTCCTTGGCCTCCTTCAGGCCGAGGTTGGTGAGGGCGCGCACCTCCTTGATGACCTGGATCTTCTTGTCGCCGGCGGACTCGAGGATCACGTCCACCTCGCTGGACTCCTCGACCTCCTCGGCGGCACCGGCATCGCCACCGCCGGCAGCCGGCGCGGCGGCAACGGCCACGGGGGCAGCGGCGGTCACGCCGAAGGTGTCCTCGAACAGCTTCACGAACTCGGAGAGCTCGATCAGGGTCATCTCCTTGAAAGCGTCAAGGAGCTCGTCAGTGCTGAGCTTCGCCATGTTGGGCGTCCTTTCTCTTCTTATTCGGATGCAGCGTCAGCCGCGTCTGTGGTGGCCTCAGCAGCGGGCGCTGCATCGGTTGCCGGGGCGTCCCCGGCCTGCTTCTGGGTCTTCAGGGCGTCCATAACGCGGGCGGCCTGACCGAGCGGCGCGGCGAACAGGCCGACGGCCTTGGCCAGGTTGCCGTTCATCGCGCCAGCGAGCTTCGCGAGCAGGACCTCGCGAGACTCGAGGTCGGCCAACTTCTTGACCGACTCGGCGTTGAGGACGCGTCCGTCCATCACGCCGCCCTTGATGACCAGAAGCGGATTGGCCTTTGCGAAGTCACGCAGACCCTTCGCCACGGTGGCAACGTCACCGCGGATGAAGGCGATCGCCGTGGGCCCGGTGAGCTGCTCATCGAGGCCCTCGATGCCCGCTTCGCGGGCAGCGATCGTGGTCAGGGTGTTCTTCGCTACGGCGTAGGTGGCGTCCTCACCGAGGGACCGGCGCAGCGCCTTGAGGTCCTTCACTGTGAGCCCGCGGTACTCGGTCAGCACGGCTGCCGCAGAGGTGCTGAAGGCGTCCTTCAGGCTCTCGACGGCGGCTGCCTTGTCCGGCCTCGCCATGGGTCTCCTTCCCACTTCTTGTAGTGTCGGCCGGAGTCCGCGGGCAAAGAAAAACCCCGAGCGCGCAGGGCGACACGGGGAACACTCTCAAGAGCGATTCACGTTTCACCTGCGCGGGGTTTACCGGTCCTGCCAGGGCAGGAACCGAACCAGCGGTCTTCGGCATCGCCCATCGTAGCGGCCCGCCGCCGCTGTCCCCAAATCGGACGCTGCCGCCGGCTCGCCGAGCCCGCGCCTCGGCCGGGTCATCCCCCGGACGCGAAGCGGGCCCCGTCCGCGAAGGACGGGGCCCGCTGCAGGCTGTCGGTCAGATCACTCTGCGGACGGCTTGGTCCGGGTCGGATCGACGGGCACGCCGGGGCCCATCGTCGAGGCAACGGTGACCTTCTTCAGGTAGCGGCCCTTGGCGGCGCTCGGCTTGAGTCGCATGACCTCGTCCATCGCAGCGAAGAAGTTCTCGCTGAGCTGCTGCTCGGTGAAGGACGCCTTGCCGACGATGAAGTGCAGGTTCGCGTGCCGGTCGACCCGGAACTCGATCTTGCCGCCCTTGATGTCGGTGACGGCCTTGGCGACGTCCATGGTCACGGTGCCGGTCTTCGGGTTCGGCATCAGGCCGCGCGGACCGAGCACCCGGCCCAGTCGGCCGACCTTGCCCATCAGATCCGGGGTGGCCACGACCGCGTCGAAGTCCAGGTAGCCGCCGGCGATCTTGTCGATCAGCTCGTCGGCACCGACCTCGTCGGCGCCCGCCTCGATGGCGTCGGCAGCCTTCTCACCGGTGGCGAAGACGAGGACCCGTGCCGTCTTGCCAGTGCCGTTAGGAAGGTTGACCGTGCCGCGGACCATCTGGTCGGCCTTGCGCGGGTCGACACCGAGCCGCATGGCGACCTCGATGGTCTCGTCGAACTTGGCCGAGGCGCCCTGCTTCGCAAGCGCGAGGGCGGCCTCCGGGGTGTACAGCTGGTCGGGGTTGATCGACTCAGCAGCGGCCTTGTAGGCCTTGCTTCGCTTCATTCTGGTCTCCTTGTGTTGGTGGGCATCCGCGTGTGGATGCCTGGCCAGGCGTGGTCCGGGTCAAGCCCTCCCACGTGTGTCGGCCCGCTGAATCCCGGGCCCGGGTCGGATTCGCCTGCCGCGCCGCGCGGGCGCGTCCGGCTCGTCCGGCTTGGTTGCTTCGGTCAGCCCTCGACGGTGACGCCCATGGACCGGGCGGTGCCGGCCACGATCTTCATCGCGGCGTCGATGTCGTTGGCGTTGAGGTCGGGAAGCTTGGTCGTGGCGATCTCACGCACCTGATCGGCGGTGAGCTTGCCCACCTTCTCCTTGTTCGGCTTGGCGGAGCCGCTCTTCAGGCCGGCGGCCTTCTTGATCAGCTCGGCGGCCGGCGGGGTCTTGGTGATGAACGTGAACGTCCGGTCCTCGAAGATCGTGATCTCGACCGGGATGATCGTGCCGCGCATCGCCTCGGTCTCGGCGTTGTAGCGCTTGCAGAACTCCATGATGTTCACGCCGTGCGGGCCGAGCGCGGTGCCGACCGGCGGTGCCGGGGTGGCCGCACCCGCGTTGAGGGCGACCTTGACGATCGCCGCTACCTTCTTCTTGGGAGGCATGCTGGGTCCTTCTGTGGTGTTGGGTTGTCCCAGTCGACCTGGCTGGCCGACCGGCGTCCGAACGGTGGCTAGACCTTCTGGATCTGGCCGAAGGTCAGGTCGACCGGGGTCTCCCGGCCGAGGATCTCGACCAGGGCCTTCAGGCGCTGGCTGTTCGGATTGATTTCGGTGATGGTCGCGTGAACCCCGGCGAAGGGGCCCTGGACGACCATGACGGAGTCGCCGACCGAGAAGTCAGCGATCTCGACCTTGCGGTTGCGCGGCTTGGAGCCGGTGGACGCCGCGGCAGCCTTGGCCAGCGCCGCAGGGGCGAGCATCTTCTCGACCTCGTCCAGGCTGAGCGGGACGGGGGCGTTGGCGTGGGCGACGAAGCCGGTCACGGACGGGGTGTGGCGGACGGCGGCCCAAGAGGCGTCAGTGAGCTCCATGCGGACCAGCACGTAGCCGGGCAGCACGGTGCGGGTGACGGACTTCTTGGCGCCGTTGCGGGTCTCGGTGACCTCTTCGGTGGGCACGACGGCCTCGAAGATGTAGTCCTCCATGCCCAGGGTCTTCACCCGGTTGTCCAGGTTCTGCTTGACCCGGTTCTCCATGCCCGAGTAGGTGTGGATCACGTACCAGTCGCCGATCTGGCCGCGGAGCTGCTCGCGCAGTTCGGCCAGCACGGCCTCCTCGTCGGCGTCCGGCTCGTCCGCCTCGACGGCGGGCTCGGCGTCCTCGGCCAGGCCGGGAAGCAGGATGTCGTCATCGGCGGGGGTGTCGAGGTCTTCGGCGAAGTCGAGGTTGAGCTCGACCTCGTCAGCGTTGGATTCCAGCTGGCCGAGGTCGATCTCGAAGTCTTCCGACGGCTCGTAGGCGCCGGTACCTGGGGTTTCAGTCACGTCGGGGGTCTCCTGGTTCATCCGAAAATCTGCAGCATGGCCCAGCCGAACAGCAGGTCGAGGGCGCTGACGATGGCGATGATGAACAGGACGAAGACCAACACCACGATGAAGTACTGCTGCCACTGGCTCAGCGTCGGCCAGACGACCTTCTTCAGCTCGTCGACGCTCTCGCGGACGAACTGCGCCGGCGTCGTGCGCTTCGCCTGTCCGGGCGCGGTCGCCTCGGACCGCTTGCGGGTCGCGTGGCCCTTGCCCTCGACGGTGGCGCTCTTGCGAACCGGACGGGCACTGGCCGCAGCGATCGCGACCTGCTCCTCTTCAGTCAGCGGAAGGTCATCGACTTCAACCGCTTGCAGGGTCGGCTCACCCGGGACGTCGGCGTTCGCCTGGTCCTTCTCATCCGCCACTGCTGGCCGTCCTTCACTATCGCCGGGTTCTGCGGAGCGGCGTCCGTCAACGCCGATCCAGCAGGGCAAGAGGGACTTGAACCCCCAACCTGCGGTTTTGGAGACCGCTGCTCTGCCAATTGAGCTATTGCCCTAAGGGTGGTGGCCGTCCCCATCCCCGCGACCTTGTGGGCATGACGGATCAGGGTGAGGGTCACCAAGACGAAGATTCTACTGGGTTTGCGCAGTGCAGTCGAACCGGCGGGTTCAACGCACGGCGGCGATGGCGCGCGCCACCTCCCCCACATTGGACGGGTTGAGCGCGGCGACGCAGATCCGGCCGGCATCGGTGCCGTAGATGCCGTACTCCTCACGCAACCGGGTCATCTGGGCGGGCGTCAGCCCGCAGTAGCTGAACATCCCGACCTGCTCGGTGATGAAGCCCATGTCGTCCACCCCGTTGGCCTGGAGGCCTTCGACCAGAGCCTGCCGCATCGCCTTGACGCGCTGGCGCATGCCGGCCAGTTCTTCCTCCCACAGCGTCCGCAGTTCGGGGTCGCCGAGCACCCGGGTGACCATGGCGGCCCCATGGGTGGGCGGGTTGGAGTAGGTGGTCCGCACCGCCACCTTGACCTGGGACAGGACGCGGGCAGCCTCGGCGGCGTCGGCCGCGACGATGCTGAGCCCGCCGACCCGCTCGCCGTAGAGGCTGAAGTTCTTGCTGAACGAGGACGCCACCAGGACCGGGATGCCGAGGGTGGCGAACTGGCGCGGGACGGCCGCGTCGGCCTCGATGCCCTGGGCGAAGCCCTGGTAGGCAAGGTCGAGGAAGGGCACCAGGCCATGCTCGACCACCGCGGTGGCGACCTGCTCCCACTGCTGCGGGGTGAGGTCGTAGCCGGTCGGGTTGTGGCAGCAGGAGTGCAGCACGACGATCGTGCCGGGCTCGGCGGCGGCCAGGTCGGCCAGCATGCCGTCGAAGTCGATGCCGCGGCGCGCGGGGTCGTAGTAGCGGTAGTTGCCGACCTCGAATCCGGCGCGGGTGAACAGCGCGAGGTGGTTCTCCCAGGAGGGGTTGGAGATCAGCACCCGGCGCCGGGCGTCGGAGGACTTGAGGAGTTCGGCTCCGATCTTGAGCGCGCCGGTGCCGCCGAGCGCCTCGATGGTGACCACCCGTCCGCCGGCGACCGCCACGCTGTCGGCGCCGAAGACGAGGGTGCGAACGGCGGCGTTGTAGGCGGGCAGACCGTCGATCGGCAGGTAGCCGCGCGGGGTGGCATCGGCGGCGAGTCGGCCCTCGGCCGTCCGGACGCACTCCAGCAGGGGCACCTTCCCGTTCTCGTCCAGGTAGACGCCGACCCCGAGGTTCACCTTGCCCGCGCGCGGGTCCGCGACGAACTGCTCGGTGAGGCCGAGGATCGGGTCGCGGGGTGCAAGCGGGACGCTCGCCAGAATGCTCACAGTATTCCTTCCCTCACCTCCGACGTACCTGGCCGGAGGCCGCAGGCCAGCCTACCGGGGTGGGTGCAAGACGGGCCGGAGCGCCCAGATCCGTCCGGCCTGGCGGGCGGGCGGTGATGGAGTGGCAGGCCAGGCGGGCTCGGGGCACCCGCGGTGGTTATGGACGTGGTTGCGCGACGACCCAACCGCGACGGGGGCGCTCGCGGTGGTTATGGACGCCGAACCGGGCCTCATAACCATCACAGGGGCCCCCGACCGACGGGGCCGGCCGACGAAGAGGTGCCATAACCCTCGCCAGCGCCCCAGCAATAGCGGTGAACGCCGGGGAGGACCGTCCGCGTGTGCGGGAGAACCGTCCCCGCGTGCCGGAGAACCCGGAGAACCGTCCCCGCGTGCCGGAGAACCGTCCCCGCGTGCCGGAGAACCGTCCCCGTGTGCGGGAGAACCGTCCCCGCGTGTCAGAGAACCGTCCCCGTGTGTCAGGAGTCGAGTGAGACCCCGACGAGCACCGGCTCGGGGACGAGCCGGACCCCGAATCGGGCCTCTACGCCGTCGCGGATCTCCCGCGCCAGCCTCGCCAGGTCGGCCGACGTGGCGCCGCCGCGATTCGTCAGCGCCAGGGTGTGCTTGGTGGACAGCGTCGCCGGCGGGGTGCCGTAGCCCTTGCCGAAGCCGGCATGCTCGATCAGCCAGGCCGCGCTTGTCTTGACCAGGTCGTCGCCGGAGCCGGCCGGGAAGCGCGGCGCCTCCGCCGGCAGCCCGGCCGCCTGGTCCGCGGTGAGGATCGGGTTGGTGAAGAAGCTGCCCGCGCTCCAGGTGTCGTGGTCGGAGGAGTCGAGCACCATCCCCTTGCCGCGCCGCAGGTCAAGCACCGTGTCGCGCACCTGCCCCAGTGGAGCCCGCTCGCCGGCGGCCACGCCGAGCCGTCGGGCCAGTTCGCCGTACCGGATCGGAGCCGACCGGGGGCCCAGCGTCAGCTGGAAGGTGACCGTCAGCACGAGATGGCGGCCCGGCTCCCGCTTGAAGACCGACGTCCGGTAGCCGAACCCGCACTCGCTGCTGAAGAAGGTGCGGACCCGGCCCTCCTGCCGGTCCCAGACCCGGACCCGGGCGATCGTCTGGGAGACCTCCTGGCCGTAGGCGCCGACGTTCTGGATCGGGGTCGCGCCGGCCAGTCCGGGGATCCCCGACAGGGCCTCCACGCCGACGAACTCCTGCGCCACGCAGTCGGCGACGAACGCGTCCCAGGGCTCCCCCGCCGCCACCTGTAGCACAGCGCCACCACAGCCGGTGACCTCGTCGCGCTCGATCCCGCGGACGCCCGCGGTCAACACGACCGTGCCGTCGAAGCCGGCGTCACCGACCAGCAGGTTGGACCCGCCCCCCACCACGAGGACGGGTTCACCGGCGGCGTCGCAGCCGGCGACCGCCTCGATGAGCTCCGCCTCGCTGGACGGGGTCAGCACCCGGCGGGCCGGTCCCCCGACCCGTAGCGTCGTCAGCTCCGCCAGCGTCGGCTCAGCCAAGCCGCACCTCCGCGGTGGCCGATCCGAGCACCTTGGCGCCGTTGTGGATCGCCTCGATGCTGACGGTCGCGACCTCACCGTCCACGGCGGTGACCGTGCCGGAGAAGGCGACGGTGCCGCCCTCGGCCTCGTCCACCACGACCGGACGGGTGAACCGGACCGAGTAGCTCAGCACCCGGGCCGGGTCGCCCACCCAGTCGGTCACCACCCGCAGCGCGGTGCCCATGGTGAGCATGCCGTGGGCGATCACGCCGGGCAGTCCGAGCCGGGCCGCGGCCGCGTCCGACCAGTGGATCGGGTTGAAGTCGGTGGACGCCCCGGCGTAGCGCACCAGGTCGGCCCTGGTGAAGGTGGTGGTGAACCCGGGCAGCCGGGTCCCGACGCTGGGGGTCATGCCGCCTCCGCCGTGTGCAACAGGGTCGAGCTGGCGGTGCACACATCCTCGCCCTCGACGGTGGTGAGCTGGACGGAGATGCTCACGATCGCCATCGCACCGCGCGCCCGGACCCCGTCGATCCGCAAGGTGGCGGTGATGACGTCGCCCGCCCGCAGCGGACGGGCCCAGGTGAAGCGCTGGTCGCCGTGCACCGTGCGATGCAGGGCGAGACCGAGCTCGGGATCCTCGAAGAGCGCACCCCAGGCGGCAGAGGACAGCACGACGGCGAAGGTGGGCGGCGCGATCGGTGAGTCGCCGGTGTAGGCCGGGTTGTCGCCGTCACCCAGGGCGGCGGCGAACTCGGCGATCTTGGCCCGGCTCACCTCATAGCCCGGGGTCGGCGGGTAGGTCCGCCCGACGTGTACTTCGCTGATCGGCATGACGCACAGGCTAGACCGCGCGGGCGGCGAGCAGCTGACGGACCGCCGCGACCTGCTCGTCCGGCACCTGCGCGGCCAGCGAGTTGCGTCCGATCCGGGCCAGGCCGGACAGGCGGTTGGAGTAGCTCCACTCCTGCGGGGTGGGATTCGCGTCGGCGACCACCAACTGGTGGGTGCCCCAGACCCGCCGGATCTCGACGGCGCCGACGTCGGCCCAGTCGCGGTGCCAGGTCTCGCGTCCCAGCTGCTTGGTGATGCCGGTCTCATCGAGGGTGACGCTCACGGTCTTGTCCACCGCCAGGCGCCAGGCCTGGAACAGCGCCAGGCCGACCAGCACCATCGTCCACAGCGCGGGCTCGCCCCACACCACGGTCGTGGCGCCGAGCAGCCCCGTCACCAGGAACAGGTAGAACCAGACCCGGTTGGCCCGGTCGGTGGTCGTCCAGCTCAGTGTCATCGCAGGCAGGTGCAGGAAGGCACGAAAGCCGCCCGCCGAACGGCGGACGGCTTCTCGGCGGCTCGGCTCAGCGGGTCTCGCGATGGGCGGTGTGCACGTGGCACTTCGGGCAGAACTTCTTCAGCTCCAGACGATCCGGGTCGTTGCGCCGGTTCTTCTTGGTGATGTAGTTCCGCTCCTTGCACTGCGTGCATGCCAAGGTGATCTTGGGCCGAACGTCGGCTGCCTTCTTGGCCATCGGGCTCTCACTTTCCTGGCGGTCTGGCTTCGAGTTTGTAGCGGGAGCGGGACTCGAACCCGCGACACAGCGATTATGAGCCGCTTGCTCTACCGCCTGAGCTATCCCGCCGGGCGTCCGGCAGCCCCGGCGAGCCGGGTGGACGGGCGGTTATTCCGTCACTGCCAAACACAGAGCCCCCATGCGGAATCGAACCGCAGACCTTCTCCTTACCATGGAGACGCTCTGCCGACTGAGCTATAGGGGCCGGACCTCGGATGACATTACACGACCGGCGGGCTCCGCCCCAAATCGGGCGGTGGCAAGGCGCTGGACGGCTACCCGCCAGGCGCGGCGACGCCGTGGCTGCGCAGGTCGACCCGCCCGTCACGGACCAAGACGCCCTCGGCTGCGAGCAACTCGGTGGCCGCAGGGACGAGGTGTGCGGCGATCGTCCCGTCGGCACGCACCACCCGCCACCAGCAGACCTGGTCGCCGCGGGTGGCCAGCACCCGCGCCACCACCCTGGCCCCGCACCCGACGACGCCCGCGATCGTGCCGTAGGTGGTCACCCGTCCCTCGGGCACCGTGGAGACCGCGAGCAGCACCGCGTCGGCCACCTCGTTCACCCCTGCCACGCCGGTCAGCCTAACCTCGGGCGGGGGCCGGCTGAACTTTCCCGCCGGGCCACGCCGCAAAGCCATTCCGTCTAGGGTTATTGGTATGGACTATCGCATTGAGCACGACACGATGGGTGAGGTGCGGGTACCCGCTGACGCCCTCTACGCAGCGCAGACCCAGCGCGCGGTCGAGAACTTCCCGATCTCTGGACGCGGACTCTCCGCCCACCACATTGCGGCACTCGGCCAGATCAAGCGGGCAGCGGCGCTCGCCAACGCCGAACTCGGGGTCATCGCCCCGGAGATCGCCGAGGCGATCGTGGCCGCGGCCGACGAGGTCATCGCCGGCAAGCACGACGACCAGTTCCCCATCGACGTCTTCCAGACCGGCTCTGGCACGTCGTCCAACATGAACACCAACGAGGTCGTCGCGACGCTGGCCACCCAGCGCCTCGGCCGGCCCGTCCACCCCAATGACCACGTCAACGCGTCGCAGTCCTCCAACGACGTGTTCCCGTCCTCGATCCACATCGCGGCCGTGCAGGCGATCCACTCCGACCTGCTGCCCGACCTGGAGATCCTCGCCTCCTCGCTCGAGGCGAAGGCGGCCGAGTTCGCCACCGTCGTGAAGTCGGGCCGTACCCACCTGATGGACGCGACCCCGATCATGTTGGGCCAGGAGTTCTCCGGCTACGCCACCCAGATCCGCTACGGGATCGCCCGGGTCAAGGCCGCCCTCCCCCGGCTCAACGAGCTGCCGCTGGGCGGCACCGCGGTCGGCACCGGGATCAACACCCCGCCCGGGTTCTCCGCGCGGGTGATCCAGCTGATCGCCGAGCACACCGGCCTGCCGCTGGTGGAGGCGTCCAACCACTTCGAGGCCCAGGCCGCCCAGGACTCGCTGGTCGAGACCTCCGGTGCGCTGCGCACCCTCGCGGTGTCGCTGGTGAAGATCGCCAACGACCTGCGCTGGATGGGTTCCGGCCCGCGGACCGGCATCGGCGAGATCGCGCTGCCCGACCTGCAGCCCGGCTCCTCGATCATGCCGGGCAAGGTGAACCCGGTGGTGCCCGAGGCGACCGTCATGGTGGCGGCCCAGGTGATCGGCAACGACGCGGCGATCGCCTTCGCCGGCGCGCAGGGCAACTTCGACCTGCTCGTCATGCTGCCGGTGATGGCCCGCAACCTGCTCGAGTCGATCTCGCTGATCGGCAACGTCTCCCGGGTGCTGGCCACCCGCTGCGTGGACGGGATCACCGCCAACGTGGAGCGCTGCCTCGAGCTGGCCGAGTCCAGCCCGTCGATCGTGACCCCGCTGAACCGGATCATCGGCTACGAGGCCGCCGCCAAGATCGCCAAGCACTCGGTGAAGAAGAACCTCACCGTCGCCGACGCGGTCCGCGACCTCGGCTACATCGAGCGCGGCGAGATCACCGAGGAGCAGCTCGCCAAGGCCCTCGACGTTGCGGCGATGACCGCGCCGAAGCAGGCCTGACACACTGAACCACACAGGCCC
>JAEZHJ010000117.1 GCA_023436925.1 Actinomycetes bacterium
CGTCGAGCCGGCCCTGGTCGGCTGCCGGACTCGGCCCGAGGCCGCGTTCCCGGGCATCCGGGGAACCAGGGCCGGACGCAACAGTGGCCCGTCCGAATGGAGGGGCCACTGCCGGTTATGCGTCAGCGATGCGAGTTCACTCGGCCTCGGCCTCGGCCAGCTCGATGAGGGCCTGGCCGCCCTGGACGGCGCTGCCCTTCTCGACCAGGATCGCGGCGACCGTGCCCGCCTTGGGGGCGGTGATCTCGGTCTCCATCTTCATGGCCTCGAGCACCAGCAGGACCTGCCCGGCCTCGATGGTGTCGCCCTCGGAGACCAGGATCTTGAACACCGACCCGGCCAGCGGCGCGACGACCGCATTGGCCGACGCCCCCTGCACCGATGCGGTGGTGGGCACCGAGACAGCACTGCTGCTGCCACCGATCACGATCGCGCCCAGACCCTGGGGCTCCTCCTCCTCGACCTCCACATCGATCACGTAAGGAACGTCGTTGACTGTCACCTTGAGTTTCATCTGTCTTCCTTCCAGACCGATCAGCGCGAGTACAGCGGGTGGTGAATGTGCTGGGAACGTCGAGTGCTCGACATCCAGTTCTGCTCGGCGGCGAAGCGCCGCTGACGCTTCTTGGCCTTGTGACCGAGGAAGGCCGCGACCGCGGCGGCAATCGCCACCAGGGTCTCGTCCGACACCTCCTCGTGCAACTCCAGCTTCTTGATCCGCAGCTCGAGCCCGTCGATCCTGTCGTAGAGGCCCTTGACCAACTCCAGGAGTTCGGCGTCCTGAGACATCTCGAACCCCCTAGACCGGCATGAGGCCGTGCTTCTTGGCGGGCCTCGTCTTGCGCTTGTTGGCGAGCATTTCCAGGGCCTGAGCCACCTTGCGGCGGGTCTCACCCGGATCGATGATGTCGTCCACCAGGCCGCGGGAGGCGGCCATGAACGGCGTCGAGAAGGTGTTGCGGTACTCGTCGACCAGCTCGGCCTGACGCGCTGCCGGATCCTCCGCGGCCGCGATCTCCTTGCGGAAGACCACCGCTGCGGCACCCTCGGCGCCCATCACCGCGATCTCGGCGGTCGGCCAGGCATACACCCGGTCAGCGCCGAGGTCCCGGCAGGCCATCGCCAGGTACGAGCCGCCGTACGCCTTGCGCAGCACGACCGTGACCAGCGGCACGGTGGCCGAGGAGTAGGCGTACAGCATCTTCGCGCCGTGGCGGATGATGCCGCCGTGCTCCTGGGCGACGCCGGGCAGGTAGCCGGGAACGTCGACCAGGGTGACGATCGGGATGTTGAAGGCGTTGCAGAACCGGATGAACTTCGCACCCTTGTCCGAGGCGTTGATGTCCAGCACGCCGGCCAGCACGTTCGGCTGGTTGGCGACCAGGCCGACGCTGCGACCGTTGATCCGGCCGAAGCCGACCACGATGTTCTTGGCGTAGCCGGCCTGGACCTCGAGGAAGTCGGCGTTGTCGACCAGCCGGGCGATGATGTCGCGGACGTCGTAGCCCTGCTTGCCGTCGACCGGGACGATGTTGGCCATCTCCGGGTCGTAGTCGACCGAGTAGTCGCCCTCCACCAGTGGCGGATCCTCGGAGTTGTTCTGCGGCAGGAAGCTGAGCAGCTTCTTGGCGATCAGCAGCGCCTGCTCGTCGTCGTCGGCCACGAAGTGGTTGACGCCGGAGACCGCCATGTGGGTGTCAGCGCCACCCAGTGCGTCCTGCGTCACGTCCTCGCCGGTGACCTGCTTGATGACGTTCGGGCCCGTGATGAACATGTGGGCCTTGCGGGTCTGGATCACGAAGTCGGTCAGCGCCGGGGAGTACACCGCGCCACCGGCGCAGGGGCCGGCGATGATCGAGATCTGCGGGACGACACCCGACAGCTCGACGTTGGCGTAGAACACCTGGCCGTAGCCGGACAGCGAGTCGATGCCCTCCTGGATCCGGGCGCCGCCGGAGTCGTTGATGAAGACGAACGGGGTGCCGTTGGTCAACGCCGCCCGCATCATCTCGACGACCTTCTTGTTGTGCGCCTCACCGGCCGACCCACCCATCACGGTGAAGTCCTGGCTGGCGACGTGCACCGGACGCCCGAGCACCGTGCCGGCGCCGGTCACGACGCCATCAGCGGGCAGGTCGGCGGTGTCCATGTCGAAGGTGGTGGTGCGGTTCCGGCGGAACAGCCCGACCTCCTGGAAGGAGTCCGCGTCGAGGAAGGCGTCCAGCCGCTCGCGGGCGGTCATCTTGCCGGAGGCGCGCTGCTTCTCCAGGCGCGCCTCACCGCCGCCGAGTTCGGCCGTCTCACGGGCGGCGGCGAGATCCGCCACCCGCTTGCTCATGGAAACTGGTTTTGCCATGTCCTTCTTCCTCACGCCATCTCGACCTGGACGCTGTGCTCGCGCCCGCCGAGAGAGACCTTGTACTTGATCGGGCCGCGGACCGCATTCGCGGCACCGCTGGCGGCGTCCGCCTCGGCCTTGACCTGCTCGGGCGTCTTGGCGACGCTCTTGGGGCCCTCATCGCGGGCGGCGAAGAAGCCCGGCGCCACACCCGGGAACATCGCGTAGGTGAGAACGTCCTCGTCGGTGCCGTCGAAGCCCTCGAGCTTGGACGCCTCGGAGACCAGGTTGTCCCATTCCGGGGGCAGCAGGTCGGCCGGACGGACGGTGATCGGCTCCTTCTTGGCCTGGGCCTGGGCGATCGCGATCACCTCGGGGTCGCGCTCACCGATCGTCTCGCCGTAGTAGCCGAGCATCAGGTCGGCGAACTCGCCGGTCAGCACCTTGTACTCGCCCATCAGGACGTTGAACACGGCCTGGGTGCCGACGATCTGGCTGGACGGGGTGACCAGCGGCGGGTGGCCGGCGGCAGCCTTCACCAGCGGAACCTGCTCCATGACCTCCTTGACGCGGTCGCCGGCGCCCTGCGCCTTGAGCTGGCTCTCCATGTTCGACAGCATCCCGCCGGGAATCTGGCTGAGGAAGATGTCGGTGTCGACCAGGGTCGCCGACTCGAAGGCGGCGTACTTGGGGCGGATCTTGGCGAAGTGGTCGCGGATCCGGATCAGCCGCTCCATGTCGAGGTCGGCCTTGTACGGAGTGCCCTCGAGCATCTCGACCAGGGACTCGGTCGGGTTGTGGCCCGGGCCGAGCGAGAGCGACGAGATCGAGGTGTCCACGACGTCGGCACCGGCCTCGATGGCCTTCATCAGCGAGACCAGGGTCACACCGGAGGTGGAGTGGCAGTGGACGTTGATCTGGACGTCACCGTAGGTGTCCTTGATGCCACGGATGATGTCGTAGGCCGGCTGCGGCTGCAGCAGGGCGGCCATGTCCTTCAGGCACAGCGACTCCGCGCCCATGTCCAGCAGCTGTCCGGCGAGCTTGATGTAGCCCTCGACGGTGTGCAGCGGCGAGATGGTGTAGCAGATGGTGCCCTGCGCGTGCTTGCCGGTCTTCTTCACCGCAGCCATCGCGCGGGCCATGTTCCGCGGGTCGTTCAGCGCGTCGAAGACGCGGAAGACGTCCATGCCGTTCTCGGCCGACTTCTCGACGAACTTGTCCACGACCATGTCCTGGTAGTGGCGGTAGCCCAGCAGGTTCTGGCCGCGCAGCAGCATCTGCAGGCGGCTGTTGGGCATCAGTTCGCGGAAGGTCCGCAGCCGCACCCAGGGATCCTCGTTGAGGAACCGGATGCAGGAATCGTAGGTTGCCCCGCCCCAGCACTCGACAGACCAGTAACCGGCCTTGTCGATGTCTTCACAGGCCTCGACCATGTCTTCGAGGGCCATGCGGGTCGCGAGGAGGCTCTGGTGACCGTCGCGGAGGACCAACTCCGTTACGCCAATTGTTCGCTGACTCATGGGCTCTAGTCTTCCAGAATCTCTCCTACGCTGCGTCGTAACCATCGGATTCGGGCACATCCCGAGACCGACGATCCCGCTTGTCAGGACGGGAGACGCAGCGGTGCACAAAATGGTCATACCGCTGCACGAAAGTGCAGCCCGGACGGCCCGATCAGCGTCGGATCCTGGGAAGCCGCCGGGCGACCTCGCGCTCGAACAGGTCCTTGACCGCGGCCGAGTCGATCACCCCGTCGACCACCGGCAGCGACCTGGTCGCGGCCCGCTGGCAGACCACCAGCCATGCCTGCCCCATCGCCAGGGTGAAGCCGGAGGCGACCGAGGCGTTGATCGCCCCGCCGGCGATCGTGCCGGCGCCGGGGACGAACTTCAGCAGGCTCGTGGCCGCGGCCCGTCCGGCCGAGGTGGCCACCGAGGTGGAAGCGATCGCCAGGATCGCCGCGCGATCGAAGCTGAGCCCGTGGAGCTGGGCCAGCCGGGCCATCATGCCGAGCTGGATGGGGACCAGGATCGCCGCCGAACTGAACGGGATCGGCACCGCCGCCGCAGCCGCGGCGGCCGCCGTGCTGGCGGCTATCGCCTTGTGGGCCTGCGAAGCCTTGAGCTCAAGATCGATCGCCTGCGCCGCGGCGAGGGCTCCCCGGACGGCATCGGGAGCGACGTGAAAGGTGGCTTGCAGCACGTCCATCAAGCCGTGGGCCGGCTGACCGGTGAACTGGTCCCTCATCGCGTAGGTCATGAACGGCCGGCCGCCGACGATCGGCAGGTCCCTGGCCTGGATCTGGCGGGCCAGCTCGACCGCGTCGGGGTGGTACTGGCCGTCCCGCATCGGGACCTGGGTCAGCACGACCAGGACCGGGATCTCGAGTTCGGCCAGCTTCTTGATGAACCGCTCCTCGACCTCCTCGAAGCGCCGATCCATGCCGCGGATGCAGTACCAGGCGACGTGCACCTGCTCGGAGACCGGCCGCCCCCGGCTCTCCCGAACCGCCTTGGTGAGGTCCTTGAGGATCTCCGCATCGTCGCGGCCCACCTCCAGCCCGCGGGTGTCGATCACGCCCAGCGTGCCGCGCTTGTCGAGGTAGAGGTGGGAGCCCATCGTGACCGGGGCCCCGATCCCGGTGGCGGCGACCGGCTCGCCGAAGATGGCGTTGACCAGGGTCGACTTCCCGACGCCGGTCTTGCCGAAGATGGCGAGGTTGATCCGGCCGAGTTGCTCGGCCTGCTTGTCGAACTCCGCCCGGAAGGTCTCGGTGAACCATTGCGTCACGCCGGCAAGCCTAGGTGGCACCCGTCCACCGGGGGTGACGACGTGCCCTGACCACACCCGGCCCCGACCCCGAGCGGGTCAGGCGGGCAACTCGGGGGCGGCGTGCCTGATCTCGGCCCCGGGCGGGATCACCCGCACCGGCTCCCCGACCAGCACGGCGTGGATCGCATCGGTGCTGACCTGCAGGAAGCTGCGGCCGTCCGGGCCGAAGGTGTCCGGGTCGAAGTAGTGCTCCTTGCCGTTGTGGTGCATCGGGCCGAGGTCGATCACGTCGATCCTGCCCTGCGCCCTGGCTCGCGACCAGGGCGAGCCGACCGCCCCCGGCCACCGTCCGGCGAAGATGATCCAGCCGAGCCGCTCCAGCGGGTCCTTGGTGCCGCGCAGGTGGGTCAGCTTGCTGATGTGGTCCAGGCCGTAGTCGTCCGACATCATGCCGCCCAGCGAGATCACGCGCAGCGGCAGGTCGAGTTGGCCGAGGTACCAGCAGGCGCCGAGCGCGATCTGCGCCCCACCGCTCCACCCGATCAGGGTCACCGGCACGCCGCTGCCGATCTGGTAGCCGTGCCGGACGAGCGAGCGCAGGATCTCCTGGGCGGTCCCGATGTTGTAGGTCGGGCCGTAGCGCCGGTCGGCGCAGACGAACAGCTGGATCGCGTTGCGGGCGTTCACCAGCATCCCGAGCAGGCTGTGCGGCCGCACCAGCCGCAGCTTGCTGATCCGGCGCCACAGCCCGGCGAGCGCCCGCTGCGCCGTCAGGCCACGGTTGGACACCGAGTAGGGGAAGACGTCGTCGGCGATGCAGTAGGTCGGCAGCCGCTCGCGCAGCGCGTCCACCAGGGGGCGCTCCTCGACAGGGACGGTGGTGGGGTCGATCGCCCCGATCCCGGACAGGTAGACCACGAACTGCTCCGCGCCGCGTCCCTCGACGTCCTCCGGGGTCTGGCTGACCAGCTTCTGCAGCGAGGTCCGCACGCTGGCCTCACCCTTGGCCCGCCACCAGCCCAGGGACTCCAGGGGCCCGAAGGCGAGCGCCAGGAAGACGATGACGAGCAGGAATCCGATCAGCGTGACGATCATGGCGCCCCACCCTGACGCCGGCGGGTCTTCGGCCGGTCGATGATCCCGAGGTCGACCGGGGCGAAGAGGTGCCCGGAGAGCAGGTCCTGAGCGGTCAGCATGGTCGCCTGGCCCGTGGTCAGGCGCCACACCCACCGACCGAGCACCGACAGCGGGCCGGAAAGCAGCCACGACACCAGCTGCATCGCGCCCCAGCCGGCCAGGGTGATCAGCAGGGCCGTCAGGCGGTCCACCCGGTACAGGGCGCCGACGATCACCCACAGGGAGACCACGCCCCACGCCTGCAGGATGCGGGCGATCCCGGGCCCGAGATAGGGGATCAAGGCGAAGAAGCCGAACAGGTGCGGCGCCGTGGACAGCAGCACCGCCCAGGTCGCCATCGTCAGCGCCAACCTCTCACCGGTGACCGAATAGCCGACCGAGGCGATCACGAGGGCCTGGACGGCGTACAGCAGGACGAAGCCGAGGCTGTTCACGGCGAGGCTGATGGCGAATCGGGCGCCCCGGATGCCGTTGAGGAAGAGCACGACGCTGTCGCCCAGCAGGGTGGAGATGCCGGCCAGCACGGCGACGGTGATCGCCAGCACGCCGAGGTGGCGGTAACCGGCCAGCCAGGCACCGTCCGAGGTGTCGAAGGTGAGCACCGCGGCGATGGCGCGACCCAGCACCGCAAGGAACTCCAGGAACTCGTCCACGGCGTCCCCTTCTGCAGGCCGGGCTCACCCCGAGGCTAGCAGCGGCGGGCCGCCCCGCACACGTGGTGGCGGGCCCGTCCGAGGGGATCTGATGACGCTCCCCCAGAGCCCTGCCACCCGGGCTCGTCCAGCATTCGGACAATTTGGGCCCAGATGTCGACAACTTCCAGCGGGCCTGCGGGGCTGGTCGTAGCTTTGCCGAGCAGTTTAGTTTTGCCGCCCAGCGGCCTTGTCAGGAGCCTGAGCATGTCCCTCTTGCGCACCAAATCGATCGAGCAATCGATCGCCGACACCGACGAGCCGGAGTACCAGCTCAAGAAGTCACTGACCGCCCTCGACCTGACGGTCTTCGGTGTCGGTGTCGTGATCGGCGCCGGAATCTTCACCCTCACCGGCCGCGCCGCCCACAACGTGGCCGGCCCGGCGATCGTGATCAGCTTTGTTATCGCAGCGCTCGCCTGCGCGCTCGCCGCCATGTGCTACGCCGAGTTCGCCTCCACGGTGCCGGTGTCCGGCTCGGCCTACACCTTCTCCTACTCCTCGCTGGGGGAGATCTTCGCCTGGATCATCGGCTGGGACCTGATCCTGGAGATGTTCCTGGGCGCGTCCGTGGTCGCCCAGGGCTGGAGCGCCTATCTGGGCGTGTTTCTGGAGCGGCTCGGCATCGTCCTGCCGCCGCAGTTGAGCTACGGCGGGGTGGTTGACCTGCCCGCGGTGATCCTCGTTGTGGCGCTCGGCGTGCTGGTCACCCTCGGCATCAAGGAGTCGCTGCGGGTCAACCTGGCGCTCGTGGCCCTGAAGCTGTTCATCGTCTTGTTCGTGATCATCGCCGGCATCGGCTTCATCGACCCGGCCAACTACAGCCCCTTCATCCCGGAAGCCGCTGCGGCCGAGGGCGCCGCTTCGGTGTGGACCCAGCCGTTGCTGCAGTTCTTCAGCGGTGCGGCGCCGTCCGTCTTCGGCGTCGGCGGGATCCTGGCGGGCGCGTCCCTGGTGTTCTTCGCCTACATCGGCTTCGACGTGGTGGCGACGACCGCCGAGGAGACCAAGAACCCGCAGCGTGACATGCCGATCGGCATCATCGCCTCGCTGGCCATCTGCACCCTGCTGTACTGCGCGGTCGCCCTGGTGGTGACCGGCATGGTCTCCTACGACGAGCTCGACCCGACCGCCGCGCTGGCCAATGCCTTCGCCTTCCACGGCCAGGACTGGATGGCGACCGTGATCGCCGCCGGGGCGGTCGCCGGCCTGATCACCGTGGTGCTCACGTTGATGATCGGTGCGACCCGCCTGATCTTCGCGATGTCGCGCGACGCCCTGCTGCCGATGGGCCTGGCCAAGGTGCACAAGAAGTTCCGCACCCCGTGGCTGATCACCGTCATCGTGACCATCGCCGTGGCGCTGTTCGCCGGCTTCACCCCGATCGGGGTGCTGGAGGAGATGGTGAACATCGGCACCCTGTCGGCCTTCGTGATGGTGTCGATCGGCGTGATCGTGCTGCGCCGCAAGCGCCCCGACCTCAAGCGGGCGTTCAAGGTGCCACTGTCGCCGTGGCTCCCGGCGGCCTCCGCCCTGATCTGCGGCTACCTCATGCTGAACCTCTCGGTGGAGACCTGGCTGCGCTTCCTGATCTGGCTCGCGGTCGGCTTCCTGATCTACTTCACCTACTCCCGGTGGCACTCGCGGCTGCAGACCGGTGCCCCGATCAGTGCCGACATCCTGGAGGCGATGGAGCAGGGACTGGTCCGCGGCGATGCCCAGCAGCCGCCCCGCTAGCGCGGATCGATCCACCCGGGCGAGCGACCTTCGGTAGCGCCGACCCGGCGAGGGCCACCGTCCGCACCAAGGGCCACCCGTAACGTCGAGGGCCAGCGTTCACGTCGAGGGCCACCCATCATGGGTGGCCCTCGACGCATGTCGTGGCCCTCAACGAATCAGGTGGCCCTCAACGTGAGGACGGACGAGGCCGAGAGGGGGCGCCGACAGCGGGGTATCGGGGCTGCAGTACAATCTGGAAGGTTGTCTACAGATCCGGAGCCCGCATGCCCGTACGCGCAGACCTGCGCAATGTCGCCATCATCGCCCACGTCGACCACG
>JAEZHJ010000134.1 GCA_023436925.1 Actinomycetes bacterium
ACCACCAGCATCGCCCACGCCCCGTGCTGGTTCGGCAGCCAGCCGGCCGTCCGGGTGCGTTGAGCCACGCCCGCACCGTACCGGAACCGGACGGCGCTCGCGGCTCAGCGGCGCGGGTCGGCCACCTCGGTGAGGGTGACGGTGTAGTGACGGTCGCGGGCGGCGATCCGGGTCGGTCCGAACTCGGCCCGCAGGAACGGCAGGTAGGGCAGATGGGAGTTGAACACGGTCCACACCGTGCCGCCCGGGGCCAGCGCCGGTCTGGCACTGCGCAGCAGCCCGAACCCCGGAGTGGAGTCCTTGGTGGTGCCCCGATGGAAGGGCGGGTTGCACACCACCATGTCGGCCTGGGTTGCGTCCTGGGCCGGCAGGCCGTCGCTGCGCAGCACGGTCGCCGACACTCCGTTGGCGGCCGCGGTGTCGCTGGTGGAGGCGCAGGCCGCGCGCGAGACGTCCACCGCCACCACCTGGTAGCCGCGCCGGGCCAGCCAGGTGGCCAGGATCCCGGTGCCGCACCCGAGGTCGATCGCGGTCGCGGACGGGCCGGCGTCCGGGCCGGTCCGGGGCACCGCCGCATCCAGGCACTCCAGTAGCAGCCGGGTGCCGCCGTCCAGCCGCCCGGCGGCGAACGACCCGGCGTGGCTGACCACGGTGAGGTCGCCCACCCGGGCCTGCTTCGGCCAGGTCAATGGGCCGGGCAGCGGCTGCCGGGCGTGCAGGACGCGGGACTTCTGCCGCCCCAGACTGGCACGCACCTCGCCGAAGCTGGCTGCGAGGACCTCGTTCATGCCCCGGTTGAGGTGCTTCTCCCGTCCGCCGGCCAGGAACTGGACGTCCGGGCCGGCGAAGGCGGCCACCCGCTGGGCGTAGTCCTCGAGCTGACCCAGGCTCTTGGGTAGCCGGGCCAGCACCACCTGGACGCCGGCGAAGGCGGCGGAGTCCAGCGAGTCCAGCCCCGGACCGGCCAGCAGCGCCTCGTCGCGGACGTCATCGCACCAGGCCCGGACCTGATGCCCCTCGACCGACAGCGCACGAGCCAGCGCCGGATCGTCCAGCACCACCACCGGAGCCCCCGGCGCCTGCGCCAGGGCGGGGCCCGCCTCGTCCGCCAGCAGCGCCGAGACCGGGTCAAGCCTCACTGGTCAACTGCCCGCGCTGCTTGAGGTCGGCGATGATCCGGGCGTGGAAGTCCTCGTCGATGCGGTACTTGGCGCGGTAGATCAGGTAGCTGACCACCACCAGCACCAGCGGCAGGACGAGCATCACGAGCTTCATGATGAGCAGGCCCTGGGCATCGACGTCGCCGAACTCGTTGGCGTCGTTGATGCCGCTGACGATCGCGGTCGCCCCGACGATCGCGGCGGCGAGCGCCGCACCCACCTTGTTGATGAAGGGCTGCAGGGCGAAGGTGACCGCGACATTGCGCCGGCCCAGCTTCCAGTGCCCGTAGTCGATGGTGTCGGTGATGAAGACGAGCATCAGCAGCACCACGTAGCTCTGGCCGATGAACAGCAGCAGGCCCGCGATCCCGATCGGGATCATGTTCATCGGCGAGAAGAAGAAGACCAGGTAGCCGGCCACGATCATCACGATCGCCGCGGTGAACAAGGTGGCGCGGGTGAACCGGCGGCGCAGCAGCGGGAAGGACAGGAAGCCGACCACCTGGGCGATGCCGAGCACCGCCCCGAAGATGGTGTACATCCCCTCGTCGCCGTAGGCGTACTTGAAGAAGTACACCCCGAAGCTGGTCGTGGTGATGTAGCCGGTCATGAACAGCACCATCGCGATCGCCGTCCACAGCAGCTGGTCGTTCTTCACCACCACCCCGGCCACCTCGCGCAGGGTGGTCCGCTCCTGCTCGATCGCCAGCCGCGGCTCCTTCACCCCGAACAGGGTGACCGCCTGGCCGGCCAGCATGATCACGACCAGGATGACGGCGAGCACCGTCCACCCCGACACCTGGCCGAAAACCGTGGTCAGCGCCCCCTGGGAGCCGACCAGCGGCACCACGGCGACCACCACCGAGAACAGGCCGATGGTGGCGAAGATCTTGGCGACCGCGCCGATCCGTTCCCGCGACTTCTGGTCGACGGTGAGCGCCGGCAGCATCGACCAGTACGGGATGTCGTTGGCCGTCCACGACAGCCCCCACAGCAGGTAGATCACCGCGAAGGCGATCACCCACGGCACCCCCCGCAGCCCGAGGTCGGTGAACATCAGGACGGTGAACGCCGCCGAGGCGACCGCGCCGGCCGCGATCCACGGCTTGTAGTGGCCCCAGCGGGTGCGGGTGTTGTCGACGATGGAGCCCATCACGATGTCCATCACCGCGTCGAACAGGCGGGCCAGCAGCACCAGGACCGAGACCCAGCCCAGTTCCCAGTTGGTCAGTTCGAGGCCTTCGGTGAGGAAGACCAGGAAGTACATCGAGACCAGGGTGTAGACCATGTCGCGGCCCAGCGTGCCGACTCCGAAGGTCCACTTGTTGCGGCGTTCCAGGGCCGTGGCCGGCGCGTCCGATGCGGCGGCCAGGTCGGCGGGCGTGCGCGTCATGGGGTGAAGCTACTCTGGCCGGCTCGCGTCACCAACCTCCAACACCGGTTCGCCGATCGTCGTGTCGGCCGAGGCCTCCGGACGCAGCCGGTTGTCCGGGTAGCGGCGGCCGCCCACCCACTGCCGGTAGGCGTCGTCGGTGACGCCCTCGTTGGCGATGATGTCGGCGTAGAACCGTCCCGAGTCACGCACCGTCCGGCGCTGGGTGGGGTAGTCGAGCTCGACCAGCCCGAAGCGCGGCTCCTCGCCCTCGGCCCACTCGAAGTTGTCGGTGAAGCACCAGTGGTAGTAGCGCTCGATCGGCAGGCCGGAGCCGGCGATCGCCTGCAGGTGGTCGTACAGGTAGCGCGGACGGAAGGCGTCCGCGGCATCGGCGGTGCCGTTCTCGGTGATCCAGATCGGGCCGGGGAACCGGTCGTGCACCCACTGCGCCACCTCCACCAGGCCGGCCGGGTACACCTCCCAGCCGAGGTCGTTCACCGCGACGCCGGAGGCGACCCCGTCCTTCAGCCGGGTCACCGAACTGCGGGTGTAGTAGTTGATGCCCTGGAAGTCGTAGTACCGGCCCGGTTCGATGTCCTCGGGCTGCAGGAACGGGGCGAGGAAGCGGCCCACGCTGAAGGCGCGGGTGAGCGCGGACTGGAACAGGTACTGCGACAGGCCGGCGCTGACCCGGTCGGCCGGGTTCCAGCGGCGCTTCGGCGAGAACACCCGCAGGTGGTTGGCCACCCCGACCCGGGCGGTGGGGAAGCCGGCGTGGATGGTCTGGTAGGTGTGGATGTGCGCCACGGCCATGGTCTTCATCACGTTCAGCGCACGGGTCACCGACCCGGTCACCCCCGGCGGCCAGTCCCCGTCCAGCCAGCCCTTGGTGGCGTACACGTTGGGCTCGTTGATCGTCACCCAGTCCTCGACCAGGTCACCCAGCTCGGTCAGGACGTGGTCGACGTAGCGCCGGAAGATGGTGCCGGCGCCGGGGTGCTCCCAGCCGCCCAGGTCCTCGAACCACCACGGGTTGTTGAAGTGGTGCAGGGTGACCAGCGGACGGATCCCGGCCGCCCGCAGCGCGGTCAGCTCGTCGCGGTAGTGGCTGGTCGCCGCGGCGTCGAACTGGCCGGGGGACGGCTCGAGCCGGGCCCACTCCAGCCCCATCCGGTAGTCCTTGATGCCGAGCTCGGCCAGCAGCGCGATGTCTTGGGAGACCCGGTTCCAGTGGTCGGCGGCCAGCCTGGGGCTGCTGCCGTCGCGGATCCGGCCGGGCTGGTCGGCCCAGCGGTGCCAGTTGGTGTCGGCGTCCCCGCCCTCGATCTGGGTGGCGGCGGTCGCCACCCCCAGGGCGAGCCCCGGCAGGGCGAACCCGCGTCCCGGGGTCGGGCTGGCGTCGGACATCGGCGGCCTCCTCGCTGCGATCATCGACCGGTCCCTCCCGACGCTACCGGGACGGGTGGGATCGCGGCAGTCCCGGGGGATCGTTCGACGTGGCGGAGGTGGCCGGCGCCGGGCGGCCGGCCCGGCCGGTCAGCCGGCGAACCCGGCCACCGCCAGGCCCGGCACCGCAACCCGGCAGCTGTAGACCGAGCCGGCGGCGGGCTCGTCGCCGGGTTCCAGGCCCTCGCGGGAGGTCGTGATGAACAAGGTGCGCAGGTCGTCCCCGCCCAGGCAGCAGGCGGTCGGCCGGCTGACCGGGACCTCCACCACATCGGTCAGCGTGCCGTCCGGGTCGAAGCGGCGGACCTGCCCGGCGCCGTAGAAGGCGATCCACAGCCCACCCGCGGCGTCCACGCAGAGCCCGTCCGGGTACCCGTCGCTGTGCTGCAGCAGGACGTGGCGGTTGACCGGGCCGCGGTCCGGGTCGTGGGTGAAGCGGTAGGTGACCTGCGCCTCGGAGTCGTTGAGGTAGGCCAGGCTGCCGTCCGGGCTCCAGCCCAGGCCGTTGGAGATGGTGAGCTGGCTGACCGTGTCGTGCAGCCCGTCCTCGCCGTCCCAGCGCCACAGCGAGCCGGCCTGCGGTGTCACGTCGTAGGCCATCGTCCCGATGTAGAACCGGCCCTGCGGGTCGCAGCCGCCCTCATTGCAGCGCAACCCGGGGTCGTCGGTGACGCTCACCGCGGGGACCAGGTCGGTCAGGTCGTCGCGGTCGGCCAGGGCCAGGTCGTGCTCCCGGGCGACGATCGCCCCGCCGCCGATCCGGGGCCGCACCACGGCCGCCACCGCCGAGCCGACGTTGACCCGTTCCACGCCGTCGTCCCGCAGCGTGAGGACGTCTCCGGCGAGCATGTCGACCATGCGCAGCGCCTGCCAGCGCGGCCACCAGACCGGGCCCTCGCCGTGGAATGCGATCGGATCGGTGACCTGCTCGGCCTGCATCGCTTCCTCCTGACGCCGGTAGTCAGGCGAGCCTACGACGAGCCACCGCCGCGCGGCAGGCCCGCCGTCCATCCGGCGCGGTCGGATGAGCGGCGACCCTGGCTACTACGCAGGGTCGTACAGGGGCGAAGAATGTGAACGAGTCGCCCGTAGGCGGTACGGTTGGGGGCGGCACATGCCAGAAGGCGTCGGGACGTCCGGCGCCACACGATGCCCGCCGGCCACCGCCGATGGCAGCACCCGAAGCCCGTCAGAGGAGATATCGGAGAAGTATGACCAAGTTTGTCTATGAGTTCAGCGAGGGCGACGCCTCGATGCGTAACCTGCTGGGTGGCAAGGGTGCCAACCTGGCGGAGATGACCGGCCTGGGAATGCCGGTTCCGCAAGGCTTCACGATCACCACCGAAGCCTGCACCCAGTACTACCTCGACGGCGAAGTCATCAACGACGACATCAAGGCCCAGATCCTGGAGTACGTCGGCAAGCTGGAGGACGCCACCGGCAAGAAGTTCGGTGACACCGAGAGCCCGCTGCTGGTCTCGGTCCGTTCCGGCTCCCGTGCGTCCATGCCCGGCATGATGGACACGATCCTCAACCTGGGCATGAACGACACCGTCGTGGAGACCGTCGCCGCCAAGACGGGCAACCCGCGGTTCGCCTACGACTCCTACCGCCGCTTCATCCAGATGTACTCCGACGTCGTCATGGAGGTCGGCAAGTCCTACTTCGAGAAGCTGATCGACGAGATGAAGGAGGCCCGCGGCGTCAGCCTCGACACCGAGCTGACCGCCGACGACCTCAAGGAGCTCGCCGAGGCGTTCAAGGCCGAGTACAAGAACAAGATCGGCTCCGACTTCCCGTCCGACCCGGTCGAGCAGCTGATGGGTGCGGTCAAGGCCGTCTTCCGCTCCTGGAACAACCCGCGCGCCATCTACTACCGCCGGATGAACGACATCCCCGGCGACTGGGGCACCGCGGTCAACGTCCAGGCCATGGTCTTCGGCAACATGGGCGACACCTCCGGCACCGGCGTGGCCTTCAGCCGCAACCCGGCCACCGGTGACAAGGGCCTGTACGGCGAGTTCCTGATGAACGCCCAGGGCGAGGACGTCGTCGCCGGCATCCGGACCCCGGAGACCATCGACCAGCTCCGCGACGAGAACCCCGAGGTCTACAACCAGTTCGTCGAGATCGTCGGCCGCCTGGAGGACCACTACGCCGACATGCAGGACATGGAGTTCACCATTGAAGAGGGCAAGCTCTTCATGCTCCAGACCCGCAACGGCAAGCGCACCGCCGCTGCTGCCTTCAAGATCGCCTGCGACCTGGTCGACGAGGGCAAGATCTCGCAGGAGAAGGCCGTCGCGATGATCGACCCGAAGCAGATCGACGCCCTGCTGCACCCGCAGTTCGACGCCGCCAAGCTGAAGGCCGCCACCGTGATCGGCAAGGGCCTGCCGGCCTCCCCGGGTGCGGCGACCGGCAAGGTCTCCTTCACCGCCGAGGACGCCGCCGCCCGCGGCAAGATGGGCGAGTCGGTCATCCTGGTCCGTCTGGAGACCACGCCTGAGGACATCGAGGGCATGCACTACGCCAAGGGCATCCTGACCGCCCGCGGCGGCATGACCTCCCACGCGGCGGTCGTGGCCCGCGGCATGGGCACCTGTTGTGTCTCCGGCCTGGGTGACGTCAAGTTCGCTGCTGACGGCAAGAGCTTCACCCTGGGTGGCAAGACCTTCACCGAGAACGACTGGATCTCCCTCGACGGCTCGACCGGCAACGTCTACGGCGAGGAGATCGACACCGTTCCGGCCGAGATCGGCGGCTACTTCGGCCGCATCATGGAGTGGGCCGACGCGATCCGCACCATGAAGGTCCGCACCAACGCCGACAGCCCGGCCGACGCCGCGCAGGCCCGCGAGTTCGGGGCCGAGGGCATCGGCCTGTGCCGCACCGAGCACATGTTCTTCGAGACCGACCGGATCGCGGCCATCCGCGAGATGATCGTCTCCAAGAGCGTCGAGCAGCGCGAGGCCGCCCTGGCCAAGCTGCTGCCGATGCAGCGCGGCGACTTCGAGGGCATCTTCACCGCGATGGAGGGCCTGCCGGTCACCATCCGCCTGCTCGACCCGCCGCTGCACGAGTTCCTGCCGACCGAGGAGGACGACATCGTCGCCCTCGCCGCCGAGATGAAGATGTCGGTGGACGAGCTCAAGTCGGTCATCGCCTCGCTGCACGAGTTCAACCCGATGATGGGCCACCGCGGCTGCCGGCTCGACGTCACCTACCCCGAGATCGGCGCCATGCAGACCCGCGCCATCATCGAGGCGGCGATCAACGTCAAGAAGGCGCACCCGGAGTGGGAGCTCGTCCCCGAGATCATGATCCCGCTGGTGGGTGAGGTGAAGGAGCTGGCCTACGTCAAGAAGATCGTCACCGACACCGCCGATGCGATCATCGCCGAGTCCGGCGTCGACCTGAAGTACCTGGTCGGCACCATGATCGAGATCCCGCGGGCGGCCATCACCGCCGACGAGATCGCGACCGAGGCGGAGTTCTTCTCCTTCGGCACCAACGACCTGACCCAGATGACCTTCGGCTTCAGCCGGGACGACGCTGGCAAGTTCCTGGATGCCTACTACGAGAAGAAGATCTACGAGAACGATCCCTTCGCCAAGCTGGACCAGGACGGCGTCGGCAAGCTCGTGAAGACCGCTGTCGAGCTGGGCAAGAAGACCCGTCCCGACATCAAGCTCGGCATCTGTGGCGAGCACGGCGGCGACCCGTCGTCGGTCGAGTTCTGCCACAACGTCGGCCTCGCCTACGTCTCCTGCTCGCCGTTCCGGGTGCCGATCGCCCGGCTCGCGGCGGCGCAGGCGGCACTGAAGAGCCGCTGACGCAACGCTCACCCGAAGGGGCCCGGCCGGTTGGCCGGGCCCCTTCGGCGTGTCCGGCCGGGCGCGGCGGTGGACCCCGGTGGAAGCAGCGGCCAACAGGTGGGCCGACGGGGGTGCGGCTCCTCCCGCGTCCAGGCCGGCCCGACACCCGGCGGCGTGTGCTCACCAAAGGGCTGAGGATTCGCTGAGAGACTGGATCGGTGATCGGTGGCAAGCGGTTCGCGGGTGTGGTGGCGATCCTGGCGGTGGTGCTGGCAGGCTGCGCAAAGGTGTCGCCGGTGGCGCCGACCGCCGCGACGACGAGCGCGCCGCCCGCGCTGGAGATCGGCACCGACGGCACCCCCACCATGGACCTGGTGGCCGCCCTCTACGCGGCCGCCCTGCAGGCCGACGGGCAGCCGGCGAGCGTGGTCACGGTGGTTCCCGGCACCGAGACCCTCGCCGTGGCCGACCACTCCCCGGTGGCGATGCCGGTCTTCGCCGGCACCCTGCTGCGCCAGTTCAACGCCGAGTCGTCGGCCGAGCCGTCCGATGTCGTGTCGGCGCTGGCGACCGCCGTCGCCCCCGATCTCGCCGTGCTGGAGACCACCAGGGTGGACGGCCGGCTGGTCTGGGCCGTCACGATGACCGCCGCCTCCAGCGGGGTGGCCGACCTGACCGCGGTCGGCGGCTGGGGTGCCGACAAGGTGGTGGCGGCGCCCAGCTTCGCGCTGGCCAGCCCGTCCGGCGTCCCGGCGCTCGAGGTTGCCTACGGCAGCGACGCGACGATCCAGGAGGTGGACGACGTCGCAGCCCGCCACGAGGCGCTGGTCGCCGGCAGCGTCGACGCCGCCGGCTTCCGAAAGACCGATGCGGTCGGCCTGGCCGACCTGGTGGAACTGGACGACCCGATGGGGGTCGCCACCCCGGATCCGCTGGTGGTGCTGCTGGCCGCCGACCTGGCCGAGCAGCGTCCGGACGCGGTACTCGTCCTGGACGCCGTCCAGCAGGCGCTCACCCAGGAGTCACTCCGCGCGCTCGCCGAGGCTGCCGTCCAGGAGGGCGCGGAGGCTGCGATCGCCGACTGGCTGGCCTCGGCCGGCCTGGCTGGCTGAGCGGCGCTCAGTAGCCGCCGGAGGCGGTGGCGCCGTCCAGCACCGCACGGGTGCCGGAGAGCCCCAGCCGGGTGGCGCCCGCCTCGATCATCGCGATCGCCGTGGCGTGGTCGCGGATCCCGCCGGAGGCCTTCACGCCCAGCCGGCCGCCCACCGTCTCGGCCATCAGGCGCACCGCGTGCACGGAGGCTCCGCCGGCCGGGTGGAAGCCGGTGGAGGTCTTGACGAAGTCGGCCCCGGCCGCCTCGGCGGCGCGGCAGGCCAGCACGATCTCCTCGTCGGTGAGGGCCGCCGACTCGATGATCACCTTGAGCACGCCGGGGGCCGGCACGCTCGCCCGGACGGCGGCGATCTCTGCGGTCAGCGCGTCGAGGTCACCGGTCTTGGCCAGGCCGAGGTCGATCACCATGTCGACCTCGTCGGCGCCGCGGGCCACCGACTCGGCCGCTTCGGCGGCCTTGGTGGCCGGGGTGTGCTTGCCGGACGGGAAGCCGCAGACCGTGGCCACCTTCACGCCGGGGCGGTCGCCGCTGACCGGGAGCATGGCCGGCGAGACGCAGATCGAGTAGGTCCCCAGTTCCTCGGCCTCGGCCAGCAGCGCCGCCACGTCGGCGGGGGTGGCGGTGGGGGACAGCAGGGTGTGATCTACGTAACGGGCCAGTTCGGCGCGGCTCAATTCCATGCTCCGACGCTACCGCAGCAGCCGGGGACGCTGCCGCGGCACAGGGGGACGGTTCTTCCGCACAGGGGGACGGTTCTTCCGCACAGAGGAACCGTCCCCGTGTGTCAGAGAACCGTCCCCGTGTGTCAGAGAACCGTCCCCGTGTGTCAGGCGGTGATCGCCACCCCGAAGCGGCGGCGGTAGTCGGACGGGGAGAGGCCGACAGCGCGGCGGAAGTGGTCGCGCAGCACCACTGCGGAGTTGAAGCCGACCCGGCGGCTGATCTGCTCGATGGACAGGTCGGACTCCTCCAGCAGGCCGCGGGCGGCCAGCACCCGCTGGGTGGTCAGCCACTTGTGCGGCGTGGTGCCGGTCGCGGCGGCGAACCGGCGGGCGAAGTTCCGTTCGCTCATCGAGGCGCGGGCGGCCAGGGATGCCACAGTGTGCTCCCCGTCGAGGCGCTCGACCAGCCAGTCCAGCAGCGGGGCCAGGCTGTCGGAGGCGCATTCCGCGACCGGCAGGTCGACGAACTGCTGCTGGCCACCGTCGCGCTGTGGCGGAACCACCATCCGGCGGGCGATGGTGGTCGCGACCGCCGTCCCCAGTTCCCGGCGCACGATGTGCAGGCAGGCGTCGATCCCGGCGGCGGTTCCCGCGCTGGTGATCACCCGGTCGTCCTCGACGAACAGGACGGACGGATCCACCCTGGTGCCGGGGAAGCGCCGCTGCATGGCGCCGGTGTAGATCCAGTGCGTCGTTGACCGCCGTCCCTCCAGCAGTCCCGCCGCCCCGAGAATGAAGGACGCCGAGCACAGGCTCAACAGCGTCGCACCGTCGGCATGCGCCTGGCGCAGCACCTGCAGCACCTCGGCGGGGTACTCATGGTCGGCCCGCGGCAGCGTCGCCGCCACGATCACCA
>JAEZHJ010000060.1 GCA_023436925.1 Actinomycetes bacterium
ATTGTGACATATCCCGGATGTCCTCCTCGACGACGGCCAGGATGGCCAGCGTCCTGTCCCGCGCGGCGCCGTCGTCGCGCCGGCGGATCGCCTCGAAGAGTTCGCGGTGGAAGGGGAACGACCGGCGCGCGAAGTCCGACCGGTCGAAGGGCGTCTCCCAGAAGCGCTCGAAGGCCTCGCGCATCTGCTCCAGCAGCTGGCGGAAGAGCGGGTTGTGGGTGGCGACTTCGGCGCGGTCGGCGACGGGGACCAGGCCCGACGCGCGGAGTGCCGCGACGGCATCCGGGTCGGGCGCCGCGACCCACCACGCGTCGGGGGCGGGCGGCAACCCGCCGGCGCTCAGCAGCCCTCGCTGAAGGGCGGCCAGGTCGGCCAGCAGGGCGGGCTCCCCGACCCGGCCGGGCACGTGGTCGACCGTCGCGCTGACTTCCGCCTGCAGCGAGGTGGTGCCCCACCGCAGCGCGATCTGGTCCCCGGCGGCCAGGCCGAGTTCGGCGACCAGGTCGTCGGTCATCGCCACGGGGAGCACGGTGTCGGCCGGGAAGGACAACAGGGTGAGGTGGGCATCCTGCCAGGCCAGGCCGAGCACCGAGTAGGAGAACCCGGCGCGGACCGTGTCCCCGGACACCTCGACGGGTCCCGGCTGGACGGCAGTGCGGTCCTGGTTCTGGGCGACGGCCTGCCAGGCGCCGGCCTGCGAGGTCGCCCCGCCGATGGTGATCGACAGCTGGACCGACGCGGCGCTCGTGCCCCAGGCGAGCAGGTCGGCCTCGGTGTGGTCGGTCAGGTGCAGGTCGATGGCCACCACCCGCCAGGCCCGGTCCGGGAGCGGTGGCTGCCCCGGTGTCAGCACCGAGGTGGTGTGCGGCCGACCGTCCAAGGGGAGCGGGGGCCCGGCGAGCGTGGTGGTGGCGCCGGACTCGTCGGCCAGCACCAGGGTCACCACGGTGGTGACCACCGGGGCGGGCCGGCCCGGGCTGTCCTGCAGGGCACCGGTCAGCGTGAGCTGGCTCGGTCCGCCGGGAACGGTGAGCGGGGTGGCCGGAACGGCTGGGGCGAGCCGGCTGAGCAGCCCGGGCCAGGTCTCGCCCGCGGGTGGCCGCCCGACCGGCAGCCGGTCGGCCGCGCCGGAGTCCAGGGCGACCAGCCGCACCCCGTCCGGACGGCTGCCGAGCACGACCGGACGGTCGGCGACCGCGCTGGACCGGGCGCCTGTGGCGGCGTCGAGGGCGGCGGCCGTGCCCGGTCCGCCCGGCCGGGAAACCACCAGGTCGGCCCCGACGGCTGCGGCAGCCTGGTCGGCCTGCGCCTGCGGCCAGCTGGCCAGGAAGGTCACCCCGAGGGTGCTGACCGCTGCCGCGAGCACCAGCAGGAAGACTCCGCGCCCGCCGGTGCCGCGCGCCAGTTGCCACCCGGCCAGCGGCGCGACGATTCCGCGTCCGCGCCGGGCGGCTCCGTCGGCCGCCCGCAGCAGCAGCGGCACCAGGCGGGTGGTGAGCGCGGCAGCGGCCACCACACAGGACACCGGAGCGATGACGAGCAGTGGGTCGAGCGAGCCGGGCACCGGCGCGTGGGCGCGCAGCTGCACGTAGGCGATCACGGCCACCGCGGCCGCCATCAGGTCGAGCCCGGACCGCGCCAACCGGCCGGGCAGGACGCGGCGAGCCGGGCCGGTGCGCTCCGGCAGGGTCGCGGCCACGAGCACCGCGCCTGGCAGCGCCGCCCCGGCCAGCAGCGCGAGGATGACGCCGGGACCGGGGCCGGACAGCGGGGCTCCGGCGGGAACGGTGAGCTGGTAGCCGGCCAGGGCCAGCGGCGCGGCCAGCGCTGCGGCGACCAGCGCGATGCCGCCGGCTTCGATCGCGGCGCCACGGACCAGCTGAGAGCCGGCGGCGCCGCGGCTGCGCAACAGCCGGACTTCCGCTCCGCGGCGGTCGGCCAGGGCGCGCGCCACCAACGTGACGGTTGCCGCGGCGAGCGCGACCACGAGCAGCAGCACGGCCAGGACCAGCGCCTCGGTCACCGCCAGTTCGGCCCGGAACCGTCCGAACTGCGCCCCCAGGCCAGTCCACAGCCGCGCCGAGGCGACCGACGGCCCGGCCGCGTCCTGCACCTGGCCGGGCAGCGCGTCCAGCCGCTGCACCAGCCCGGGTACACCGTCGGCGCCGCTGCCGAGGTCGGGGTCGAGCACGGCGAACAGCTGGTCGACCGGAGCGGCCAGCGCTTCCAGGGTGCCGGGCGCGACGACGAACGGCCCGAAGGTCGCCAGCCGCAGGAAGGACGGGTCGTAGCCGCGGCCGTGCAGCGGGTCACGGTTCCACGCCGGGGTGTCGGCCGCGGTGAAGGTGCCGGCCACGACCAGGCGGTAGGACTCGGCGCCGGGGTTGCCCCGCTCGGCCGAGAGCCGCAGCGTCGAGCCGATCCGCAGCCCGAGCGCCTCGGCGGCGGGGACCGGCACGGCGACCGGGATCGCGACCGGGGTGGCGTCCGGGGTGGCGTCCGGATCGGGCGGGGAGGCGGGCCAGGAGCCGGCCTCGAGCACGGCATGGGCGGTGATCGTGTCGGCGTCCAGCAGGAACCCGCGGCGGACCTCGTCGCCGTCCAGGAACAACAGCGGGCTCCGCAGCCACAGCGAGATGGTCGCCGGGTAGGGGGCCGCTGCGTCCTGCAGGGAACGCCTGACCAGTGGGGCCAGTACCGCGGCCTCGGCAGGCTCGGCAGCCTCGCCGGTCGCCGCGGTCACCATCAGGGTTGCGATGTCGGCCGCACCGCCCAGTTCGTCGCCGTCCGCCCCGGCGACCGCCGCCGAGAGCGCCCGCTGGTTGCCGGCGGTCAGCAGCAGCGCGGCGATCCCGGCGGTGGCCGAGCAGAGGGTGAACACCGCCAGCAGGGCGACGATCAGCCCGGCCTGCGACCGGGCGCGACGCAGCCCGTGGCGGCCGGGGCGCCGGACGCCGGTGCGGCCGGCGGGCGGGCCGTCAGGCATCGACCAGCCTGCCGTCCTCGATCCGGACCACCCGGTCGGCCAGCGCCATCATCACCGGGTCGTGGGTGGAGACCAGCGCCGTCATCCCCTCGGCCTCGACCACACCGCGGATCAACGCCATCACGGCCAGCCCGGTCTCGGTGTCGAGCTGGCCGGTCGGCTCGTCGGCGATCAGCAGCCGGGGTGACCCGGCCAGCGCCCGGGCGATCGCGACCCGCTGCATCTGTCCGCCGGACAGTTCATCCGGCCGGTGCCCGCCGTGGCCGCCCAGCCCGACCAGGTCGAGCAGCAACGCGACCCGGCGTTCCCGGTCGGCCACCGGGGTGCGGCGCAGCCGCAGCGGCAGGCCGACGTTCTCGGCGGCGGTCAGCTCGGGCACCAGCCCGAAGCCCTGGAAGATGAAGGCGACGGTCTCGCGCCGGACGCGTTCGCGCCCGGCCTCGTCCAGCCCGGCCAGTTCCGTCCCGTCGACGACGACCGTGCCCGCGTCGGGCCGGTCGAGCCCGCCGACGATGTTGAGCAGGGTGGTCTTGCCCGAGCCGGACCGCCCGACCAGCGCGACGAGTTCGCCTTCCGGGACGGCGAGGCTGACGTCGTGCAGCGCGGTGACCGCCGTGCGTCCGGAGCCGTAGCTGCGCCGCACCGAGTCGAGCTCGACCATCAGCCGGTAGCGGGAGCTGCTCATCGGCGGCCGTCCGGCCAGAGCTGCAGGTGGTCCTCCTCCAGCGCGAGGCGGACCCGACGGGTCAGCTCCAGCGCCTCGCGGAACTCCCGCGGGATCTGCACCCGGCCCGCCCGGTCCATCACCGCGTACTCCTGGGCGACGACCCGGTGCTCCCCGTCGGGCGACTCCTCGGTGTGGCGCAGCACCTCCGAACTCGTCCGGCCGTCCCGGATCGCCACCGTCCGGCCGACCTGGCCGCTGACCGTCGGGTCGTGGGTGACCACGACGACGGTGACCCCGTCCTCGGCGCTCGCCGAGCGCATGGTGTGGAAGATCTCGTGGGAGGTGGCGGTGTCCAGTTCCCCGGTCGGCTCGTCGGCGAGCAGGACGGAGGGCCGGTTCGCCAGCGCGACGGCGATCGCCACCCGCTGCTGCTCCCCGCCGGAGAGCTGGCGGGGCAGCCGGTCAGCGCAGGAGGCGACCCCGAACCGGTCCAGCAGCTCCATCGCGCGGGCGGCCCGGCCGGACCGGGGCGCGCCGGCCAGCGACAGGGGGACCACCACGTTGTCGACCGCCGACAGGTACGGCACAAGGTTGCGGGAGGCCTGCTGCTGCACCAGCCCGACCACCCGGCGCCGGTAGCCGACCCGCTCGCTGCCGGTCATCCGGGCGAGGTCCCAGCCGGCCACCCGGACGGTGCCCGCACTCGGGGAATCGGCGCCGGCCAGCAGCGACAACAGGGTGGACTTGCCCGCTCCGGACGGGCCGACGACGGCGATCATCTCCCCGCGGGCGACGTGGAGGTCGAGGCCCTGCAGCGCCTGGACCTCGAGCGAACCGTGCTTGTGGATCCGGACGACGCTCTCGCAGACGATCACCGGGTCATCCGTGGGGCGCGGGGCTTCCCGGGACTGGGCCTGCTGCACCTGCGTCATGCGCTCCAGCCTTCCGGGCTGCGGCGGAGAACCCCGGCGACCCGGGCTCACCCTCGACTGGGTTGAGCGTAGCCCGGCGGGGCGGGGCCGGACACGGTGTCTACCAGGCCAGCCCTGGGGCGAGCCGCACGGGCAGCACCACCAATCCGGACCGGGGACCTTCGCGGTGGTTATCAGGCGGCTCGCACGCCACGGCGCTCGAACCGGGGGCACCGGCGAGGGTTACGGAGCCCGGAAGCCACCTCAAAACCACTGCCAGTGCCCCCACT
>JAEZHJ010000101.1 GCA_023436925.1 Actinomycetes bacterium
GGATCGTCTCCGAGGTGACCTCAAAGCGTTCGGCCAGTTCGGAGACCGCCACCCGCTCGGCGGTGCGGACGATCTCGACGATCGCCTGCTGCCGTTCCTGCGGGTACATCGCGCTCCCGTCGCCAGCGGTTTTGATATGCCTTGTTTTACTACTGTTTTGTTTGGTTTGGCAAGACCTCGGGCGCCATTGGGTTGGAAATGCGTGGAGTCGCGTCCGATTTGCCAAACCTAGTCCCCCGGACCAAGGCCCGGAGCCCTGGCCGAGTAGCGGCCCCGGCAGGGCGCGAGGGCCTGCAGGAGATCGGTGCACCCCGGAACCGGGGACGGTTCCTCGGTGCCGGGTGCCGGGGGACGGTTGCTCGGGTGCCAGAGGATCGCCCCACGTCCGAGAGGAGCGTCCCGGGTCAGCCCGTCCCGGGTCAGCCGTAGGTGGCTTCGCTGGAGAACAGGCCGCTGATCGACTCGCCGCAGTCGATCCGGCGGACCGCCTCGGCGAACAGCGGGGCGACCGAGCACACCTTCAGGTTCGCCAGGCCCTCGGGCGGCGGCACGGTGTTGGTGGTGACGATCTCCGCGATGTCAGAACAGGCGTTCAGCCGCTCGATGGCCTTCCCGGTGAACAGACCATGGGTACAGGCCACCGAGATCGAGCGGACGCCCTCCTTGCGCACTGCATCGACCAGTTCCAGGATCGAGCCGGCCGTGGCGATCTCGTCGTCCAGCACGATCACGTCCTTGCCGGCCACGTCGCCCACGATCGTGTCGATGACCACCTTGTCGTCACCCAGCCGCTGCTTGGAGCCGGCGGCGACCCCGACGCCCAGCAGCCGGGCGAACCGCCCCGCCTCCTTGGCGTTGCCGAAGTCGGGAGACACCACGACGGTGTTCGACAGGTCGCGGTCGCGGAAGTGCGCAGCGATCACCGGCAGAGCCGTCAACTGGTCGACCGGAACCGAGAAGAAGCCGTGCACCTGCTGGGCGTGCAGCGCCATGGTCAGCACCCGGCTCGCCCCGGCGGTGTGGATCAGGTCGGCCACGAGCCGGCCGCCGATCGAGATCCGCGGCGCGTCCTTCTTGTCCGAGCGGGCGTAGGCGTAGTGCGGCATGACCACCGTCACCCGGTCCGCGGAGGCACCGCGGGCCGCGTCCACCATCATCAGCAGCTCCATCAGGTTCTCCTGAACCGGAGGGATCAGCGGCTGGATGATGTAGACATCGCGACGCCGGCAGTTGGCGCGCAGCTGCACCTGCAGGCAGTCGTTGGAGAAGCGCGAGAGTCGCGACGGGGAGAGCTCGACGCCGAGGATGTCACACATCTCCTCGGCGAAATCGCGGTGGGCGTGCCCGGAGAAGACGGTGATATCGGTCACGAGGAACCACCCTAACCCGCGGCAGGGGGTCCGCCCGAATTGGACCGACCATTGATCGGGGTTCAGCCCTGGAAGCGGTACCCCAGACCGCGGACGGTGAGCAGCAGCACCGGCTCGGCCGGATCCTGCTCGATCTTGCCGCGCAGCCGCTTGATGTGGACGTCGAGGGTCTTGGTGTCGCCGACGTAGTCAGGGCCCCAGACCCGGTCGATCAGCTGTCCGCGGGTGAGCACGCGTCCCTTGTTGCGCAGCAGCAACTCAAGCAGCTCGAACTCCTTCAGGGCGAGCCGCACCGGCTCGCCGCGGACGGTCAACTCGTGGCGCTCCACGTCCATCCGCACCCCGCCGGCCTCCAGCACGTCCGGCAGCAGATCCACGTCGGCGCCCCGGCGGAGCACGGCCCTGATCCGGGCCACCAGTTCGCGGTGGCTGAACGGCTTGGTGACATAGTCGTCGGCCCCGATTTCCAGCCCGACCACCTTGTCGATCTCGGAGTCGCGGGCGGTGACCATGATGATCGGGACGTTGCTGGTCGCCCGCAACTGACGGCACACCTCGGTGCCGGACAGCCCCGGCATCATCAGGTCGAGCAGGACGATGTCCGCGCCGTGCCGCTCGAAGCTGGCCAGCCCCGCCCGGCCGTCCTCGGCCTCGGCGACATCGAACCCCTCCCGCCGCAGCATGAACCCGAGGGTCTCGCGGTAGGTGGCCTCGTCCTCGATGATCAGCACCCGCGTCATGAGTCCTCCATCTCCGGGGTGTAGCGCGGGATCCGCACTGTGAAGGTCGAACCCTGACCGAGCCGGCTCCAGGCGGTCACCTCGCCACCGTGGGCGCTCGCCACATGCTTGACGATGGACAGCCCCAGGCCGGTGCCGCCGTTGGCGCGGCTGCGACCGGGGTCGACCCGGTAGAAGCGTTCGAAGATCCGGTCCAGGTCGGCCGGGCTGATCCCGATACCGTTGTCCGACACCTTGAGCTCGACCGTGTCGCCCTCCCCCGCGCCGGCGGTGACGACCACCCGGGCGCCCGGCTCGGAATAGGCCACCGCGTTCTGGACGAGGTTGCTGACCGCGATCTCCAGCTGACCGGCGTCCCCCAGCACGGTGAGCCCGGACGGAGCCCCGGCCGAGAGCGCGATCTGGCGGGCCTCGGCCAGCCCGCGGCAGCGCTGCAGGGAGGCTTCGATCACCTCATCGACCGCGACCGGGTCGGCGGCCAGCAGCGGGTCCTCGGCCTGCAGCCGCGACAGCGCCAGGATGTGGGAGACCAGCTCGTTGAGTCGCTCGGTCTCGGCCGTCAGCCGGCCGACGAAACTGCGGACCGCCGCCGGGTCGTCCGCCGCTGCGTCGATCGCCTCCGACAGCAGCAACACCGCACCGATCGGTGTCTTGAGCTCATGGGTGATGTTGGCCACGAAGTCGCGCCGCGCCTCCAGGAAGCGCTGGTCCCCGGAGCGGTCCTCACCGGTCACCAGGACAGTGTCGTGCGGCAGCGAGGAGAGCGTCAGTTCGAGCCGCGCAGAGCGTCCGTCCGGCCGGCGGACGTCCACCACGATCGAGCCGGACGTGCCCGACTCCACCACCCGGACCGCCTCCTGCGTGACGGCCTCGGAGGCCAGCACGGTGCTGCGCACCAGCCCGGACGTCCGGGCGAAGCGGCTGCTGACCGCCACCGTGCCGTCGGCTTCGAGCACCACGACGATGGCGTGCAGGTTGTCCAGCACCGCCTGCAGCCGGGAGCGGGCCAGCCGGGCCGCGTCGGCGTCGGCGGCGCGGCCGCGTCCGGACCACCACACCAGGGCTGCGCCGAGAACGAAGCCACCGACAACTCCCAGCAGGGCAGCGGCCAGTGGCGTCATGCTCTGGAGTCTAGGGCGATGATCGAGGACCTCGGCGTCGCCGGAACGCTCCACAGGGTGCTCGTCGGCGAAGATTCACCCGGTGTTAACCAGCAGTTGGCCACCAGGGCGACTCCCGCACCTGCCGGATGCCTAGGCTGGGGCCGTCCCCGGCGGGGCTGTCCCGCCGAGCACAGGAGGTAAACCCGCATGCGCGACAGCTACCACGAGGCGCTCGACGCCGTGGTCAACGACCTCGTCCAGCTCACCGGCCTGGTGGAGACGGCCTTGCAGGAGGCGACCATCGCCCTGCTGGAGGCCAACCTGGACAAGGCCGAGGAGGTCATCTCGGCCGATTCCCGGATCGATGCGATGCACGACGACATCGAGTCCCGCTGCTTCTCGCTGCTCGCCCGGCAGGCGCCGGTCGCCGGCGAGTTGCGCACCGTCGTCGCGGCGATGCGGATGGTCGCCGACCTCGCCCGGATGGGCGACCTGTCGGCGCACATCGCCAAGATCGCCCGGCTGCGCTTCCCCGAGCACGCGGTGCCCGACGGGCTGGTCCCGAACTTCACCCTGATGGCGCGGGTCGCCGAGGAGATGGTGGCGACCGCCGCTCGCTCGCTGGGCGAACGCAATGCCCACGACGCCGGCAAGCTGGCCGAGTCCGATGAGGAGATGGACGAACTGCGCAAGAGCCAGTTCCGCGTCCTGATGTCGAAGGACTGGCCGTACTCGGTGGAGGCAGCTGTCGACGTGGCCCTGCTGGGCCGCTACTACGAACGGATCGCCGACCACGCCGTGCTGATGGCCGGGCGCGTGATCTACGTGGTCACCGGGCTGCTGCCCGAGGGCGAGAACTGGCCGGTGGCCTAGTCGGCCCCGCCCCAGGGCCGTGGTCGGCTACCGGGCATGGCTCTGATGAGCACCGCCCCGTCACCGTCGAGGGCCACCCCTATGCACTGAGGGCCACCCATCATGGGTGGCCCTCGGCGTTAAGGCTGGCCCTCGGCGTTAAGGGTGGCCCTCGGTGTTACTTCTTGCCCTGGTTCTTGACCGCCTCGATGGCGGCCTTGGCCGCTTCCGGATCGAGGTAGCGACCACCCGGGGTGGTCGGCTTCAGGTCGTCGTCCAGCTCGTAGAGCAGCGGGATGCCGGTGGGGATGTTCAGCGAGGCGATATCGGCGTCGCTGATCCCGTCCAGGTGCTTCACCAGGGCCCGCAGCGAGTTGCCGTGCGCCGCCACCAGCGTCACCTTGCCGTCGCGCAGGTCCGGCACGATCGAGTCGTACCAGTACGGCAGCATCCGGACCACGACGTCCTTGAGGCACTCGGTCAGCGGACGGGCCTCGCTGGGCAGCATCGCGTAGCGCGGGTCGTCGACCTGGGTGTAGGGGTTGTCCGCGGCCAGCGGCGGCGGCGGGGTGTCGTAGGACCGGCGCCACAGCATGAACTGCTCCTCGCCGTACTGGGCCAGGGTCTGCGCCTTGTCCTTGCCCTGCAGGTCGCCGTAATGGCGCTCGTTGAGCCGCCAGGAGCGGCGCACCGGGATCCAGTGCCGGTCGCAGCCGTCGAGGGCCAGGTAGGCGGTGTGGATCGCCCGCCGCAGCACCGAGGTGTGCACGACATCGGGCAGCAGGTTCTCCGACTTCAGCAGGTCGCCACCGCGCTTGGCCTCGCCGACGCCCTTCTCGTTCAGGTCAACATCCACCCAACCGGTGAACAGGTTCTTCGAGTTCCACTCGCTCTCGCCGTGGCGGAGCAGGATCAACGTGGCAGTCATGGAACCGAGCCTATCTGCGTCCGCGTGGCCGGGCGAGCCGGAGGGCTGCCGAAGGTGATGGCGAGGCGGCGCGCTCGTGGGTGGGTGGGGTGTGTCCCCGCCTGCCAGAGAACCGTCCCCGCGTGCCAGGGAACCGTCCCCGCGTGTCGGTTGGCCCGCTCTGGGAGAATCGGGCCATGACGCAGCGACGCTTGGCAGTGGTGACCGGGGCGGGCAGCGGGATCGGCGCGGCGACTGCCCGCCGGCTCGCCGAAGAGGGCTTCGAGGTGATCTGCACCGGACGGCGGTCCGAGCGGATCACGGCCGTGGCCCAGGAGATCGGCGGACGGGCCGTCGTCTGCGACGTCACCTCACCGCGGCAGGTCGCCGCGCTGGCGAGCCAGGTCGGCGACCGGCTCGCGGTGCTGG
This sequence comes from Actinomycetes bacterium, assembly GCA_023436925.1. Classification (GTDB taxonomy): domain Bacteria; phylum Actinomycetota; class Actinomycetes; order Propionibacteriales; family Propionibacteriaceae; genus Propionicimonas. The sequence continues at coordinate 5,402 of JAEZHJ010000101.1, forward strand.
TCAACAACGCCGGCGGAGCGCTGCGCCAGGAACCGCTCGCGGTGGCCGACCTTGACGCCTGGGAGACGATGTACCAGACCAACGTGCTGGGCGCCGCCCGGGTGACCCAGGCCCTCCTGCCGGCGCTGGTCGCCGAGCAGGGCATCGTCGTCTTCGTGACCTCCACCGCTGCGGACGCCGCCTACGAGGGCGGTGGCGGCTACAACGCCGCCAAGTCGGCCGAGCGGGCCATGGTGGGCGCGCTGCGCCTGGAGCTTTTCGACCAGCCGGTGCGGGTGACCGAGATCGCCCCCGGCATGGTGCGAACCGACGAGTTCTCGCTGGTCCGCTTCGAGGGCGACCAGGCCAGGGCGGACGCGGTCTACGCGGGGGTTCCCGCGCCGCTGGTCGCCGAGGACATCGCCGACGCCATCGGGTGGATGGTGACCCGCCCGGTTCACGTCAACATCGACCGGCTCACCATCCGTCCGCGCGCCCAGGCCGCCAACCACAAGGTCTACCGCGAGTCGGTCGACTGAGCCGGACCGCCCGGAGAGCATCAACCCCGAGCACAGCAGTGGCCCCTACCATCGGACCGGCCACAGCCCGTTAATCGACACCGATTCGAGGT
>JAEZHJ010000085.1 GCA_023436925.1 Actinomycetes bacterium
GAGGGGGGCCGGGCGCCCGGCTCGGCGATCCGGTAGGTCTCCCAGTCCGAGCTCAGCAGGCTGAGCACCAGGAAGTAGTCGGCGCGGGCGGTTCTCACCTTCAGCTCGCGGGTGACCTCGCCGTCCAGCCGGAAGACGATCCGGTCCCGGTTCCACTCCAGCGACACGATGTGCCACTGCGACCACCACTGGCGATCGGCCACCGTCTCGTCCGCCACCCAGGAGTCCCGGCCCTCCTTGGGGATCTTCGTGCCCTTGAGGTGGACGACATTGCTGATCCCGCGCCCGAAGCCGTAGCTCTCGATCAGGTCGAGTTCCTGGCCCTGGCGGGACTGCAGCCACACGGCGGCGTGGGCGCCCTGCTCGATCGGGAACTTCACCCGAGCCGCGACCACCCCGCTCTGGATCGAGAACCGTCCCTCGGTGCTGATCATGGCGTTGTCGTAGACCCCGTCGGGGCAGCCGACCACCTTCTCGCCGGCGCGGCGCTGCTTGCGCTCCGCGGTCGGCTCTACCTTGCGTGCTGTCGCCTTCGAGGCCCGCGACATGGTGAGCCGGACGCTGTCACCGGTCAGGCTGAGGTTGGCCTTGCGGGGCGCCGAGCACCAGCGGCCGCCCGCGTCGTAGACGTCGGTCAGCCGGTGGTCCCACTGCTTGGGAAGCCGGTCACCACCGAAGTCGGAGTCGAGCACCAGCTTCCACTTCCCCTTCGGCTCCCACGCGGTCGTGACCGTCGGGGTGGCGGTCGGTGTGGCGCTCGGTGTCGGTGTCGGGGGCGGGGCTGGCGCGGATGTCGACGGGCTCGCCGGAATGGGCGAACTCGCGCCCGTGGGCTGCGCCGGTGGCGGGACGGGCGGCTGGGCGCCAGCGCACCCCGCGAGCAGCACCGCCACCAGGCCGGCGGCGGCGACGCGACCACGCACCCCTAGGCCGCCTTCTCCCAGACCCGGATCCAGGCGACCTGGAAGGTCGTGGGCAGCGGCTTCTTCTTCACCGTCGACGCCTTCACGCCCGAGCCCGACCTGACACTCGGCTTCTTGATCCGCTGGGTCTCCCACTCGGAACTGAGCTGGCTCACCATCAGGGCGAAATCGCCGGCCATGCCCTTGAACCGTTGCGTCCGTACCCCGTCGAGGTAGAAGGAGATCGTGCCGGCGTCGAAGGTGACCGCGACGGTGTGCCACTGGCTCCACCACTTCAGGCTTCGCGACGGCTTCACCGCGACATAGCCGGCCTTCTCCACACTCGGCTCCTTGCGGAGTTCGGTTCCCACCCGGCGGTGGATCACGCTGGTGACGCCTCGCCCATAGCCGTAGGCCTCGATGATGTCGATCTCCTCGCCGCTCGGGGCCTGGAGCCAGATCGCGGCGTGGGAGCCCTGTCCCACGGCGAACTTGACCTTCGCGACGACGGTGCCCGCAGAGAGCGTGTAGCGGCCCTCCGTCGAGATCATCGCGTTGTCGTAGACCCCGTTGGGGCAGGGGACCAGCTTGGCCTGCACAGCCTTCACGGCGGCAGCCTTCTTGTTGTAGGCAGCGGTCGCCTTCTTCACTGCGGCGGCACGCTTCGACTTCTGCTTCTTGGTCTTGGCTGGCAGCGCCTTCGCGGCGGTGAGGCTCGCGCGGGCAACGTCCCTGGCTGCCAGGGCCTTGTCGAGATCGCCCTGGTAGAGCTCCTTCAGCCGCGCCGCAGCCTGGTCGAGCACCGGCTGCTGCCGCGCAGGGTCGTTGACGGCCGTGGTCCGCAGCTGGGCGACGCCGCCGGAGACCACCGTGTTGGCCACGGCGGGTGCCGAGCACCACCGGCCCTTGGCGTTGTACCCGACGGCGGTGCGATGCCGCCACACCCCGAGGTCGAAATCTGGCCGGGTGAACTCCTCCTGGAAGCTGGGCGCTCCCAGCGTCCGGACCGGCGTTGCGACGGCGGCGGCGGTGACCTTCTTCTTCTTGACCTTGTAGGTGAACGCTTTCGCCACCGCCTGGTACAGCTTGCCGTCGGACGCGACCAGCCCGAAGCTGGCGACACCCTTGGACGACATCCGCACGGTCTTCACCGACTCCCAGGTGACTCCGTCGGTGGACGATCGGAGCACCACCTGGCGCGCCTTGTCCAGCTTGGTCCCGGTGAACCGGGCCGTCACGAGCTGGCCGGCAGCGAGGGTCAGCGTCCCGCTGGCGGTCGCAGCACGAGCCAGCGGGGTGGCCGCGACCAGAGCCGTGGCGACCACCACCAGCGCCATCGCAGCGGCGAGCGCCCTACGCAATCCCGGCATGGCTGCCCTCCCTCAGCGGACCGTTCGGTGGAGTCTAGCCAGTCGGCCCCGGGTCCCGGGTAGCCCCCGACCGGAACTGGCGACCAATCCCTCGACCTGAGCTTGCGACCTGCGGGCCGGCCGAGGCCTCGCCGGCGGGGCGGACCATCGCTGCGCCGCGGCGCTAGGCTGCAACCGCCAGCCCACCAACCACAGGACCGCCCCATGCCGCTCGTCTCCGTGATCGTGCCGGTGCGCGACGGCGAACGGCACCTGCGCACCGCGCTGGACAGCGTCCTCGGCCAGACCCTGACCGACCTCGAGGTGCTCGTGGTCGACGACGGCTCCACCGATGCGACCCCGGCCATCGTGGACGAGCTGGCCGCCGCGGACCCGCGCGTCCGCCGGCTCGCCGGGCCGGCCACGGGCAGCGCGGGCGATGCCAGGAACACCGCCCTCGCGCAGGCGAGCGGCGAGTACCTAGCCTTCCTCGACGCCGACGACCGGTTCTCGCCGACCGTTCTGGAGGACTTGCACACCCGGGCGGTGGCCGACCGCGCCGAGATCGTGATCACCGGGTTCCGGGTGGACGACGGGCTCGGTGAGCCCCGCCCGGTGGACTGGGGCCTGCGACTGGAGCACTTCCCGGCCCGCACCCCGGCCAGCGCCGCGGAGCTGGGCGACCACCTGTTCCTGGCGGTCACCCCGGCGCCCTGGAACAAGCTGTTCCGGGCCGACTTCGTCACCGCCAACGGCTACCGGTTCCAGTCGCTGCGCCGGGTCAACGACCTGCTGTTCACCTACTCGGCGCTGGCCGGGGCGACCCGGATCAGCCACCTCCCCGGCTACGGGGTGGACTACCGGATCGGTCATCCCGGCAGCCTGCAGTCCACCCTGCACGAGTCGCCGCTGGACTTCGTCACGGCGCTGGACGCGCTGCGCGACCAGTTGCAGCGCACCGGGGCATGGCCCCGCCTGGAGCGGGCCTTCACCAACCTGGTGGTGGAAACCTCGCTGACGGCCCTGAACAAGGTGCGCACCCCGGAGGCCTTCACTGCCGTCCACCAGGCCCTACTCGGCGACGTGTTCCCCCGATTCGGCGTCACCGGCCGACCGGACGGCTACTTCCTGCGCCGCCGGTACGACGACGCGGTGGCCGAACTCACCACCCACGACCGCCAGACCCTGCTGTTCCGGCACTGGCAGGACGCGGAGAGGCGCGCCGCGGCGGCTGCCGCCGAGGCCCGCTCGGCGCTGCTGCGCCCGCCGGCAGCCCCCTCCCCCGCCGCACCGCCGCGTCCGGCACCGGCGGCAGCACCCCGCCCCGCTGACGATCCGGACGGCCCCGACGTCAGCGTCGTGATCCCCGTCCACAACACCGAGCACTACCTGCGCCAGGCGGTCGCGAGCGTGTTGGCCCAGACCGGGGTCGAGCTGGAAGTGCTCTGCGTCGACGACGGCTCCTCCGACTCCAGCCCGGCGCTGCTGGATCGGCTGGCTGCCGCCGACCCCCGCGTCCGGGTCTTCCACCAGGCCTGGGCCGGCCAGTCCGCCGCCCGCAACGCCGCCCTCGACCTGGCCCGCGGCCGCTACGTCTGCTTCCTGGACTCCGATGACTACTGGCGGCTCGACGAACTGGGCGAACTCGTCACCCACGCCGACGAGCACCGCCTCGACCTGCTGCTGTTCGACGGCGTCACGCAGGCCGGGCCCGGCGCCCGGGAGGGGCTGGTCCGCAAGCTCGACGGCTACTACGAGCGCGCTGACGGCCACCGCGATCCGGTCCCGGGCGAGCGGCTGGTCGCCGCCCTGGTGGCGGACGGCGGGTACCGCGCGAGCACCTGCCTGTACCTGGCCCGCCGAACCCTGCTGGACGGCCGGCCGGCGGCGGACGGCTCACCGGCGCTGCCCCCGCTGCGCTTCCGGGAAGGGATCTCGCGCGAGGACAACCTGTTCACCTTCGCGGCCCTGCTCCGGGCGGGACGGGCCGCCCACCTCCCGGTCCGCCTGCTGGCCCGGCGGGTGCGCGAAGGCTCCATCATGAACACCGACTCGCGGGTGGTCGCTGCGAGCGGCTACTTCATCTGCGCCGTCGAGATGCTGCGGCTGCTGGACCGCCACCCGGTCGACCCCGAGGTCGCCGGCCCGGTCGGGACGGTGGCCTTCCGCGTCCTGGAGCGGGCCCGCAGCCACGCCCGCAAGCTGCCGGCCGATGTCCTGGCCACCCTGGCCGGGCTCGACCCGGGAGCCGACGCCCAGGCGCTGCACCAGCTCCTGGTGCGCGACCGGCGCGACGCCCGGCGCCAGTCGCCGGCCCCGGTGCCCGCCCGGCCGGACCCGGTGCGCCGGCTGCTCGGCCG
>JAEZHJ010000195.1 GCA_023436925.1 Actinomycetes bacterium
GAAGCCCAGCGAACCTCTGCGCCCAGCTCGACCAGGGTCTCGATCAGCACCGCGGTCTGGACGGTCATGTGCAGCGACCCGGCGATCCGGGCCCCGGTCAGCGGCTTGGCGTCGCCGAACCGGCGACGCATCGCCATCAGGCCGGGCATCTCGTGCTCGGCGAGCGTGATCTCCTTGCGCCCGAAGTCGGCAAGGCCCAGGTCAGCTACGCGGTACTCCACGAGGCGACAGCCTACCGGGGGCACGACAGCCCGGCTTCCGGCCGGATCCCGCCGGGGTCAGTGGCCGCCCGGCTGGGCGGGCGCCGGACCACTCCCGGCGGTGTCGATGTCGGGTTCGAGGTAGAGCGCGGTCACCAGCGGCTCGGCGGACCGGATCGCGGCCTCGGCGGTGTTGATCACCGCCGCCACCCGGGCGGCGGAGTCGGTCGGCTCCACAGCGATCTTGGCCGCGACCAGCACCTCCTCCGGCCCGAGGTGGAGCGTCTTGAGGTGGATCACCCGTCCGACGCCGTCAGTGCCCTCGAGCGCGGCGCGGATCCGTCCGACCGCCTCGGGTGCGGCAGCCTCGCCGATCAGCAGGCTCTTGGTCTCCACCGCCAGGGTGACCGCGACGATGATCAGCAGGGCGCCGATCATGGCCGTGCCGACCACGTCCCAGACCCCGTTGTGGGTGAGCAGGGTCAGCCCGACGCCGAGTAGCGCGAACACCAGGCCGAGCAGGGCAGCCAGGTCCTCCAGCAGGATCACCGGCAACTCCGGGGACTTGGCGGTGCGGATGAAGCGCAGCCAGCCCTGTCGGCCCTTCGCCGGACGCGACTCGCGGATGGCGGTCCGGAAGGACAGCGACTCCGCGATCACCGCCGCCACCAGGACGACCAGCGGCACCCACCACCAGGGCCCGTCCAGCAGCTCGTTGGGATGGCCGGCCTGGATCTCCTCGTACTTGTGGAACGCCTCGTACAGCGCGAACAGGCCGCCCAGGCTGAACAGGATGATCGAGACCAGGAAGGCGAAGACATAGCGCTCCCGGCCGTAGCCGAAGGGGTGCTCCTCGTTCGCCTCGCGGCGCGACCGCCGGCCGCCGAACAGCAACAGGATCTGGTTGCCGGTGTCGGCGACCGAGTGGACGCCCTCGGCGAGCATCGAGGAGGCGCCGGTCAGCGCCCAGGCGATGAACTTCGTCAGCGCGATGAAGGCGTTCGCCGCCATCGCTGCGATCACGGCCCGGGTGCCGCCGTGGCTGCTCACCGGTCCGGACCTTCCAGGGAGTCGTCGGCGCGGTCGGCGCGACCCAGTCCGATCTGCAGGTAGGCGGCGGTGAACAGGCCCTGCGCGAGGACCGCGACGTAGCGCTCCACGGCGCTGCCCCGGGTGCTGGCGATCCGGGAGACCGTCACGTCGCGGGCGGCGGCGATCTGCTCCAGGCGGGTCCGCTCCTCGGCCGCCGAGCCGTCGTCCATGCCGTCATCGATCAGCACCAGGCCCGGTCGCAGGCCCGCGGTGGCGTCCTCGAACGGGTCGGCGAAGACGTCCCGCGGCCGGACGTCGGCGAGCAGCGGCTCCAGCGCACCCGCGTCGGCCGAGAGCACCACCCGACCGGAGGCCGAGCGCAGCGCCTCCGCGATCCGCCGGCTGGCCCGGGCGGCCAGGATCGAGCCGCCCCAGACCAGTGGCTGGGCGTCGGCCAGTTCGAGGGCTGCCGCCTTCGCCGGGTTCTGGGTGGCGTCCAGGGTGTACGAGCAGTCCTCGGCGACGGTGTCGAGCACGTCGGCGAGCTGGTCCGGGACGACGACCGGGCCCAGGCCGAGGCGGTGCAGGGCGCTCAGCATCACCACGGCGGCCGAGAGCGGGTCGTCGGTGCGGGTGGGCAGCAGGGTGGTCGCCGGCGAGGCCGACTGCCGGGCCAGGGCCGAGTCCGGCGGGCAGGCCACCACCAGCCGGGAGCCGCGCCGGACCGCCTCGTAGGCGGCCGCGCAGGACTCCCTGCTCCCCCGGCCCATCACGACCACGACGTCCAGCGGGCCGACCCAGCCCGGCAGGCCGAGCCGGGGCCAGGCCATGAACGGCACCGGACAGGTCGGCTCGAGCACGGCGCGCAGCAGGCGGGCCTCCGGGCCGAAGGCGATGACTGCCCGCGGCCGGTCGGCGTCGTCGAGCCGGCTGAGCGCCTCCTCGGCGCCGGCGGCTTCGCGACGCACCCGCGCCCCGGCCTCCGCGATCGGACGCAAAAGCTGGTCGGCCGCCTGCAGGGCTTCCGGATCGTCCAGCCGGGAGTCGTCGAAGTCGTCCACCGGGCTACCGGGGACCGGGTCGGCGCGCCTCGTCGACCAGCAGGATCGGGATGCCGTCGCGCACCGGGTAGGCCAGGCCGCACTCGGCGAGGGTGCACTGCAGTTCCGCGGCCTCGTAGTCCCAGGCCAGCTTGGTGTGGCACGAGGGGCACACCAGGATCTCCAGGACGTCGGCGGGGATGTCGCTCATCGTTCTCCTTGTCTGATGACGGCCAGTGCGCGGTCGCGCAACCGGGTCATGGTCTCGGGCTGCCGGGCCTCGACGTTCAGCCTCAGCAGCGGTTCGGTGTTGGAGGCCCGGACGCTGACCTGCCAGTCCTCGCCGCGCACGGTCAGGCCGTCGGTCCAGTCCAGGCGGCCGTCGCCGGCGAAGGCCTCGGCGACCTGCTGCATGGTGGCCTTCGGATCCGGCACCACCGAGTTCAGCTCCCCCGAGGCGGCGTAGCTCGGCACGGCGTCGGCCAGCCGGGAGGCGGGCAGCGCCGACCGTCCGACCAGCGACAGCACGTGGAGGGCGGCCAGCATGCCGGTGTCGGCCCCCCAGAAGTCGCGGAAGTAGTAGTGGCCGGAGTGCTCGCCGCCGAAGATCGCGTTGTGCTGGGCCATCAGGGCCTTGAGGTAGGTGTGGCCCACCTTGCCGACCACCAGGCGTCCGCCGGCAGCGGCGACGACGTCGCCCACCGCTGCCGAGGTGACGGTGTTGACCACGATCGCCGCGCCCGGCTCCCGGGCCAGTTCGGCCTGGGCGATCAGCGCGGTGATGACGGACGGGCTGATCACCTCGCCCTGCTCGTCGATGATGAAGCAGCGGTCGGCGTCGCCGTCGAAGACCAGCGCGAGGTCGGCACCGTGCTCGCGGACCGCGGCGCGCGCGTCCCGCAGGTTCTCCGGCTCGAGCGGGTTCGGCGGGTGGTTGGGGAAGTCGCCGTCCAGGTCGAGGTAGAGCCCGATCAGCTCGATCCCCAGCGTCCCGAGAACGGCCGGGGTGGTGTGTCCGGCCATCCCATTGCCGGCGTCCACCACCACGCGCAGCGGACGCCAACCGGTGAGGTCGACCAGGGAGTGCAACCGCTCGGCATAGCCCGGCAGGGTGTCGAGTTCCCGCAGCCGGCCGCGGGTGACGGGCTCTGCAGGACCGTCCCCCTGTGCGGAAGAACCGTCCCCCTGTGCGGAAGAACCGTCCCCCTGTGTCGCGAGGTCACGGATCCGGGCCATCAGCTCGGGGGTGATCGGGGCGGCGTGGGGCAGGCAGAACTTCACCCCGTTGTACTGGGCGGGGTTGTGGGAGGCGGTGAACTGGACGGCGGGCAGGCCGGTGACCCCCGAGGCGTACCAGACCTGGTCGGTGGCGGCCAGGCCGATATCAACCACACCGGCGCCCATCGCCATCGCGCCCTCGGCGAAGGCGCGGCTGAGCTCGAAGCCGCCGGCCCGCATGTCCCGCCCGATGATGAACTCGCTCCCGGCCAGGCCCAGGGCCGTGGGGAAGGCGGCGCCGAGCGCACGGGCGCCGGCGATGTCCCACTCGGGGTTGTCGCCTTGGACCAGCCCGCGGATGTCGTTGGCCTTGAAGACCTGCGGCATGAGCATGGGTTCAGCGTAGGGCCTGAGCCGGACGCCGCGGCAGGCGGGCCTCAGTCCGGATCGGCGACCACGGCGAGGTGGCCCTTGCGGCGGGTGGTGAGCGGTTCCGGCTCCGGGTCCAGCCCACCCATGCCGACCCGGCGGACCGCCTCGGCCAGCGCCATCAGGTCATCGGCGGCCGGCCGGAAGCCGTCGCCGGTCTCCGGCAGCCGGATCACTTCCCAGCCCCGCGGTGCGCTCAGCGTGCGGGAATGCTCCCGGCACAGGTCGTAACAGCCGGGCTCGGCGCGCAGCGCCAACGGCCCCAACACTGCAGTGGAGTCGGCGTACACGTAGGTGAGCGTCGCCATCGCCGGCTGTGAGCACGTCGAGCGCGAGCAGCGTCGAATTGTCACGGAGCCACGGTAGCCCTGGCCGGTCGCCGGTGGTGGCAGGCCGCTCCGGTGTCGCGCCGATATCGTGGAGGGGTGAAGCACCGGGACCGCCACGGACGCGGGATGCGCGGGCCACTGGCCGCGCCCAACCCGCTGACCGGCGCCCCGATGCCGGTGCGCCACCGGGCCCTCGGCACGGAGTTCTTCACCAGCTGCATCCGGGCCTCGGTGGGCCGGGTCGCGAAGACCTGCCCCCGCGCCCTGGCGGGGGTGGACATCGGCTTCGAGGACGTGCCCACGCTGACCTCCGGCTGGTACGAGCAGGCCCCGCTGGCCGCCGCCGTCTCCGCCCGCCCCGGCCAGCGCGGCCAGGTGGTGCTGTACCGCCGGCCGCTGGAGCACCGGGCCACCGGGCGCAAGGACCTGGCCGTGCTGGTGCATCGCACCATCGTCGAGCAACTCGCCGCGCTCACCGGGATCGACGCCGCCGAGATCGACCCGCCCGCCGCCGGCGAGGACTGGGACTGACGGGCGTCCTCACGCCCCCGCGTGGGGGTCGTACTCGATCGGCAGGTCGGTCGCCGCAGCTTGCTGGGCGTCGACCAGGTCGATCAGCGCCAGGCCGCGGATCTTTCCCAGCCGGCTGGTCACGACGACCGCGCCACGCACCGGGCTGGCCTCCCCCGCCCTGACTTCCACCACGTCGGTCTCCGCCTCGGGCACCGCAACGGTCAGCGTGGCGCCCGCCGGGACGGTGTGGGTCGTGGTCTCGCCAGGCCCGCCCAGCTGGTTGCCGAGGGTGACCTCCACCGTCTGGTCCTCCTCGGCGGGGTTGCTCAGCAACAGCGCCACCTTCGCGCTGGTCGAGGCCGGGATCGGCCACAGGCCGTCCGGGCCGAACCCGGGAAGGGCCGCGGCCCAGGCCGGATCGCTCTGGTCGGCCTTGGCCGCCGAGGCCAGCCTCACCGTGGCGGTCACCGGCTGCTCGGCGGCCAGTCGCAGGCCGGCGACCTGCCCGGCCAGCCCGGGGCCGAGGTCGAAGGTTCGGGTGGTCCCGGCCGGGATCTCGAGGTGCTCGACGCCGGCCAGGGCGCTGCGGCCCTGCTCCCCCAGCAGCTCGACGGCCACGCTGGCCGTCCGCTCACCCGGGTTGGTCACCACCAGTTCGCGGCGGCCGTCCCCGGCCGGGATGCCGGGGATCACCAGTTCGGTGTCGGGTGCGGCCGTGGCCGGGATCCAGTCGGCGCCCAGCGGGTCGGAGCCGTCCCACAGCCGTTGGCGCAGGGTGGGAGCGACCCGGCCGGCGGAACTCTCCACCAGCACGCTCACCGGCCCGTCGGCGCTCGCCAGCACCGCCAGCGGCACGCTGCGCGCTCCCCTCGCCTCGACGACCAGCCCACGGGAGCCGGGCGCGTTGATCCGGCCCTGGGGGCCGAGGATGGTGAGGTCGACAACGGCGTCAGTGCTGTCGGAGTTCACCAGGACCAGGTCGGCTTGGGCGTCGTCTCCCAACTGCACGCCGGTGAACCACTGCTGGGTGCCGGGGGTCCGGCAGGTCACCCCGGACAGGCCGCGGTCCGGTCCGGTGTCGGCGCGCACCATGCTGACCGCGCCGAAGGTGGTGTCGCGGCGGCCGCTGACCAGCACGGGCTCCTTGCGGCCAGCGAGCACGGCGACGCCCTGCGGCTCATCGGCGGTACCGGGATCGGACAGCGCCGCCGTCCGCAGGCCCGGGCCGGTCGCCGCTGCCGCGACCCGGGTGAACGCCGTGGCGGTGTCGAAGGACGGGCAGGCCAGCGTGATCCGTCCGGTGTCGGACGGGCGCGCCGCCGGGGGCGGAGCGGCAGCCGGTGCCAGGGTCGCCGCCACGGTGGCGGCGCCGAGCAGCACCACGGTCGCGGCCGGGACCAGCCAGGGCTTCATGACCCACCTCCTGCGGCCCGCCGCGGGGCCGACGCAGCCGGACGGGCGGGCGCCCGCTCCTGCACCCGGCGCGGCGCGAGCGCGGTCTGCCGGCGGATGCCGGGCGCGGCTACCAGACCGAGCAGCAGCAGCCCGGCCAGCTGCAGCCAGGCCCACCACGGGGTGCCGTCCTCGGCTGGCAGTTCCAGAGTGCCGCTCAACCCTGCCACGTCGTAGGCCGATCCGGGACCGGCGACCTCCAGGGGGGTCAGTTCGTGATCGTCCACCAAGACCCGGCGGCGCGGGTCGACCGGCTCGGCCAGCCGCAGTTCGGTGCCGCCGCTGAGCTCGGTGCCCGGCCCTACCAGCTGGGGACCTTCCTGCGTCACCAGCACGGCCAGCCCGGACTCGGGCACCGGCCAGACCGTGGTGTCGCCGTCGGAGGTGCCGACGCCGAGGCCGGGGGTGTTGCTGATGCCGAGGCGCTCGGCGGCGTCGCCGCCGCGCAGCCAGATGTAGGAGACGCCCAGGCTGCGCAGGTCCCCCAGCAGTTCGTCGTCGGCGCTGCCAGTCGCCAGCCGTCCGGCGACCGAGGCGGCCAGCGCGACCGCCTGCTCGTCGCCGGAGAAGAAGAGTCCGCGCTCGACATCGCCGAGTCGCGGCATGTCACCCTCGGTGACCGACCAGTCGACGGCGTCGGCGCCCACCTCGAGGACGAAGGTGCGCCCCGGGGTGTCGGAGACCTGCGCGTTGCGGACGAAGGGCGGCAACGTGCTCGCCGGCCCGCGGCTCAGGCCTGACTGCCCGGCCACCACCCACCAGCCACCAGCCAGCACGACGACTGCCGCGGTGACCGCGGCCAGGGCGAGGGTGCCCAGGTGACGCAGGCCCAGGTTCGCGCCGCGCAACTCCTCGGCGACGCCGTCCAGGCCCCAGGCGGCCGCCAGCACCAGGCCACCGATCATCAGCACGAGCCATTCCAGCGCCTCCGGCCGGGCCCACTCCCCCGGGGGCACCCAGACCAGCAACCGGGTCAGCCCGAGCGCGGCACCGGCCGCCAGCGCCGCCGCCACGAGCGCGCTGGCCGCGGCGGCACCCCGGCGCAGGGCACCGGCGAGCGCCACGGCCCACAGCCCGGCGATCACGATGACGGAGAGCCACAGCGGTGGCAACTGGCCGGCCACCCGGCCCAGCAGCACCTGCCAGGGCTCGACCGGATCGGTACCGCCCAGGGAGGGGTCGATCCCGGTGAGCAGCCGGCCCGGGTAGCTCAGCAACGTCTCCCGCCACGGCCCGACCACCAACAGCAAGGGAGCGACCACCAGCAGCGCCGCCTGGCCCGCCATCGTCGCACTCCGGCGGCGCAGCACCAGGCCGACGGCCAGCGGGAGCAGCACCGCCCAGGCCAGCGGCACCAGGGCGACCAGCATCAGGGCCCACAGCGCGGCCGCCGCCGCCCGCCGCCACAGCAGGGTCTCCTCGGTGAGCCAGGCCCGCAGGCTGTAGGCGAACACCGGGAGCAGGACGGTCCACAAGGCGGCGCCGATCGCACCGAGGTTGAGGATCCCGATCACGGCCGGGGCGACCGCGTAGCAGAAGGCACCGACCCCGGCCAGGGTGGCGCTGCCCAGCGACTGGCGCAGGAAGCGGAAGGCGGCCAGCCAGGCCAGCGGGACGCACCCCATCACCAGCACGCTGACGAGGAACTCCGGCCGGCCGGCGGTGATCAGCGAGGCGAGGCCGGCCAGTCCGGTCCAGGCCGGCCCGCTGAGCTCGGCCTGCCCCGGGACGGCCAGCAGGTAGCTGTCGAGCAGTTCGCGCCAGCCGGCGGGTGCGGGGAGCAGCCGCTCGCCCTGCAGGAAGCCGGCTCCGAAGAGGCTGCGCCCGGCGGCGACGGCCATTCCCACCGTCACTGTCGCGCCGGCCACCAGAGCCGGGATCCGGGGCTCGAACCGGCTCTGGGCCGCGAAATCATCGCCGGTCAGCTCGTCGAGGCTGGTCGCCGGGGCCGGACCGGCGAAGGTACCCAGCCAGTCCGAGACCTGCCCGGCCACGCCCTCGGCGAAGCGGCGCAGCCCGGCGCCCGGGCCGGGGCGCAGTTCGCGGATCCGGGCGCGGGTCTGCGCCGTCCCGGATACCGCGCGGGCGGCCCCGGTGATCGCGGTGCGCGGTTGCC
>JAEZHJ010000062.1 GCA_023436925.1 Actinomycetes bacterium
GGGTGACGGCCTGGGTGATCACGTGCAGCGTCCGTCCGGTGGCGAACTGCAGGTCGACATGACTGAACGGCTCCAGCCGGGCGCCGAACTTCGAGGCCGTGCGACGCACCCCTCGGGCCACCGCCCGCACCTTGCCGTGATGGCGCGAGAGCATCGTGATGATCCGGTCGGCCTCACCCCGCTTGTGGGTGCGCAGCACGACCGCCTCGTCACGATAGGTAGGCACCCGTCCATTCTCCCCGCTCGGATTCGCCCTGGCCGCAGGCGTGCCGCAGGCTCGCGGTGTTACCGTTCACGCAGGGTGGCAGGCACCCGGTGAGGACGCTGCAGCAGGAGGATCAATGACGATCGGAGACCAGGGGATCGACCCGCGCCAGGCCATCGCGGCGGGGCAGACAGCGCTCGGTATCGAGCTTGGCTCCACCAGGATCAAGGCGGTCCTGATCGGCCCGGGCAACACCCCGATCGCCACCGGTAGCCACGACTGGGACAACCAGTTCGTGAACCGGATCTGGACCTACTCCCTCGACGCGGTGTGGCAGGGGATGGCGTCCTGCTTCGCCTCGCTGGCCGCCGACGTCAAGGCGCGCTACGACACCACCCTGGACGTGGTCGGCGCGATCGGCGTCTCGGCGATGATGCACGGCTACCTGGCCTTCGACGCCGACGGGGAGCTGCTGGTGCCGTTCCGGACCTGGCGCAACACCATCACCGGGCCGGCCGCCGAGGAGCTGTCCGCGCTGTTCGGGCACAACATCCCGCAGCGTTGGAGCATCGCGCACCTGTACCAGGCGATCCTCAACGGCGAGGAGCACGTCGGCTCGGTCAGCCACCTGACCACCCTGGCCGGCTACGTGCACTGGCAGCTCACCGGGGAGCGGGTGCTGGGGGTCGGTGACGCGTCCGGCATGTTCCCGATCGACATCGCCACCGGCAGCTACAACGCCACGATGCTGGCCCAGTTCGACGAACTGGTCGCCGGCCGCGGGTTCGGCTGGAAGCTGGCCGACCTGCTGCCGACCGTGCTGCCCGCCGGTGAGACCGCCGGACGGCTCACCCCGGCCGGCGCGGCGCTGCTCGACCCGACCGGCACCCTGCAGGCCGGCGTCCCGCTCTGCCCGCCCGAAGGTGATGCCGGCACCGGCATGGTGGCCACCAACTCGGTGAGCCCGCGGACCGGCAATGTCTCGGCCGGCACCAGCATCTTCGCGATGATCGTGCTGGAGGGCGAGTTGTCGCGTCGGCACGCCGAACTGGACCTGGTGACGACGCCGGCCGGCGACCTGGTCGCGATGGTGCACTGCAACAACGGCGCCAGCGAGCTGAATGCCTGGGCGGGTCTGTTCCGCGAGTTCGCCGACGCGATCGGCGCCGGGGTGGACAGCTCGGCGGTCTTCGAGGCGCTGTTCGGCGCGGCCCTGGCCGGGGAGCCGGACGCCGGTGGCCTGCTGTCCTACAACTACCTGTCGGGCGAGCACATCACGCACCTCACCGAGGGCCGTCCCCTGTTCGTGCGGACGCCGGACAGCACCTTCTCGCTGGCGAACTTCATGCGCAGCCACCTGTTCGCCTCGCTGGCGACGCTGCGGATCGGGATGAACATCCTGCTCGAGGAGGAACACGTCCAGCTCGACTCGATGTTCGCCCACGGCGGGCTGTTCAAGACCCGCGGCGTCGCGCAGCGCTTCCTGGCCGCGGCGATCAACGCCCCGGTGACGGTGGGCGAGATCGCCGGCGAGGGCGGCGCCTGGGGCATCGCAGTGCTCGCGGCCTTCGCCAAGGACGGCGAGCCGGGCCAGAGCCTGGGCGACTTCCTCTCCCGCGAGGTGTTCGCGTCGGCGGCGCTGCAGACCGCGGAACCGGATCCGTCCGACGTCGCGGGCTTCGACGCCTACATGGAGCGCTACGTGGCCGGCCTGGCCATCGAGCGCGCCGCGGTGGAGACCATCTAGCCGGCGGTCACTCCAGCAGGTCGCGCAGGGCCCGCACCACCAGGGCGTGGTCCTCGTGGCCGGCGAGCCCGGAGACGGCCGCGGTGCCGACCATGCCGACCCCGCGGACCCGGATCGGCAGTGCGCCGCCGTGCGCGGCGTACTGCTGGAACGGCAACTGGGTGTAGGCGTTGAAGTCGCGCCCCTTGGCCTCGAAGCGGTAGCCGACCAGCAGCGACGGTTCGTCGTAGCGACGCACCACCGCCGCCTTGCGGGCCAGCCAGGAGTCGTTGTCTGCCGAACTGCCCTCCAGCGCGGCATGGAACACCTGCTGCTCGCCGTGACGCAGGTCGATCGCCACCGGCAGCCGACGCTCGGCGGCCAGTTCGTACAGGCGGCTGCCGAGCCGCCAGGCGTCGGCATGGGTGAAGGAGTCGAGGACGAGCTCGCGGCCCTCCGCCTCCAGCAGGGCGATCCGCTCCGACACGTCAAGGCTGATGATGCTCATGAGGCATGGTGCCACCTCCGCCGACGCCGCTGCCACCACCGGCCACCGCGGCCCACCACCCGTGGCCCGGGTGGACCGCCGGCCCCTACGCTGTGGCGATGGGAATCCTGCGCATCACCGTGGACGACTCGGTGCGGGTGGACGCCGTCGCGGCCCGCGTCCACCTGCGGATCAAGGGCGAGTCGCTGGTCTTCGGCAATGCCGCCACCCGGCAGGCCGCCGAGGTACGGTCCCTGGTCGGCGCCCTGGCGGCGGCCGGGATCGGCGAGGACGCGATCGAGGTCACCGGCGTCCGGCTGGACAGCCGCAACGGGGTGCTGGCCCGCAGTTCGGCCGAGTACCTGCTGGCGGTCCACGCCGAGCCCGGGCAGCTGCCCGCCCTGCTCGGCGTGGTGGCGGGACACTCCGGGGTGCAGCTGACCGAGCTGGAATGGGTCTTCGACTCCTTCGAGGCGAGCATCGATGCGACCGCCGCTGCGCTGGCGAAGGCCCGCCGCAAGGCCGATGCCGTGGCCGCCGCGGCCGGCGCGACGATCAGCGGGATCTCCACGATCAGCGACTCGTGGAACCTGCCGGCGCCCCGCGTCCCGTTCGCCGAGGACGGTGCGATGTACGCGATGAAGGCGGCCGGTCCGGTCGACCTGGGGGTCGAGCTCAACGCCACGCAGGAACTCTTCGTGCATCTGACCGTCGACTTCGAGTTGTCCTCCTAAGGTGTAGCCATGCAGCGCATCTCAACGTTGAGGGTGGCGCCGCTGTGCCTGGGCGGGAACGTCTTCGGCTGGACGGCGGACGCCGGTACGTCCGACGCCATCCTCGACGCCTACTGCGACGGCGGCGGCAACTTCATCGACACGGCCGACTCCTACTCCACCTGGGTCCCGGGGAACACCGGCGGGGAGTCGGAGAGCCTGATCGGCGCCTGGCTGCGCCGCCGCGGCAACCGCGACCAGATGGTGATCGCGACGAAGGTGGGCAAGCATCCGGTCCATCGCGGGCTGCGTCCGGCCAACCTCAGGATCTGCCTGGACGGCTCGCGACGCCGGCTGGGGGTCGAGACGATCGACCTGTACTACGCCCATGAGGACGACCCCTCGGTGCCGACCGCAGAGTGGGTCGGCGCCTTCGACGCGATGGTGCGCCAGGGCACGATCCGGCACTGGGGATTGTCGAACTTCACCGCCGAGCGGATCGCGGAGGTGATCGACGTCGCGACCGCGGACGGACTGGCACTGCCGGTCGCCGCGCAGCCGCACTACAACCTCGTGCACCGCAGCGAGGTGGAGGACGGCGGCGTCCGGGACATCGCGCAGCAGCACAAGCTGGCGCTGGTGCCCTACTTCGGGCTGGCGGCCGGGTTCCTGACCGGCAAGTACGCCCGGGACGAACTGGTCCACGGCCCGCGCGCCGCCCGGGTTCGGAACTTCGCGACCCCGGCCGGCTTCGCCGTGCTGGACGAGGTGCTCGCGATCGCCGACGAGCTGGGGGCCGAGCCGGCAACGGTCGCACTGGCCTGGGTGCGGCAGCAGCCGGGCGTGGTCTCACCGATCGCCAGCGTGAGCGACCCCGAACAGCTACCGGCGCTGCTGGCGGCGATGACGTTGAAGCTGGGCCGCGCCCAACTCAACCGGCTGAACAAGGTCTCGGCCGGGCTGTAGCCGGCTGGAGCCTCGGCCGCTGCGGCGCGTCCGACGTCCGGGCGGGGGCATGGGCCTTGACTGGGGCGCTGCCGATGTCCGGGGCTGGATCGCGGCCCGGGCACCCGAGGCCCGGGAATCCGAAGACGCCGAAGGCCCCGACCGCTGCGGTCGGGGCCTTCGTGGCTGGTCAGGCGTTCGGCTCGCCTTCGACCGAGCCCTCGATCTGCGTGGTGCCGCCGGTGTGGGCGACCGAGATCTTGCGCGGCTTGGCCTCCTCGGCGACCGGGATCGTCAGACTCAGCACACCGTCGCTGTAGTCGGCCGAGATCCGGTCCGGGGCGACGCCGTAGCCCAAGGTCAGCTGGCGGGCGAAGGTGCCGGTGGGGCGCTCGTGGACCAGCCAGCGCCGGTCCCCCTCGCCGGTGGGAGCCTTGCGCTCTGCGCGGATCGTCAGCGTGCGGTCCTCGACGTCGATGTCGATCGAGGCCGGCTCGACGCCGGGAAGGTCGACGTGCACGATGAAGGCCTCACCCTCGCGGTAGAGGTCCATCGGCATCGCCAGAGAGGCCGGGGTACGAGCGACGTCCGCGAACCAGCGGTCCATCTCGCGGAGCGGATCGAAGGTGCGTGCCATGGTTACTCAACTCCTCTGTAAGTCCTTAGCACTCGGCTTACTTGAGTGCTAACAGCCCTTAGTCTGCCTCGCCCGGCGACGGAGTTCAAGTGGATTGAGTCCACCAGACTCAACTTTGCTGACGATTCAGCAGTGAGGGCGCGCCGGCTCTCAGGGCGCGGCCACCGCCGGCGTCGACCCGCGCGTTGGGGCGCCGCCGGACGCGAGACCGGGCGGGGGCGCGGCTCGTCCCGTAGGCTTCCGGCGTGGCTTCGAAGAAGGTCCCCCGTCCCCCGATCCCGCATCCCTCTGGCGCTCGTCCGCCGGAGCTGGACCGGGCGCTGCTGCCCCGGCACGTCGCGATCGTGATGGACGGCAACGGCCGCTGGGCCAAGGAGCGGAAGCTGCCACGCACCGAGGGCCACGCCCGCGGCGAAGACTCGCTGTTCGATGTCATCGAGGGGGCTATCGAGATCGGCATCCCCTACCTGTCGGCCTACGCCTTCTCGACCGAGAACTGGCGCCGCTCGCCCGACGAGGTGCGCTGGCTTATGGGCTTCAACCGCGACGTGATCCATCGCCGGCGCGACCAGCTGGATGCGATGGGCGTCCGGATCCGCTGGGCCGGGCGTGCCCCACGGCTGTGGAAGTCGGTGATCCGGGAACTCCAGGAGGCCGAGGAGCAGAGCAAGGACAACACCGTCCTGACCCTGCAGTTCTGCGTCAACTACGGCGGCCGGGCTGAGATCACCGATGCGGCACGCAAGATCGCCGAGGCCGCCGTCCGCGGCGAACTGGATCCGTCCCGGCTCACCGAGGAACGCTTCCGCCGCTATCTGGACGAGCCCGAGATCCCCGATGTCGACCTGTTCGTCAGGTCGTCGGGCGAGCAGCGCACGTCCAACTTCCTGCTGTGGCAGTCGGCCTACGCCGAGCTGGTCTTCCTGGACACCCTGTGGCCCGACTTCGACCGCCGGGACCTGTGGCGGGCCATCGAGCTCTACGTCCAGCGGGACCGCCGCTACGGCGGCGCCCTGCCCAACCAGGTCTGACTCAGCGCAACTCCAACCACCGAGGGCCACCTCACACGCCGATGGCCACCCATCATGGGTGGCCCTCAGCACGAACGGTGGCCCTCGATGGGCCGGGACGGTGCTAGTCGGTCCCGAAGTCGAAGGCCGCACCCTCCTCGGCCTCGGCGATCGCCGGGGGCACCTCGGCGCCGAGCTCGTTGATCGCCGGTGCCTCACCGGCCTCAAGGACGCCCACCAGGGCCGAGATCGCCCCGCCAACCATGCCCTGGTCGGCGTACTGCTCGAGCCGCGAGCGGGAGTCCTCGATGTCCAGGTTGCGCATCGTGAGCTGGCCGATCCGGTCCAGCGGACCGAAGGCGGCGTCCTCGACGCGCTCCATCGAGAGCCGCTCGGGGTGGTAGCTCAGGTTGGGACCGTCGGTGTCGAGGATCGAGTAGTCGTCGCCGCGGCGCAGCCGCAGGGTCACCGTCCCGGTCACCGCCGAACCCACCCAGCGCTGGATCGACTCGCGCAACATGAGCGACTGCGGGTCGAGCCAGCGTCCCTCGTACATCAGCCGGCCGAGCTTGAGACCGAAGGCGCGGTAGTTCTCCAGGGTGTCCTCGTTGTGGATCGCCGACAGCAGGCGCTCGTAGGCGATGTGCAGCAGCGCCATACCGGGCGCCTCGTAGATGCCGCGACTCTTCGCCTCGATGATCCGGTTCTCGATCTGGTCGCTCATCCCCAGGCCGTGGCGCCCGCCGATCGCGTTCGCCTCGTAGACGAGGTCGACGGCGGTGGCGAAGGTCTTGCCGTTCAGCTCGACGGGGCGGCCCTGCTCGAAGCGGACGGTGACGTCCTCGGTCGCGATCTCGACAGCGGGATCCCAGAACCTGACCCCCATGATCGGCTCGACGATCTCGATGCCGGTGTCGAGGTTCTCCAGCTCCTTGGCCTCGTGGGTCGCGCCCCAGATGTTGGCGTCGGTGGAGTAGGCCTTCTCCTTGGAGTCGCGGTAGGGCAGGTCGCGTTCGGACAGCCACTGCGACATCTCCGCACGTCCGCCGAGCTCGCTGACGAAGGCCTCGTCCAGCCACGGCTTGTAGATCCGCAGCTTCGGGTTCGCCAGCAGTCCGTAGCGGTAGAACCGCTCGATGTCATTGCCCTTGTAGGTCGAGCCGTCACCCCAGACCCAGACGTCGTCCTCGCGCATCGCGCGGACCAGCAGGGTGCCGGTCACCGCCCGTCCGATCGGCGTGGTGTTGAAGTAGGTACGGCCGCCGGTGCGGATGTGGAAGGCCCCGCAGGTGAGGGCGACCAGGCCCTCCTCGACCATCAGCTCACGGCAGTCGACCATCCGGGAGATCTCGGCGCCGTAGACCAGGGCGCGGTCGGGCACCGAGTCGATGTCGGGCTCGTCGTACTGGCCGAGGTTGCCGGTGTAGGTGCACGGGATGGCGCCCTTCTCGCGCATCCAGGCGACCGCGACCGAGGTGTCGAGGCCACCGGAGAAGGCAAGACCGACGCGTTCGCCGACCGGGAGTTCGGTGAGGACCTTGGGCATGGTCGGATCCTATCGGGGGTTGGCGGGCGGACCCGAACCGGGCCGACCTCCGTCCGTGGCGGTCCGTACGCAGAGACGCCGGACCAGGCGGACGAAGAGCGCCGCTGGGCCCTCTCGGTGCGGCCCAGCGGCCACCCCGAGCTCCACCGCGCCACCACCGCGTCCGTCGAAGACCACACCCTTCGCGGCGCAGGGACGGCCACCCTTTCGTCGAGGGCCACCCTCCGCGCCGAGGGCCACTCCTGATGGGTGGCCCTCGACGCGAACCGTGGCCCTCGGCGTCAACAGTGGCCCTCGGCGCGAACGGTGGGTCGGGGTCGGGAGCGCAGGCCAAGCGCGCTGCGGGCACTGCGCTCCGGCTCAGGTCTGCATCGCTCGGGCCAGGCGGGCCGCCAGTTCGGAGGACCACAGGTCTGACCACGTCCAGCGGACCACCGTCAACCCAAGGTCGCGGAGCTTCTGCTCGCGCCGCTTCTCGGCCAGCACCACGTCCTCCACCCGCTCCCCCGGCTCCAACAGCTCGCCGTACTTGACCGCCCCATCGAACTCCCCCACCAGCGAGAACTGCTCCCACCAGAAATCGACCCGCGCCAGGATGCGTCCTGTCTCGTCGACGAAGGATTTCTGCAGTTGGGGTGCCGGCAGGCCCCACTCGCTGAACCTGGCCCGGCTGAAGGATTCCCCCGGACTCTCTGCCCGCGGGTCGGCGAAGTCCAGCGCCCGGGCCGCCATCCGGCAGCCGCGTCCGCTCGCGGTCAGCCGGCGCAGGTCGTCGCGCGACAGACCGCGGGCCAGCGCCACGTCGGCCACCATGACGGCCTCAGCGAACGGCAGCTGGCGCAGCAGGTCGGTCACGGTCCGGGTCAGCGAAGTGGCGGGGAGGCCCCCGACGACCGCACGCTCGTGCTCGGCGAGAGTCGCCTTTCGGGCGTGCAGCGTTGGAAGGACAACGCCATGGCCACCTCCCGCACGCACGACGACCGCCCGCTCGAACCGGGCGGGCATCAGCGGCAGCCCGTGGAGCAGGCCGGCTGACGCGTGGGCGAAGTAGGTGTCCGGGCCGAGGTACCCCACGGCGGCCCGGAGCCGGCGGAGGTGTCGATCGGCCGGCGTTCCGTCCGCAGCGATCACCATCCCTCGCCGGGGACGGATCAGCCGCCCCGCGCGCAACTCGGCTGCCAACTGCGCGCGGCTGCGTCCCTGCAGCCAGTCCCTGGTGGTGAGTACGTCCATGCGGGAAACTCTTGGTCTCCCCGCACGGATCGGGTCAGTTGTCCACAGGCCTGAGGCCACCGCAGAGCTCCGTCCACAGCCGGACGGAGCAGTCCCTGCGGCCAGTCTCCACCGAGGGCCACCCGAAACGTTGAGGGCCACCCATCATGGGTGGCCCTCGACGCGAACCGTGGCCCTCAGCGCGAACCCTGGCCCTCGACGCGAACCCTGGCCCTCGATGAGGGACGGCGGAAGCCGGAGCGACTCAGGCGGTCCGGGTGTCGCGGTTGATGGCGCTCACCACGGCGCGCAGCGAGGCCGTCACGATCGACTCGTGCAGCCCGACGCCCCACACCACGTGGGCGTCGTCGCCCTCGCCGAGTTCGGCCTCGACATAGGCCGCTGCCCGGGCGTCACCGCCGGAGGCGAGCGCGTGCTCGGAGTAGTCCAGCACCCGCACCCGCTGGCCCACCAGCCGCAGCGCGTCCACGAAGGCCGACACCGGGCCGTTGCCCTCCCCGGTGATCTCACGCACGACGCCGTTCACCCTCACCGACGCGGTCACGGTGTAGCCGCCGCCGTTGGACAGCGACGAGACGCCGAGCAGCTCCAGTGGGTCGGTGTCGGAGAGGTACTCCGCCTCGAAGATCCGCCACAGCTCGTCGGGGGCGACCTCGCCACCCTCGGAGTCGGTGCGCTTCTGCACCACGCGGCTGAACTCCATCTGCAGCCGCCGCGGCAGCTCGAGGGAGTGCTCGGTCTTCATCAGGTAGGCCATGCCGCCCTTGCCGGACTGGCTGTTCACCCGGATCACGGCCTCGTAGGTGCGGCCGACGTCGTGCGGGTCGATCGGCAGGTAGGGGGCCTCCCAGGCGATCTCGTGGATCGTCTGGCCCTGGGCGGCCGCCTGCCTCTCCAGCGCCTCCAGCCCCTTCTTGATGGCGTCCTGGTGGGAGCCCGAGAAGGCGGTGTAGACCAGGTCCCCCGCGTACGGGTGGCGCGGGTGGACCGGCAGGTTGGTGCAGTACTCGACGGTCCGGCGGACCTCGTCGATGTCGGAGAAATCGACCTGCGGATCGATGCCCTGACTGAACAGGTTCATCGCCAGCGTGACGAGGTCGACGTTCCCGGTCCGCTCGCCGTGCCCGAACAGGCAGCCCTCGACGCGGTCGGCGCCGGCCATCAGGCCGAGCTCGGTGGCCGCCACCGCGGTGCCGCGGTCGTTGTGCGGGTGCAGCGAGATGGCGACGTACGGACGGTTGCGGACGTGCCGACCGAAGTACTCGATCTGGTCGGCGTAGGTGTTGGGCGTCGACCGTTCGACGGTGGCCGGCAGGTTGAGGATGATCTCGCGACCCTCCCCCGGCTGCCACACGTCCATCACGGCGTTGCAGACCTCGATCGCGAAGTCGGTCGGGGTCTGGGTGAAGATCTCGGGGCTGTACTGGTAGCCGAACTCGACGTCGGACAGGTTCTGCTCGGCGTACTTCATCACCAGCTCGGTCCCCCGGGTCGCCAGGGCGATGCACTGCGCCTCGTCGATGCCGAAGACCACCCGCCGGAACAGCTCCGCTGTCGCGTTGTACAGGTGGATGGTCGCCCGCTTGGCCCCGATCAGGGACTGGGCGGTGCGCTCGATCAGGTCCTCACGGGCTTGGGTGAGGACGCTGATGGTCACATCGTCGGGGATCGCGTCGTTCACGATCAGGCTGCGCACGAAGTCGAAATCCGTCTGCGACGCGGACGGGAAGCCGACCTCGATCTCCTTGTAGCCCAGGCGCACCAGCAGGTCGAACATCTTCCGCTTGCGTGAGGGCGTCATCGGGTCGATCAGCGCCTGGTTGCCGTCCCGCAGGTCGGTCGACAGCCAGCGCGGCGCCTTGGTGATCTTCTTCGACGGCCAGGTGCGGTCCGGCAGGTCGAGCGGCTCGAACGGCGTGTACCGGCCGAACGGCATCGGGCTGGACTGCTGCACGGGGGCGGACTGCGGACGCGTCGGGAAAGTGTTGATGGTCATGGGTTCCTCGCTTGGTGCGGGCTGATGCCAGGCGCGTGACGGACTCCGCAGCGAGGAGGCCTGATCGGTTCTGCTAGGCCTCGCTGCGGCAGACAAGCAGGAGTCGCGCCCATGACATGCCCATCATGCTGCCACACCCGCCGGGCTGCTCCAAGCACTGCGCCCCGAATGAGACCGGGCAGTGATCCTCCGGCCAGGCCCGGCACCGGCAACCCTGCCACCGCCGAATCGCTCAGAAGCCGAGCTTGTTCAGTTGCTTGGGGTCGCGCTGCCAGTCCTTGACGACCTTGACCTTGAGGTCCAGGTAGACCGGGGTGCCGAGCAGTTCCACGATCTGCTGGCGGGCGGTCGTGCCGACCTCGCGCAGCCGCTGGCCGCGGTGGCCGATCATGATCCCCTTCTGGGAGTCGCGCTCGACCACCATCGAGGCGTAGATGTCCATCAGCGGACGGTCCGCCGGACGGCCCTCGCGCAGCCCCATCTCGTCGATCACCACCGTCAGCGAGTGCGGCAGTTCGTCCTCGACCCCCTCCAGGGCGGCCTCGCGGATCAGCTCGGCGATCCGGGTCTCGGTCGGCTCGTCGGTGATCTCGCCGTCGGGGTACAGCCGGGGCCCCTCGGGCAGCAGCTTGATCAGCTCGTCGGCGACGATGTCCACCTGGTCGTTGGTGAGGGCGGAGACCGGGACGACCGCCGACCAGCGGATCCCCAGCTTCTCCTCCAGGGACGCGATCTTCACCAGGTGCTGGGCCATCCGGGCCGGGTTGACCAGGTCAGACTTGGTGGCCAGCGCGATCAGGGCCGGCGGACGGGGCAGCTTGGCGATCTCGCCGACCAGGAACTCGTCGCCGGGGCCGATCCGCTGGCTGGCCGGGAGGCAGACGCCGATCACGTCCACCTCGGCCCAGGTGTCGTAGACCAGGTCGTTGAGCCGCTCGCCGAGCAGGGTGCGCGGCCGGTGCAGGCCGGGGGTGTCGACCAGGATCAACTGGGCGTCCGGGCGGTTGACGATGCCGCGGATCACGTGCCGGGTGGTCTGCGGCTTGGACGAGGCGATCGCCACCTTGGTGCCCACCAGGGCGTTCATCAGGGTGGACTTGCCGGCGTTCGGCCGCCCGACGAAGCAGGCGAAGCCCGATCTGGTCATGAAACCCTCCCGGCGGACTCCGCCGCGAGCTTGGCGGCCGCGTCGGCGGCCGGGTCGGTGTCGTCGTCGACCAGCGAGGCCAACACGGTCTGGATGGTGTGGCGGCGCCCGGTGCCGCGTTCGGCGACCAGTTCGATCCCCTCCCAGCGCACCACCGAGCCCGGGATCGGCACCTTGTTGAGTTCCTTGGCCATCAGCCCGAGCACGGTGTCGACGTCCTCGTCGTCAACCCGCAGCCCGAACAGTTCGCCGAGGTCGTCGATCGGCAGCCGGGCCGAGACGCGGAAGCGCTGGTCGTCCAGCTCGGTGACCGGCGCCACCTCCTGGTCGTACTCGTCCACGATCTCGCCGACGATCTCCTCCAGCACGTCCTCGATCGTGGCCAGGCCCGCCGTGCCGCCGAACTCGTCGATCACGATCACGACATGGCTGCGGGTGAGCTGCATCTCGCGGAGCAGTTCGTCGACCGGCTTGGAGTCGGGGCAGAAGGTGGGTGGCCGCATCACCGACTCGACCGTCTCGCCGGTCTGGGCCTTGGGGTTGTCGTACATCCGCCGGATGATGTCCTTGAGGTAGAGCACCCCGACCACATTGTCGACGTCGTCCTCGATCACCGGAATCCGGCTGAAACCGGACCGCAGCGCGAGCGACACCCCTTGTCGCAGGGATTTGCTGCGCTCGATGTAGACCATCTCGGTGCGCGGCACCATGACTTCCTTGACGATCGTGTCACCGAGCTCGAAGACGGAGTGGATCATCTTCCGCTCCCCGGCCTCGATCAGCTCCTTGGCCTCGGCGATGTCGACCAGTTCGCGAAGCTCCGCCTCGGACGAGAACGGCCCGTCGGCGAACCCGCGTCCGGGGGTGAGGACGTTGCCGATCACGATCATCAGTTGCGGGATCGGCCCGAGCACGGTCGCCAGCGCGTTGACCGGCCCGGCCGAGCGCAGCGCCACGTTCTCGGCGTGCTGCCGGCCGAGGGTGCGGGGAGCGACGCCGAGCACGATGAACGAGATCGCCACCATCGTCAGGACCGGGAACAGGATGCGCTGCCAGACCTGGCCGAAGTGCTCGACGTAGACCAGCGTGACCAGCACCGTCGCGGCGATCTCCAGCAGCAGCCGGACGAACAGCAGGGTGTTCAGGTACGGGGCGCGGTCGGCCACCATCTCCTGCAGCCGGGGCGCGGCGCGGCGGCCCTCGTTGACCAGCGCCTCCACCCGGGCCTTCGACATCGAGGCGAAGGCGGTTTCGGCTGCGGTGAGCAGCGAGGCGAGCACCACGCAGACGACCGCGACGGCTATCGCGATCCACTGGTCCTGGGTCATGGCCGGCTCACGACTCCCGGTGGGCCGACCAGGCCTCGATGATCCGGTCGTTCAGGTCGAACATGACCTTCTTCTCGGCAGGTTCGGCATGATCGTGGCCCAGCAGGTGCAGCAGGCCGTGCACCAGAAGGTAGTCGGCCTCCTCCTCCGCGGTGCGGTTGTTCTCCGCCGCCTGGGCGGCGGTGACCTCGGGGCACAGGACGATGTCACCCAGCAGGCCCAGCGGCGGGTCCTCGTCGCCGGACGGGGCGCGCAACTCGTCCATCGGGAAGGACAAGACGTCGGTCGGACCGGGCTCGTCCATGTACTTCTCGTGGTAGGCGCTCATCGTGTCGGTGTCGACCAGCAGGATCGACAGCTCGGACTGCGGGTGGATCCGCAGCAGGTCGAGCGCGAACCGGGCGAGGCCGACGAGCCGCTGGGTGTCGACCTCGACACCCGACTCGTTGTTGAGGTCGATCATCTGTTCTTCCCGTGATTGGCGATGGTCGCCTCGTAGCGGTCGTAGGCGGCGACGATCCGGCCGACGAGCTTGTGACGGACCACATCGTGGCTGGTCAGGGTGCAGAACGAGATGTCCTGCACACCGTCCAGGATCTCCCCGACCGCCCGCAGCCCGCTGCGGGTGCCGGTCGGCAGGTCGATCTGGGTGACGTCTCCGGTCACGACCATCTTGGAGTTGAAGCCGAGCCGGGTGAGGAACATCTTCATCTGTTCCATGGAGGTGTTCTGCGCCTCGTCGAGGATGATGAAGGCGTCGTTCAGGGTGCGCCCGCGCATGTAGGCCAGCGGGGCGACCTCGATGGTGCCGGCGGTCAGCAGCCGCGGCACGCTCTCGGGGTCGAGCATGTCGTGCAGCGCGTCGTAGAGCGGACGCACATACGGGTCGATCTTGTCGTTCAGCGTGCCGGGCAGGAAGCCGAGCCGCTCCCCGGCCTCGATCGCCGGCCGGGTCAGGATGATCCGGTTGACCTGCTTGGCCTGCAGCGCCTGGACGGCCTTGGCGACGGCGAGGTAGGTCTTGCCGGTGCCGGCCGGACCGATCCCGAAGACCACGGTGTGGGAGTCGATGGCGTCCACGTACCGCTTCTGGTTGAGGGTCTTGGGCCGGATCGTCTTGCCGCGGCTGGACAGGATGTTCTGGGTGAGCACCTCGGCCGCCGGGACGTCGTGGCTGACCATCCCCACCACCCGCTCGACGGCGTCGGCGGTGAGCCCCTGGCCGGTGCGCACGATGGTGACGAGTTCGGTGATCACGTCGGCGGCTGCGGTGACCGCCGCCGGGTCACCCACCAGGGTGATCTCGTTGCCACGGACGTGGAGGTCGGCGTCCAGCGAGTCTTCCAGGATCTTGAGGAACTCGTCTCGTGGCCCGAGCACCGACACCATGTTGATCGACACCGGTATCGCGACGCGACGCTCGGCGGTGGCTGCGATGGGCTGGTTCAGCGGTCCTCCTGTGACGTGTGAGCAACCATCCTACCCAGCGTGGCCCACGGCCGCACCGACGGCCACCCGGCATGCTGGTGCGATGGGTGAGGCGGCGACGAAACCGGTCACCCCGGCCGGCCCGGTCGGGGTGACCGCGATGGCGCTGGTCAGCATGAGTTCGATCCCGCTGATCGCGCTGCAGCAGTTCTGGATCGGGCTGGCCGTGCTCGTCGCCGGAGTCGCGCTGGCCGCGGTGGCCGACCGGGTGCTGGTGCGGACGCTGCTGCCGGTGGGGATCGGCCTGGTGCTGCTGGGCTCGACCCCGCTGGAGGCGGACCTGTCCGACCTGGGCATGGTGAGGTTCGCAATCGTCCTGACCGCCGCGGTCGTGCTGCCCACCTGGCTGGCCCGGCGCCTGGTCGGCCGGGACGCCATCCGCTTCCCGGTGCGCGGGACACCGTGGACGACCTCCCGTTGGGTCTACCTGGCGGCGGTCATCGTCATCGGCTACCTGGTGCTGCCGTACTACTTCGTCGGCGCCGGCACCTACCTCAACTGGCCCGCGGTGGCGGACGCGAACCAGATCGCGCGGCTCTTCGTCGGGGTGAACGCCGTCGGCATCTGGGACGAGTTGTTCTTCGTCTGCATCGTGTTCACCCTGTTCCGCCGCCACGTCCCGCTCTGGCTGGCGAACCTGCTGCAGGCGACGATCTTCGTGTCCTTCCTGTGGGAGCTGGGCTACCGCTCCTGGGGGCCGGCGCTGACCATCCCGTTCGCCCTGGTGCAGGGCTGGATCTTCGCCGCGACGGCGTCCCTGGGCTACGTGGTGACCGTCCACCTGGTCTTCGACGCGATCATCTTCATGATCCTGGTGCACGCCCACAACCCGCACCTGTTCGACATCTTCGTCACCATCCCGCGCTGACGGACGCGGGCCGCGGCTCAGCCGGCGAACCGGTCGGTGGCGGCGACGAGCTCGGCGGCGATCGCCGGCTCGCTCGCGGAGTGGCCGGCCAGGACGACCCGGTAGTCCGCCTCGGGCCAGGCCCGGTGCAGGTCGTCGGCCGTCACGACCGGGCACGGCAGGTCGTAGGCGCCCTGCACGATCACTCCGGGGATGTGGCGGATCCGGTCGGCACCGGCGATCAGCTGGCCCTCGGTGAACCAGCCGCCGTTGACGAAGTAGTGGTTCTCGATCCGGGCGAAGGCCAACGCGAAGGACGGGTCGGAGAACTCGTCGACCAGCGCCTGGGAGAACTGCAGGGTCGAGGTGGCCGCCTCCCAGGTCGTCCACGCGACCCCGGCGGGCAGGTGGACGGCCGGGTCCGGGTCGAACAGCAGGTCGTGGTAGGCCGCGATCCGGTCGCCCTCGAAGTCCGCGCCGAGCGGCGCCTCGAAGGAGCGCCACCACACCGGTGCCAGGTTGGCCGCGCCACCGTTGTAGTACCAGTCGAGTTCGCTGCGGCGCAGCGTGAAGATGCCACGCAGCACCAGTTCGGTGACCCGCTCGGGGTGGGTCTCGGCATAGGCCAGCGCGAGGGCGCTCCCCCACGAGCCACCGAAGACCAGCCAGGAGTCGATCCCCCGGTCGGCCCGCAGTTTCTCCAGGTCGTCCACCAGATGCCAGGTGGTGTTGGTGCTCAGGTCGGCGTCCGGCTCGCTGGCGTGCGGGGTGCTGCGGCCGCAGCCACGCTGGTCGAACAGCACGACGCGGTACTTGTCCGGGTTGAAGTACCGGCGGTAGTTGGGGGTGATGCCGCCACCCGGGCCGCCGTGCACGAAGACGGCCGGCTTGCCCGCAGGGTTGCCGCACTCCTCCCAGTAGAGTTCGTGGCCGTCGCCGACGGCGAGCCGTCCGGTCGCGTAGGGCTCGATCGGCGGGTAGAGCGCCGGGGCCGGGCCCGGCTCGAGGTCAGAAGTCATCGCCGTCGGAGTCGTCGATGATGTGCATCGCCGCCTCTTCCGCGCTCGCGGCCCCGCCGGACAGCCCGACGTCCCGACCCACGCTCTCCGACTCGACGTCCTCGCCGGGATAGCCGCCGTTGGCGTCCACCAGTCGGCCGGCGCGCTTGCCGCCGACCTCACGGGGCTCGCTGGGGTCCGGGTTCCACGGCGTGTCGTCCGGGACCGTCTCGGGCGCCTCCTGGGCTATCCGCTGCTCCAGGGTCTCGCCGCGCCGCATCTCCGCCGGTGTGTTGCCGAAGCCCTGCGCCGGCGACCATCGCTCCGGGGTGGTGTAGCCCTCGTCCAGCACGTCCTCGACCCCACGGTCGACGAGGGACTCCTCTGGCTGCAACTGGTCGAGCTGTTCGGACTCGTCCGGGACAGGTTCGTCGTAGTCGGCGCTCATACCTCTAGCCTGCCACGGCGATGGCACGGCGGCACAGCACGGGCGAACCCCGGGGCGGTCCCCGCCGGGATGCGAGCGCCCACGCGGTCGTGCCCCATAGAATGCGCAACCGATGCCTGACGCCCAGCCCGCCCGCTACCGCGGCTACTACGACCTGGTCATGGCGGCCTTCTGCGGCCTGCTGCTGATCTCGAACCTGGGCGCCACCAAGCTGATCGCCTTCGGCCCGCGGGTCGAGCTCAACGGGTTCCCGATCCTGCCGATCGTCACCGACGGCGGCGCCTTCCTGTTCCCGCTGACCTACATCCTGGGCGACATCCTGGCCGAGGTGTACGGGCTGCGCCGGGCCCGCCGGGCGATCTACACCGGCTTCGGGCTGTCCGTGGTGATGTCGCTCACCCTGCTGGCGGTCGGCGCCGCCCCCGCCTCGCCGGACTGGACCAACGACCAGGCGTGGCAGGCGGTCCTCGGCTTCGTGCCCCGGCTGGTCGTCGCCAGCCTGCTCGGTTACCTCGTCGGCCAGTTGCTGAACGCCCACGTGCTGGTGTGGATCAAGCGTCGCTGGGGACCGGGCCGGCTCTGGGTCCGGTTGATCTCCTCGACCGTGGTCGGCGAACTCGCCGACACGGTGGTCTTCTGCCTGGTCGCGTTCGGCCCACTGGGAGCAATGCTGGGCGGCGGGTCGATCCCGTGGGACACTCTGCTGAACTACATCCTGGTGGGCTGGGTCTACAAGGTGCTGGTCGAGGTCGTCCTGCTGCCGGTCACCTACTGGGTGATCCGGGTGGTGCGCCGCCACGAGCCGGACGCCACGCCGCTGGAGACGGTGGGACGCGATTCGTCCGCCTGACGGTGGACACTGGTGCCACGGCGAAAGCGAGCTCAGATGGCACCCCCGTTCCGGCTGATCGGCCTGGTGGCGCTCGCCGGTGCGCTGGCCGCGTGTACCGCCCCTGCACCGTCCCCACCGCCGACACCGCCCGTGGCAAGCACCGTTCCGGCGGCGGCGACCTCGCCCGTCCCGGCCGACACGGCGGACGCGCTGGCCGCCGTCGAGGCCGCCCACTCCGCCACCCGCGTGGACACTGACTCGGCGCAACGGCTCTGGCTTCGCCGCGGCGCCACCACCATCGAGGCGGCGGGCACCTACCTGCTGCGGGGCTGGAGCTCCGGCCACCTCGTCGTCGACGCGGGGTGGGACCCGGTCGTCCTGGTGCTGGACGGGCTGCAGTTGCGCTCCCGCGATGCCGCCGCCATCGAGGTCCGCTCCCCCGGCCCCGTCGTCGTGGTCGCGGCCGAGGGCAGCGACAACTCACTTGAGGTGCAGGGCGACCACCCTGCGATCAGCTCCCGTGGCCGGCTGACCGTCCAGGGCACCGGATCGCTGTCGATCGACAGCGAGGGAGACGGCATCACCGGGCGCAGCGGGGTGCTGCTCACGCAGGGCAGCCTGCGGGTCAACGCCGCGGCGGACGGTGTCCGCGCCGGCGGCTACCTGGTCGTGGACGACACCACCCTCACCGTCGCGGCCGACGGCGACGGCCTGCGCTCCGACGGCGACCCCGGCTCGGGCAGCGGCTACGTGCTGCTGCGCGACCCCTTCCTCACAGTGAACGCAGGCCGGGACGGGGTGCGGTCGGTCGGGGACATCATCGTGCCGACCGGGGCGCTCGAGATCCGAACCGCCGGCGGTCACCAGTCCAGCCTCGAAGCCGACGCCCGCGCGACGGCGCTGCGGGCCGGCCGGCATCTGGTGGTCGACGACGGCAGCTTCGACCTGGACGCCGCCGACGACGGCGGGAACGCTGCGCAGGCGGTGGTCGTCAACGGCGGGGACTGGCGGATCGCCGCCGGCGACGACGGACTGCACGGCGACCAGCGGCTGGTGGTGACCGGCGGTGAGGTGCTGGTGACGGCGGCGACCGAAGGAGTGGAGGGCGAGACGATCGACGTCGCGGGTGGACGGATCGATGTCACCGCCAGCGACGACGCGCTGAACGCCAGCGAGGCGGAGCTGCCGCTCGCGACCCCGTCCATCACGATCTCGGCCGGCAGCCTCCGACTGGACACCTCCGGCGGCGACGGCCTGGATTCCAACGGCGACGTGACGATGACCGGCGGCGAGCTGACGATCCTGGGCGCCCCGGTCGACAACGAGAGCGCGATCGACTACGACGGGCAGTTCCTGATCAGCGGCGGCAGCCTGGTCGCCGCGGGCGGTGCCGGGATGGCCCAGCCGCCCTCGGGCGGCTCGGAGCAGCGTTCGCTGTGGTTCGACGTGGCGGGCCGGGAGGGGACCCTCGTCGAGTTCGTCGGGGCGCAGGGCGAGGTGGTGGCCGGCTTCACCGGCGTCCGCCGGTTCGGCACCGTGGTGGTCTCCAACCCCGACATCGAGGCGGGGCGGGAGTACACCGTCCGGGTGGACGGCACCGACGTGGGCACCACCACGACCGCCG
The DNA here is from genome assembly GCA_023436925.1 of Actinomycetes bacterium. Taxonomy (GTDB): domain Bacteria; phylum Actinomycetota; class Actinomycetes; order Propionibacteriales; family Propionibacteriaceae; genus Propionicimonas. The sequence continues at coordinate 19,211 of JAEZHJ010000062.1, forward strand.
CCGCCGACGAGGCCCCGCGCCGCTTCCCCCGCCGCCGCTGAGAGATGGAGTAGACGAGGGGGGTCTTCAGCGGCGCCAGCCGGTGAAGACCACCGAGTCTCGACAAGACCGGCGTCAGCGGTGTGAGGAGTAGAAGCGGCCCAGGAACTCGCTGCGGAAGGCGTCGAAGTCGCCGGCGTCCATCGCGGCGCGGATGTCGTCGACCAGCCGGACTGTGAACCGCTCGTTGTGGATCGTGCACAGGGTCGAGGCCAGCATCTCCTTGGCCTTGAACAGGTGGTGCAGGTAGGCGCGCGTGTAGTGGGCGCAGGTGTAGCAGTCGCAGTCGTCCTCGATCGGCGCGAAGTTGCGCCGGTTGGCCGCGGTCACCACGTTGAACCGGCCGGCGCTGGTGTACAGGGCGCCGTTGCGGGCGACCCGGGACGGCATCACGCAGTCGAAGGTGTCGGCCCCGGCCTCGATGGCGGCGAAGAAGTCGTCCGGCTCGGAGATCCCCAGCAAGTGTCGGGGCTTGTCGAACGGTAGTTCCTCGGTCACCCAGCCGACGATGGTGCCCAGGTTCTCCTTCTCCAGGGCCCCCCCGATGCCGAACCCGTCGAACCCGCGTCCGTCCACCTCGAGGTCGGCCAGGTCGCGGGCGGCCCGGCGGCGCAGGTCCTCGTACTGGGCGCCCTGCACGACGCCGAACAGTGCCTGGTACGGCTTGGCGGCCCGCTCGGTGGTGAGCCGGTGGTGTTCGGCGAGGCAGCGGACCGCCCAGGCGTGGGTGCGCTCCACCGAGCGCTCCTGGTAGCCCCGGGTGTTCATCAAGGTGGTGAGCTCGTCGAAGGCGAACATGATGTCGGCGCCCAACTCGTGCTGGATCCGCATCGACACTTCGGGGGTGAAGCGGTGCAGGTCGCCGTTGAGGTGGGAGCGGAAGGTCACCCCGTCGTCGTCGACGTGGGCCAGCCGGGTCTTGCCCTCGGCGATGACGTCGTCGCTGGTCACCCCGACGGTGTCCATTGCCAGCACCTTCTTGAAACCCACCCCGAGGCTCATCACCTGGAAGCCGCCGGAGTCGGTGAAGGTCGGGCCGGGCCAGTTCATGAAGGCACCCAGCCCGCCGGCGGCCTCCACGATGTCGGAGCCCGGCTGCAGGTACAGGTGGTAGGCGTTGGCCAGGACGGCCTGGGCGCCGACGGCGGCCACCGCCTCCGGCAGCACGGCCTTGACGGTGGCCTTGGTACCGACTGCGATGAAGGCGGGAGTGCGGATCTCGCCGTGCGGGGTCTTGATCACCCCGGTCCGTCCGGCTCGCCCGGGCAGTCGGGTGCCGGGCCGGAAGCCGAAACCGGTCGGGGCGACGACGGGCGTGCCGGACTGGTCCGGCACCGCCACGGCGCCCTCAGTCGGCGGCACGGGCGCCGAGGGCCTGGAGCTGGGCGAGGGCGACCACCCCGGCGGTGGAGGTGCGCAGCACCGTGTCGGCGATCAGCACCACCTTGCCGCCGGCGGCGCGGAAGGTCTCGACCTCCTGGTCGGTCAGCCCTCCCTCGGGCCCGACGATGAACATGATCTCGCCGGTGGCCGGGATCTCCAGCCCGGCCAGTGGCTCGGTGGCGGCCTCGTGCAGCACGACCGTGAGGTCGGTCTGGGCGATCCGCAGCGCCAGTTCGGCAGTGGTCAGCGGTGCGCTCACTGTCGGCACCCGGAACCGGCGGGACTGCTTGGCTGCCTCCCGCGCGGTCGCGCGCCACTTGGTCAGGCCGCGCTCGACCCGGTCCGGCGTCCAGCGGACGACCGACCGCTCCGCCTGCCAGGGCAGGATCTCGTCCACCCCCAACTCGGTGAGCAGCTCGACGGCGAGCTGGGCCCGGTCGCCCTTGGGCAGCGCCTGGACAGCGACGTAGGTCACCGGGCCCGCGGGGGCGTGCACCACCTCGTCGACCTCGACGACCAGCTTCTGCTTGCCGACCTCGACCACCGGGCCGCGCACCGCGGTGCCGGCGCCGTCGCTGATCCACAGCACCTCGCCCGGCTTGATCCGCCGCACCTGGGCGGCGTGGCGTCCCTCCTCACCGCCGAGGGTCACCAGGGAGCCGGGCTGGGGGTCATCGAGCAGGGCGAGGAACAGCGGCTCGGTCATGAGAAGGTCTCCTTCAGCCAGCCCAGCACCCCGCCCTTGTGGCGGTCAGCAGCCACTTCCGGACGGCTCTCGTCGCGCAACTCGGCGAACCGCCGCAGCAGGTCGCGCTGCTCCTCGTCCAGCTTGGTGGGGGTCTGCACCAGCAGGGTGACGCCGAGCTCGCCGCGTCCGCCGCCGCGCAGCCGGGGCACGCCCCGTCCGGGCACGGCGATCCGGCTGCCGGACTGGGTGCCGGCCGGGATCGCCACCGCGACGGTGGCCTCCGCCTTGTCCAGGTCGTCCCGCTCCGCCTCCAGCGTGGTCAGGGTCACCTCGGTGCCGAGCGCAGCGGCCGTCATCGGCACCTTGACGACCACCTCGAGGTCGTCGCCGTTGCGCCGGAACACCTCGTGCGGGGCGACGGTCAGCTCGACGTACAGGTCGCCGGCCGGTCCGCCGCCCGGGCCGACCTCGCCCTGGGAGTCGAGGTGGATCCGGTTGCCGCTGCTGACCCCGGCCGGGATCTTGACGTTGATGGTGCGGCTGCTGCGGACCCGGCCCTCGCCGGAGCACTCACCGCAGGGGTCGGGGATGATCGTGCCGTAGCCGCGGCAGGCCGGGCAGGTCTGCGAGGTGCGGATGTCGCCCAGGAAGGACCGCTGCACCTGGGTGACCTCGCCCTGGCCGTGGCAGGTGGCGCAGGTGACCGGCGAGCTGCCCGGGTTGGCACCGCTGCCGTTGCAGCGGGGGCAGACCACGGCGGTGTCGACCCGCAGCGGCTTGGTGACGCCGAAGGCGGCCTCGGCCAGGGTGAGGGTGAGCCGGACGAGGGCGTCCTGGCCCCGACGGGTGCGCGAGCGCGGGCCGCGGCTGGAGGCCTGGGCGCCGAACATGGCGTCCACCAGGTTGGTGAAGTCGTAGGTTCCGCCCGGGAAGCCGAAGCCGCCGAACCCGCCGCCACCGCCGCTGCCCAGCGGGTCCCCGCCGCGGTCGTAGACCGAGCGCTTGTGGGGATCGTGCAGCACCTCGTAGGCCTCGCCGATCTGCTTGAACCGCTCCGCCGCGTCCGGGGTGTCGGCGACGTCGGGGTGGTACTTCATGGCCAGCCGGCGATAGGCCTTCTTGATCTGTTCGGAACTGGCGTCCCGCGGAACCCCCAGCACCTCGTAGTAGTCAGCGCTCACTCTCATCCTTCTGCCAGGAAGCGCCCGACGTAGCGGGCCACCGCTCGAACCGCGGCAATCGTCGACGGGTAGTCCATCCGTGTCGGACCGACGATACCCAAGGTCGCCCACGACTCCGGCGCGCTTCCGTACGCGCTCGCCACCACGGAGGTGGTTTGCAGCGGCTCGTAGGGGTTCTCGTGGCCGATCCGCACCACGACGTCGTCGACCTCGGCCGCCTCGCCCAGCAGCCGCAGCAGGACGACCTGCTCCTCCAGGGCCTCCAGGACGGGCTTGACCGTGGTCTCGAACTGGTCGGAGAAGCGGGTGAGGTTCGGCACGCCGGCCACCGCCATCCGGCCGGGCTGCTCGGCGCGCAGGATCTCCTTCAGCGCGGCGATCACCACCGTGGCGAGCGGACGCAGCGGCGGCGGCAGGTCATCGCCGAGCCGCTGCAGGACGGCAGCGGCGCGATCCGGGCTCAGCCCGACCAGGGCGGAGTTCAGGCGGCCGCGCAGGTCGGACATGGTGTCTTCGGAGGCCCCGCCGGTATCGATCGAGCGCTGCTCGACCCGGCCGAGCGAGGACACCACGATCACCAGGGCGCGGTCCCCGCCGAGGGAGACCAGCTCGACGTGCCGCAGCGAGGAGGCCCGCTCGATCGGGTACTGCACGATGGCGACCTGGTGGGTGATCTGGGCCAGCAGCCGGACGGTGCGCCGCACCACCTCGTCGACGTCGGCGGCGCCAGCCAGGAAGGTCTCGATGGCCCGCCGTTCCGGCGGGGAGAGCGGCTTGACGGCCGCCAGTCGGTCGACGAAGAGCCGGTAGCCCTTGTCGGTCGGGATCCGGCCGGCCGAGGTGTGGGGCTGGGTGATGTAGCCCTCCTCCTCCAGCACGGCCATGTCGTTGCGGACGGTGGCCGGGGAGACGTCGAGCTGGTAGCGCTCGACGAGCGCCTTGGAGCCGATCGGCTCACGCATCGAGACGTAGTCGGTGACGATGGCGCGAAGAATCGCCAGCTTCCGATCGTCGAGCATCCGGGCCTCCCATCCACGCGTTGGCACTCGTCGGGGTCGAGTGCCAGTCTATAGTGTCGGCGCGCCCTGGCAGCGACGCCGCGACGGGCGCCGTGCGATCGGTTCCGCCCGGCTCGGTTATCGTGAACGCCATGTCCGAGACCGTGCTGGGAACCTTCGAGCCCGTCGCCGACGGCGTCTACGTCGCCGTCGCCGAGCCGGCCGGGGTGAACCTCGGCCTGGTCGTGGGCGATGCTGCCGCCCTCGTGGTGGACACCGGCTCCTCCCCGGCGCAGGGTGAGGCCGTCCGCCGTGCAGCCGAGGCGGTTGCCGGGGTTCCTGTCACCGCGGTGGTGGTCACCCACTGGCACTGGGACCACTGGTTCGGCCTGGCCGGTTTCGGCGAGGTGACCAGCTACGGCCACGAGAGCCTGCTGACCCGCCTGGCCGACCCCGACCTGGCCGCAGTAGCCACCGAGCGCGGCCTCTCGCTCACCGATGTCCGGGCGCCGAGCGACCCGTTCTCGCTGGCCCGGGTGGTGGACCTGGGCGGCCGCCGGGTCGAACTGGTCCATTTCGGACGCGGGCACACCGACGGCGACGTGGTGGCGATCGTCCCCGACGCCAACCTGGTCTTCGCCGGAGACCTGCTGGAGCAGTCCGGCCCGCCGTCGATCGGCGAGGACTCCTACCTGAAGGACTGGCCGAGCGCGGTGGACGGGATCCTCGGCCTGGTCGATGAGGACACCACGATCGTGCCGGGGCACGGCGCCACGATCGACCGGCTGTTCGCCTTCGACCAGCGCGCACGGATCTCGGGCCTGTACGGCCAGGTCGAGTACCTCGTCCGGCAGGGCATCAGGCAGGACGCGGCCTACGAGGCCGGGGAGTGGCCGTTCGAGGAGGACGTGGTGCGGGCGGCGCTACCGCTGGCCTACGCCGAACTGGCCGCCGCAGGGCTCGTCCCGCGCACCCAACTGCCGCTGGTGTAACCCCTAGCCGCCGGCCTTGCGGCGGAACTCCCGGGCACCACCTTGACGGCCGCGCGCCTGCGGGCCCTTCTCCTTGTGGTGGCCGCCCTCGTCGACGGCGTTCTCGTGCCCGGCGTTCTTCTTCGCGAGTGCCTCGCGCATGCGGGCCTTGATGTCGTCGTTGTCGGTCATGGGGCCCACTGTGCCACCCGGACGGACCGGCGTCGAGCCCTACCGCGTGCCGGCCAGCGCGTCCCGCACCCGCGGCCAGATCCCTGGGTCGACGACCGCGATCAGCCGCCGCCCGATCACCCCGGGTCGGTAGGGCACCCCGGCGTCGCTGGCCATCAGGCCGCCGAACTCGTCCACCATGAGGCCGCCCGGCAGGTGGTCCCACGGGAACATCGAGCGGTAGGTGAGGAAGTCGACCTCACCGTGCAGCAGCTTGGGATAGTCGATCCCGCACGACCCCCAGGACCGTCGCACCTCCAGTTCGCAGGCGTCGTCGCTCCGCAGCGGGACGTACGTTGCCCCGAGCGGCACCTCGCGGCCCGGCTCGGCGGGCGCCATCGGTTCCCCGTTGCAGCGCACCCCGCCACCGCGCTCGGCGACGTAGAGCCGACCGTGCACCGGCTGCCAGATCCAGCCGCGGACGGTCTCACCGGAGTGCACCTCGGCCAGCATGACGGCGAAGTCGGGCGAGCCGCGGGAGAAGTTGCGCGTGCCGTCGACCGGGTCGATCACCCAGGCACGTTCCGCGGTGGGCAGCGCGTCCAGCCGTCCGGGGTCGGAGAAGACCCCCTCCTCACCGACCACCAGGGCGCCGGGGTCGGACAGGCTCAGGATCCGGACCAGTTCGGCCTCAGCCTCGCGGTCGGCGACCGTCACCAGGTCGCCGGGACGCTTCTCCTCCACATCACCCTCACGCAGCGCGCCGAAGCGGGGCAGGATCACCCGCTCGGCAACCTCCTGCAGCCTCTCGGATACCCAGTCGGTGTCCAACTCAGGACTCCATCTCGTCAGCGGTCACGAAGTCGATGAGGCGCTCCACCTCGCGCGGCAGTGCCGGGTCGAGGTCGCGCCAGGAGCCGACCCGGCCCCGCAGCCAGCGCCAGGTCTCGGCGATGTCGGCCTGGGTCCGGGCCGGACGGCCCAGCGCCCGGCTCAGGCCGGTCTTGTAGTCCTCGGAGCGGGGCACCGCCGGCCAGGCGGCCAGGCCGGCGCGTTCGGGCCGGATCGCGGCCCAGATGTCGATGAAGGGGTGCCCGGTGACGAGCACGTACGGCGAACTCACCTGCTGCACGATCCGGGTCTCCTTGGTCCCGCTGACCAGGTGGTCGACCAGGACACCCAGCCGGCGCCCGGGGGCAGGGCCGAACTCGGCCACGATCGCGGGCAGGTCGTCGATCCCGCCCAGGTACTCCACGACCACGCCCTCGACGCGCAGGTCGTCGCCCCAGATCTGTTCGACGAGTTCGGCGTCGTGGCGACCCTCGACGTAGATCCGCGACTCGCGGGCGACCCGGGCCGGGGCGTCCGGCGCGACCCGGGAGCCCGAGGCGGTGTGGGTGGGAGCGGCCGGACGGGTCCGCTTCGGGGGCACCAGCGCGACCGGGGCGCCGTCGAGCCAGAAGCCGGGGCCGAAGGGAAAGCTGCGCCGGGCTCCGGTACGGCTCTCCAGGACGACCAGCCCGTTCTCCCAGCGGACCACCGCGCCGACGAAGCCCGAGCTGGGATCCTCCACGACCATCCCGACCTCGACGGGGGTCTCGACCGACACCTTCCGTCCCGCCTGCTGCCAGCCGGGGGCGAGCACGTCGCGGGAGTAGCGGGTCACCGCCACACCATAAATCGGCCGGTCCTTCCGACTCTCCCCGGGGCGCGCGGTGAGATTCGCTAGGCTCGCGACATGCGCGCGGTAGTGGCCCGGGAAGCGGGCGGACCTGAGGTTCTGGATGTCGTCGAGCTCGACGATCCCCGCCCTGGCCCGGGCCAGCTCCTGGTCCGGGTCGCGGCCGCCGGGCTCAACTTCATCGACACCTACCGGCGCTCCGGGGTCTACCCGCTGGAGTTCCCGCACGTCGTCGGTAGCGAGGGCGCCGGCGAGGTGGTCGAGCTGGGTCCGGACACCACCGGCTTCGCGGTCGGCGACCGGGTGTCCTGGGACAACGCCCTCGGCTCCTATGCCGAGCTGGCGCTGGTCCCCGCCGCCAACGCCATCCGGCTGCCGGCCGGGATGGACCTGACCACGGCCGCCGCGCTGCCGCTGCAGGGCATCACCGCCCACTACCTGGTCCGCTCGACCTTCGAGGTCGGCCCCGGCCATGACGTGCTCCTCCACGCCGGTGCCGGCGGGGTCGGGCTGCTGGCCACCCAGCTGGCCGACGCCCAGGGCGCCCGGGTGATCACCACGGTCGGCTCGGCGGCGAAGGCGGAGTTGTCCCGCGCGGCGGGGGCCTCCGACGTGATCGACTACTCACAGTTCTCCGACCTGAGCACCGAACTGCCTGCCGCCGTGAAGGACCTGACCGGCGGCGCCGGCGTCCACGTGGTCTACGACGGGGTCGGCAAGGCGACCTTCGACGCCTCGCTGGCCAGCCTGCGGCGCCGCGGGATGCTGGTGCTGTTCGGCGGGGCGTCCGGCCAGGTGCCGCCCTTCCAGATCCAGCGACTCAACTCCGGCGGCTCGCTCTACCTCACCCGCCCGAGCATCGGCCACTACACCGCCACCCGCGAGGAGCTGGAGTGGCGGATGGCGGAGCTCCTGGAGCGGGTGATGGAGGGAACCCTCAACGTCCGGATCGGCGCGACCTACCCGCTGGAGCAGGCAGCCGACGCGCACCGGGCGCTGGAGGGCCGGCAGACCACCGGCAAGGTCCTGCTGCTGCCCTGACCGGTCAGGCCGCGCCCAGGTACGCCCGCCGCACCCGGTCGTCGCGCAGCAGGTTTCGTCCGGTGTCGGAGAAGGCGATCGTCCCCACCTCGAGGACGTAGCCCCGGTCGGCCAGCGAGAGCGCCGCCTGGGCGTTCTGCTCGACCAGCAGGATGGTCACGCCCTCGGACTGGAGTTCCCGGATGGTGCGCATGATCGTCTGGGTCATGATCGGCGACAACCCCATCGACGGCTCGTCCAGCATCAGCAACTTGGGTCGGCTCATCATCGCCCGGCCGATCGCCAGCATCTGCTGCTCGCCGCCGGAGAAGAGCCCGGCCGGCTGGTGCCGCCGCTCCCCCAGCACCTCGAAGAGGTCGTAGACCCGGTCCATGTCGGACCTGATGCCGGCGGCGTCCTTGCGGGAGTACGCGCCGAGCTTGAGGTTGTCCTCCACCGACATCCGGCGGAACAGCCGCCGACCCTCCGGGGACTGGGCGATCCCCCGCTCGACAACCTTGTGCGCGGGCAGGGTGTCGATCCGGCTGCCCTCGAACCAGATCTCGCCCGAGGCCGGCTTCAGCAGCGCCGAGATGGTGCGCAGCGTGGTCGACTTGCCGGCGCCGTTGGTGCCCAGCAGGGTGACGATCTCGCCCTGCTGCACGTCGAACGAGATCCCCTTCACCGCAGTCACCCGGCCATAGGCGACGGCCAGGTCCTTCACCTCAAGCATCACTGGCCCCCGTCGTCGATGAGTTCGGGGGAACCGAGGTAGGCCTCGATCACCCGCGGGTCGGTCTGCACCTGCTCGGCGGTGCCCTCGATCAGCACGGTGCCGCGCACCAGGCAGCAGACCCGGTCGCACAGATTGAAGATGAACTTCATGTCGTGCTCGATCACCAGGATGGCCATGCCGAGGTCCCGGATCCGGAAGATCAGGTCCTCGGCCTGGCGGGTCTCCTGGGGGTTCATGCCGGCGGTGGGTTCGTCCAGCAGCAGCAGCCGGGGTTCGGTGGCCAGCGCGCGGGCGATCTCCAGCCGACGCTGGTCGCCGTAGGACAGGTTGCGGGAGAGGCTGTCGGCCGCCGAGGCCAGGCCGACGAACTCCAGCAGGTCGCGCGCCCGCTCGGTGGACTCCGCCTCCTCGCGGCGATGTCTGGGCAACCGCAGCACGGCGTCGATCGCGTTCGCCTTCGTCCGTGAGTACATGCCCACCATGACGTTCTCCAGCGACGTCATGTTGTGGAACAGCCGGATGTTCTGAAAGGTGCGGGCCATTCCCGCCCGGACGACGTGCCGCGACCGGGGCGGCAGCGGCGCGCCGTTGAACCACACCGTGCCGGACGTGGGCCGATAGAGCCCGGTGAGGCAGTTGAAGAAGGTGGTCTTGCCCGCCCCGTTGGGGCCGATCAGGCCGACGATCTCACCGCTGTGGACCCGCAGGCTGACGTCGCTGACCGCCCGCAACCCGCCGAACTGCATGGTGACGTCGCGGGCGTCCAGCAGCAGGTCACCGGCGGACGCCGCAGCCTGGCCGACCGGTTCTGGCTGTGACGTCGCCATCACTGGCCTCCCTTCAGGTCGGGGTTGTAGTGGGCCTGGTGGAGGATCAGGTCCTCCTCGACCTCCTCGGCCAGTTCCTCGTCGTCGGCGTGGAACTCCAGCTGGCGCCGCTCGTCGGCGATGATGCCCTCCGGACGGAACCGCATCATGAAGACCATCAGCAGGCCGAACAGCAGCAGGCGGTAGTCGGAGAAGAAGCGCAGCTTCTCCGGCAGCACCTTGAGGATGGTGGCGCCGATCAGGACGCCCATCACGGTGCCCATGCCGCCCAGCACGACTGCGGCGACCAGGAAGGCCGACTCCAGGAAGACGTACTGCTCGGGCACCACCGAGGTGTCCATGTGGGCCTTGACCGTCCCGGCCACGCCGGCCAGGAAGGCGCCGCCGGCGAAGGCCAGCAGCTTCAGCCCGAAGCTGTTCACGCCCATCGCCTCGGCTGCGAGCTCATCCTCGCGGATCGCCACCCAGCCGCGACCGATCCGGGACCGGTTCAGGTTGGTGAAGACCAGGATGATGAAGCCCAGCACCAGTAGCAGCAACCAGAAGTAGTTGGCGAACCGCCCGGTCTCGATGCCGAAGAAGTGCTGCGGCTGACCGAAGTCGAACCCGAAGAAGTTGAGGTTCGGGATGCCGGGGATGCCGTTGGGGCCGTTGGTCAGGTCCGGCCCGTCGTTGCCGTCCAGGTTCCGCATCGCGAGCCGGAAGATCTCCCCGAAGGCCAGGGTCACGATCGCCAGGTAGTCGCCGGAGACCCGCAGCGTCGGCGAGCCGATGAGCAGGCCGAGCAGCGCCGAGACCGTGCCCGCGATCAGCACGGTGACGAAGAACGGCGGGCTCCAGTTGACGGTGGAGAAGGCCGACTCCGACAGGATCGCCGCGGTGAAGGCACCGGCCCCCAGGAAGGCGATGTAGCCCAGGTCGAGCAGGCCGACCAGACCGATCACGATATTCAGGCCGAGCGCGGTCGCGGCGAACACCAGCACCTGGGCGGCGATCGACATGTGCGCGTCCGAGCCGCCCTGGGTGAACGGGAAAGCAAAGGCGGCGACGAAGGCGGAGAAGACCAGCACGCGCTTGTTCAGCGAGACTGCCGTCGCGTACCAGCCGAAGACACCCCACTCCTTGAGGGTGAGGATGATCACGACCACAAGGGTGACGAAGACGAAGAAGGCGCCCGCGTCGTCCAGGGACAGCATGAACACCGCCGCGAACAAGATGGCGGCCAGGCCCAGGGTGATCGCGAGGATCTGCAGCCACTTCGGGGAGCGCAGTCGCCCCAGGCTGGGTTCGGGCGACTCCGGCAGCACCAGGCTGGACAGGGCCGCCACAGCGCCTCCGGCCAGCGCGAGCCAGACGCCCGGCTCGGTGTTGACCAGGCCGCCGGACTCGATCGCGATGACCACCACGGTGAGCAGGCCGGCGCCGGCGGCGCCGATCGCGGCCGTCCGCGCAGCACTGTTCCAGCCCGCGATCCGGGCCCAGCGCTTCAACCGGGCCCGACCCAGCAGCGGCACCGCGAACAGCACGGCGCCGATCAGGCCGAGGGCGACGAAGTGCCATTGCAGCGGCGAGGGCGCGCCCCAGTAGGTCATGTTGTCCAGCGCCTCGCGCCGGTACGCCCAGGGCATCAGGGTGGAGCCGGCGACCAGCAGCAGGCCGGCGATGCCGGCGATCCGGGCCGGGAGCTGGAGCTGCTGCAGCCGCTCGTCGGGGATGGGGAGCTTGATCATGCGCGGTCCACCACCCTCGCCCCGAGCAGGCCCTGCGGACGGAAGACCAGCACCAGGATGAGCAACACGAACGCCCACACGTCCTTCCAGGCCGAGCCGCCGAACTGGCCGGGTACGTAGGCGGTCGCCATCGCTTCGGCGACCCCGAGCACCAGGCCGCCGACGACGGCGCCGTTGATATTGCCGATTCCGCCCAGCACCGCGGCGGTGAAGGCCTTGAGTCCGGCCAGGAAGCCCATCCGGAAGTCGATGTTGGAGTAGCGCAGGCCGTGGGCGACGCCGGCGACCGCGGCCAGGGCGGCGCCCACCGCGAAGGCGGCGACGATCGTCTTGTCGACGTTGATCCCCATCAGCCGGGCGACGTCGGGGTCCTGCGAGGTGGCGACCATGGCGCGTCCGGTCCGGGTCCGGTTCACGAAGAACCACAAGAACACCGTGCACACCAGCAGCGCGACGACGGTGAACAGGGCCGGCATCTGGATCAGCACCCCGCCCAGGGGCAGGGTCTCTCCCGAGATGCCCTCAATGGTGGGGAACGGGATCGCCCGCTTGGAGTCGGGGAAGCCGGGGATCTCGCCGTAGAACAGGCGGATGAACTCCTGCAGGAAGACGGAGACGCCGATGGCGGAGATGAGGGGCGCCAGCCGCGGCGCCGTCCGCAGCGGCCGGTAGGCGACCCGCTCGGTGAGCAGCGCCGTCGCGACCGAGACCAGGACGCCGCCCAGCAGCATCAGCGGCAGCAGCACCAGCAGTGACCCCGCCAGCCCCCAGTCGGTGGGTTGCCCCAGGAGCATCCAGACGGTGAAGGCGCCGAAGGCGCCGACCATGAAGATCTCGCCGTGGGCGAAGTTGATGAGTTGAACGATGCCGTACACCACCGTGTAGCCCACGGCGATCAAGGCGTACAGCGCTCCCAGTGACAGTCCGTTGATCAATTGCTGCAGGAAGAAGTCCACCCGCCAGCACCCTCCCTTTCGTGGTTCGCCCCCCGGCGATCCGGTTGGTGCCCTCCGCGGAGGGCACCAACCGGATCAGGATCCAGCCGGACCGTCAGTCGAGGCTGACGACCTTCTCGGTGCCCCAGGCGCCGTCGGCGACCTTGTACACGGTGATGGTGCGGGTGATGGTGTCGCCGTAGTCGTCGAACTCGACCCGGCCGGACGCGCCGTCGAAGGCCACGTCGTTGGTGGCGGCGACGATCGCCTCACGCGCGGACTTGGCATCGGTGGCGGTCGGCAGGACGACCTTCAGCGCCTCGATGATGGCGTTGGCGGCGTCGTACGACATCGGGCCGTAGGCGGCGTAGGGCTCGGCGAAGCCGGCAGCCTCGTAGGCGGCGATGAAGTCCGCGGCCGAGGCCAGTTCCTCCGGCGGCGCGCCCACGGAGGTGGCCAGGTCACCGTCGGAGCCGCTGCCGGCCAACTCGATGAAGGTCGGGTCGAAGATGCCGTCGCCGCCCATCAGCGGGACCTTGAGGCCGTTGGCCTTCATCTGGTTCGACAGCGGGCCACCCGAGGGGTACTCGCCACCGAAGTAGACGACCTCCGGGCTGGCGGTCGCGATCTTGGTGACCACCGAGGTGTAGTCGGAGGCGTCGGCGTCGATCGACTCGGCTGCCACGACCTCGCCGCCGCCCTCGGTGAAGGCGGTGGTGAAGGCCTCGACCAGGCCCTGGCCGTAGGTGCCCTTGTTGTGGACCGTGGCGACCTTCTTGATGCCGCTGTCGAGCAGGTACTTCGCGGCCACCGGGCCCTGGACGGCGTCGGTGGTGGCGGTGCGGAAGTAGTTGGCGTTGACCCGGGCCGGGTTGGCCAGGTCGGCGCCCTGGGTGAGGGTCGGGTTGGTGTTGGCCGGCGACACCTGGACGATCTTGGCGGCGTCCAGGATCGGGATGACGCTCTGGGCCACACCGGAGTTCAGGGTGCCCACCACGCCGACGACCGCGTCATCGGAGGCCAGCGAGGTGGCGGCGTTCGCGCCCACGTCCGGCTTGGCCTCGTCGTCCATCGGGACGAACTCCAGCGTCCAGCCGGGGATGGCCCCGGACTTGTTCGCCTGGTCGACCGCCAGCTGCACCGAGTTGCGCATGCCTGTGCCGAGGGCCGAGAGCCCGCCCGACAGCGGCGCGATGAAGCCGATCTTGGCGACCTTGTTCTCGGTGGGCGCGGCCGTCTCGCTGCCACTCGACGTCGGTGCCGGGGCGGGTTCCCGCGAGCCGCAGCCCGCGAGTGCCAGCGCGGCAACCGTCATGGTCACACCCACCAATTTGATGGTTCTGTTCTTCACATGTCCTCCTTGTGATCAGCGGCCCCCCGCCACCGGCACGGTCGGGCAAGGGTACGAGAGGCAGGCCACATAAAACCACCATTTCGTCTCAACCTTGTAACGACTGGGTCTCAATCACCGGACGTTACAAAACTGTTGTTAATCCCACGGGGGTGGAATTACCACTTGCCAAACGCGGGACGGACGATTCGTAAATCGATTCAATCGAGCAGGTCGCGGACGATTCCGTCCGCCAGCAGCCGCCCTGACAAGGTCAGACGGAGGCGATCAGCGATCAGGGTGCCGTGCCCGTCGGCCACCACCTGGCCGACCCTGGACCGCTCAGTAGGAGTCAGTATGTCCAGACCAATTCCATCGGTGAGACGGAGTTCCAGTAACACCCGCTCGATCCGCCGATCGGCGGGCGTCAATGCCTCGCGCGCCTCGGCCGGGCTTTCCCCGGCGGCCAGCAGTGCCGAGTATCGGGTCGGGTGGCGGAGGTTCCACCACCTAATTCCACAGATGTGGGAATGTGCCCCGGGCCCGATCCCCCACCAGTCGGAACTGCGCCAATAGGCGAGGTTGTGGCGGCACTCGTGGCCGGGCCGCGACCAGTTGCTGACCTCGTACCAGCCCAGGCCGGCAGCGGCGAGTTCCTCCTCGGCGATGAGGTAGTACGCGGCGTGGACGTCGTCATCGATCCCCGGCAGCTCGCCGCGACGCACCCGGGCCGCCAGCCGGGTTCCCGGCTCGACGATCAGCGAGTAGGCCGAGACGTGATCGGGAGCGAGCGCCAGCGCCGCGCGCAGGCTGGACCGCCAGTCCTCGGCGGACTCCCCCGGAGTGCCGTAGATCAGGTCGAGGCTGACCGAGCCGAACCCGGCCGCCCGGGCCCAGGCGACGGCGTCCCCGACCCGTCCGGGAGTATGTCGGCGGTCCAGCACGGCGAGCACCGCAGGGACGCCGGACTGCATGCCGAGCGAGAGCCGGTTGAAGCCGGCCGCGATCAGGGCTGCCAGGTACTCGGCGTCCACGGACTCGGGATTGGCCTCGGTGGTCACTTCGGCGTCGGAAGCCAGCCGGAAGCGTTCCCGGATCGCGTCCAGGATCCCGGTCAGCTCGGCGGCGGCGAGCAGGGTGGGCGTTCCGCCACCGAAGAAGACGGTCGTGACCTCCCGGTCACCCAGGACGCGCCGGGCCAGGTCGAGCTCGGCACGCACCGCGTCGAGGTAGGCCTGCCGGCTGGCGCCGGGCGCCGAGCCGAGTTCGGCGGCGGTGTAGGTGTTGAAGTCGCAGTAGCCGCAGCGGGTCGCGCAGAACGGGACGTGCACGTACAGGCTGAGCGGTCGCTGCCCGGCCAGCGCCCCGGCAGGCAGGGACCCGTCCGCCGGGGCGGGGTCACCGGGGGGAGGCGCAGAGGGCATCAGGGCAATTCGAAGGGCAACTCGAAGCCGTCCAGAGCGCGCCTGCAGGAGCACACTGCGGTGTCGTCCGGCTCGGCGTCCGGCAGGCCGGCGATGACCCGGCGCAGCAGCGACTTGAGGCGTTCGATGTTGTCGGCGAAGACCCGCAGCACCTCGGCGTGGGTCACCGACTCCCCGGTCTCCACCCCGGCGTCATGGTCGGTGACCATGCAGATCGTGGTGTAGCACATCGCCAGCTCGCGGGCGATGGACGATTCGGGGATGCCGGTCATCCCCACGACGGTGCCACCCGCGGCGGCGTTCCACTGCGACTCCGCACGGGAGGAGAAGCGCGGACCGTTGATCACGACGAGGGTCCCGCTGTCGACCAGCGGCGTCTCGGCGTCGGCGGCGGCCACCACGGCGGCGCGCCCGCGCGGGCAGTAGGGGTCGCCGAAGGGCGCGTGCACGACGGGGCCGATGCCGTCATACACGGTGTGCGCCCGACCCCAGGTGTGGTCGACCACCTGGTCGGGAACGACGAAGGTGCCAGGGCCGTACTCGGGCCGCAGGGACCCCACCGCGCAGGGAGCCACCACCTGGCGGACCCCGACGCTGCGCAGCGCCCACAGGTTCGCCCGGTAGTTCACCCGGTGCGGCGGGAACTGGTGCTTACGGCCGTGGCGGGGCAGGAAGGCGATGCTGCGCCCGTCCAGCCGTCCGACGGACACCGGTGCGCTCGGCTCACCGAACGGGGTCTCCACCTCCACCGTTTCGACGTCGCTGAGGAACTCGTAGAAGCCGGAGCCGCCGATGATGCCGATGTCTGCCGTCACAAGCCCTAAGCCTACGCTCCCCCGACATCCGCCCTGACACCGGATCGCCCCACCACCGAGGGCCACCCCATGCGTCGACGGCCACCCCATGCGTCGAGGGCCACCCATGATGGGTGGCCCTCAGCGTTAACGGTGGCCCTCGGCGTGAAGGGTGGCCCTCGGCGTCAGCGTTGGGCGCTCGAGGCGCCGGACGGTCGTCCGGCTACTTCTTGTCGGACTTGGTCTCCCCGGTGGAGAGGGCGGCGACGAAGGCCTCCTGGGGAACCTCCACCCGGCCGACCATCTTCATTCGCTTCTTGCCTTCCTTCTGCTTCTCCAGCAGCTTGCGCTTCCGGGTGATGTCACCGCCGTAGCACTTGGCCAGGACGTCCTTGCGGATCGCACGGACGGTCTCGCGGGCGATCACCCGGGCACCGACGGCAGCCTGGATCGGCACCTCGAACTGCTGCCGGGGAATGAGCTCCTTGAGCTTCTTCGCCATCGCGATGCCGTAGCTGTAGGCGTTGTCGGCGTGGACAATCGAACTGAACGCGTCCACCGGCTCGCCGTGCAGCAGGATGTCGACCTTCACCAGCTTGGCGACCTGGTCGCCCGCCTCGTGGTAGTCCAGCGAGGCATAGCCCTTCGTCCGCGACTTCAGCGCGTCGAAGAAGTCGAAGACGATCTCGGCCAGCGGCAGCAGGTAGCGGATCTCGACCCGGTCCTCGCTGAGGTAGTCCATCCCGGTCTGGACGCCGCGCCGGTTCTGGCACAGCTCCATCACTGTGCCGATGAACTCGGTCGGGGTCAGGATCGTCGCACGCACCACCGGCTCGTGAACCTCGGCGATCTTGCCCTCGGGGTACTCCGAAGGGTTGGTCACCTGGTGCTCCGAGCCGTCCTCCATCACGACGCGGTAGACCACGTTCGGCGCAGTAGAGATCAGATCGAGGTTGAACTCCCGCTCCAGCCGCTCCCGGACGATCTCCATGTGCAGCAGGCCTAGGAACCCGACCCGGAAGCCGAAGCCGAGGGCCCCGGAGGTCTCCGGCTCGTAGACCAGGGCGGCGTCGTTCAGCTTCAGCTTGTCCAGCGCCTCGCGCAGCTCGGGGAAGTCGGCACCGTCGATCGGGTAGAGACCGGCGTAGACCATGGGCTGCGGCTGGCGGTAGCCGCCCAGGCTGGTGGTCGCCGGACGCGACACCGTGGTGACGGTGTCACCCACCCGCGACTGCCGGACGTCCTTCACGCCGGTGATCAGGTAGCCCACCTCGCCGACGCCGAGGGCGGCGGACCGGATCGGCTCGGGCGAGATGACGCCGACCTCGAGGGTCTCGTGGGCGGCCCGCGTCGACATCATGAGGACGCGCTCGCGGTGGTTCAGCTCGCCGTCGACCACCCGGACATAGGTGACGACACCGCGGTAGGTGTCGTACACCGAGTCGAAGATCAGCGCACGCGCCGGGGCCTCCGGGTCGCCGACCGGGTGCGGGATGTCCGCCACGATGTGGTCGAGCAACTCCCGGACGCCGACCCCGGTCTTGGCCGAGACCTGGAAGACGTCGTCAGGGTCGCACCCGACCAGGTGCGCGATCTCGGCGGCGTACTTCTCCGGCTGGGCGCTGGGCAGATCGATCTTGTTGAGCACCGGCACGATGTGCAGATCGGCCTCGAGGGCGAGGTACAGGTTGGCCAGCGTCTGGGCCTCGATCCCCTGCGCGGCGTCGATCAGCAGGATCGCGCCCTCGCACGCCGCCAGCGAGCGCGACACCTCGTAGGTGAAGTCGACGTGGCCGGGGGTGTCGATCATGTTGAGCACGTAGTCGGTCTCGCCAACCCGCCACGGCATCCGCACCGCCTGGGACTTGATGGTGATGCCGCGTTCGCGCTCGATGTCCATCCGGTCGAGGTACTGGGCGCGCATCGTGCGCTCGTCGACGACGCCGGTCAACTGCAGCATCCGATCGGCAAGGGTCGACTTGCCGTGATCGATGTGGGCGATGATGCAGAAGTTGCGGATGATCTGAGGAGGCGTCGCGCCGGGACGTGGTGGGCTCATGCAGCTTTCCTGATCGGGAACCGACTGATCACGATACCGCCTTCGCGACATACCACCCCATCGCTGCGTCGGGGGCGTTCGGACGGCGGTGGGCCCGGCGGTCGCCGGTTTGGCGAGGCTGGCAGGGCTTTGGTAAAGTCAGTGGTCGCGTTCGCATACCGACGCGTGGCACCACCCAACGACCAAGAAGGCAAGCCCTGTGGCGAACATCAAGTCCCAGAAGAAGCGGATCCTGACCAACGAGAAGGCCCGGCTCCGTAACAAGGCTGTGAAGTCCGCGCTGCGCACCAACGTGCGCAAGTTCCACGAGGCCGTTGCCGAGGGCGACGTCGAGAAGGCCAAGGAACTCGCGAAGGTTGCGACCCGGCAGCTCGACAAGGCCGCCTCGAAGGGCGTCATCCACGCCAACCAGGCCGCCAACCGCAAGTCCGCGATCGCCTCGCAGGCCGCCGCGCTCTGACTTTCACGCTGTGACGCCGCCCCTCGGGGCGGCGTTTCTGCTTGTCCGGGGGCTTCCCGGGACGGGACGGAATCCCGCCCGGGCCTGCTCCCCTGCTAGCGCCGACCGCGGCAGCCGACCACGGCCAGGACCAGCCGTTCTAGCGCGAAGCCGGCGTCGCTGGACGCGCCCTTGATCTGGGCGTCGGCGACCGCAACCGCTGCGATCGCCCGCGCCACCCCGGCCGGTTGCCAGTCGCGCGCCAGCGGGCCGAGGCTGCGCAGCTTCCAGGCCGGGACGCCGATCCGTTCGGCGATCTGCTGGTCCCGCAGCCCGGCGTCGCGGGCATCGAGGTACTTGCCGAGCTCCCGCAGGCTGCCCGCCAGCGCCGCGGTGACCACCGGCGGACCGATCCCGGTCTCAAGCCCCCAGCGCAGCCGTTCCAGCGCCTCGCCCGTCCGGCCGGCCAGGGCACCGTTGGCGATCTCGTAGCCGCGCACCTCCGCCCGGCCGCCGAAGTACCGCCGGACGGCGTCTGCGGTGAGCACTGTCTCTTCGGCGTCGGCCAGCAGTTGGCGGACGGCGGAGGCGAGGGCGTGCAGGTCGGTACCGACGGCGTCCACGAGCGCCTCGGCGGCCTGCCGGTCGATCCGCCCACCGCCGGCGCGGACCTCGTCGGCGACGAACTGGGGCAGCTCACGTGGTTTGAGCGCGGGCGGGTCGGCAACCTTGCCGGCGACCTTGCGCAGCCGGTCGAGGACCGCCTTGCCCTTCATCCCGCCGGGGTGGACCAGCACCAGCGCCAGATCGGGCCCGGGATCAGCGGCGATCGCCACCAGTGGGTCGGCGACCTCGGGCGGCAACTCGGGCAGGTTCGTGATGACCACGATCGTGGCGTCGGCGAACAGCGAGCCGCCGGTGGCTTCGGCCAGCCCACCGGGGGTCAGGTCACCCGCGGCGACCCGCACCACCGCGGCCTGCGGACGTTCGGCGCTGGCCGCAGCCACCCGCCGGGAGACCTCGCGCTCGGCCAGCAGGGACTCGGAAGTGGCGACGAGCAGGGTGGTTCCGAAGGCGCTGGGTGAGCTCACCCCCACAGCATGCCAGCGGTGGCCGACATCCGCTCACCAGCGGCCCACCGTGCCACTATCGGGCGCGCTCGGTGGTGACCGTCCAGCCGTCGCGGCCGGGTGAGACCGCGACCGCACCGTCGGTGTCGGTGCGGTGGACGACCATCCCGGCCTCGGACAGCAGGCGCAGGGCCGACGGCGCGGGGTGCCCGTAGTCATTGCCCTCGCCGACTCCGATCAGGGCGATCGGCGCGCCGACCGCAGCGATCAGGTCGGCCGACTGCACCGCCGAACCGTGGTGGGGCACGATCAGCACGTCGGCGCCCAGGTCCGCCCCGGACCGGACGGCGGCCGCCTGGCCGGCCGTCTCGATGTCGCCGGTGGCCAGCACCACCAGGTCGCCGGTCTCGATCCGGGTCACCACCGACCCGTCGTTGACCGCGCTGGAGTCCTCCCCGGAGTCGGTCACGGCACCGGACAGGGCGGACACGACGGCTACCGTCGTCCCACCGACGGCGAACTGCAGCCCTGGCCGGCCCTCGACGACCGCCGCTGCCGGTGCCACCGGGGCGAGGCTCCCTGCAAGAGCCGGTGCCGCGCCGACGGGCAGCACCACCGTGGTCAGGTGTCGACGGTCGAGCGCGGCCAGGCCGCCGGTGTGGTCGGCGTGGAGGTGCGTGATCACCAGCAGCGGCACCCGCTCCACGCCCAGGGTGGCCAGGCAGCGCTCGAGCCGGGGCGGGTCGGGCCCGGTGTCGACCACGACGGCGGACCCGGGAGCGACCCGGACCACGGTCGCCGAGCCCTGCCCGACGTCGCACTGCACCACGGCCCAGCCGGACGGCGGCCAGCCCGGGACGGCGAGCGGGCGGGCGAGCACCATGGCCAGGCCGCTCATGACGGCCAGCGCGAGCACGGGCCGGCTCAGGAGCTTGCCGGTGAGCAGGAACCCGGCGGTGCTGAGCCCGGCCAGGATCGAGACCCCGGCGGGGGTGGCAGGCCACTGGATGGCGGCCGAGGGCAGCAGCGCGCCCAGGTGGGCGATCCAGCACAGGGCCTGCGCCCCCCACCCGGCCAGCCAGCCCAGCACCGCCGCCGGCCCCGGCCAGACAGCGGCCAGCGCGGCGCACCCGAACCCCAGCACGGTCGTCGGCCCGACCAGCGGGCCCGCCACCAGGTTCGCGAAGATCCCGACGACGCTGACCTGACCGGACAGGCTCGCCACCAGCGGCGCCGTCGCCAACTGGGCCGCGACCGGGATGGCGACCGCCTCCGAGAGCGGACGCGGCAACCAGCCGGACAACGCCTCGGTCCAGGGCCTGCCCCAGCAGATGATGCCGGCGGTCGCCACCACGGACAGCGCAAACCCGGCGGTCGCGGACAGCCAGGGGTCGATCAGCAGCAGCGCCACCACCGCCCAGGACAGCTGCCGCAAACCCCGCTGCCGGCCACCCAGTCCGAGCCCGGCGAGGCCGGCGCAGCCCATCGCCGCGGCGCGCAGCACGCTCGGCTCGCCGTGACACAGCGCGACGAAGCCGAGCACCCCGAGCACGGCCACCGCCCGCAACCACCACCCCCGCAACCCCACCCAGCCCGCCAGCCACAGCAGACTCGCCAGCAGCAGGGTCAGGTTCGCCCCGGAGACCGCGGCCAGATGCGCCAGCCCGGTGACGCGGAACCGTTCCCGTAGTCCGGCGTCCATCGCGTCGGTGTCACCGACCACCAGGGCCGGGACCAGGGCGCGCGGCTCCGGGTCGAGCCCGGCCACGGCCTCCCGCAGGGCAGCTCTCACCCGGTGCACCCCTGCGGCCAGCCAGCCCGGCGCCGCGATCAGGTCGGGCGGCTCCCGGGCGCGGACGACGGCGGTGAACGACTCATCCGGGCCGGCCTGATCCAGCCGGACGGTCGCCCGCAACCGGCTCCCAGGCACCACCGCCGCCCACGGCTCAGCCAGTGCACCCCCTGCCACCACCAGCACGGGCCGATCGCCCCGCCAGACCCTGCCGCGGGCCGCCACCTCCTCGACCACGCCGTGCCCGGTCCACCGCCGACCGGCGGGCCCGGCCTCGAACGTCCGGCCCGGTCCCACGGTGATCACCACCTCGGCCACCGCACGCTGGGTGGCCAGATCGTGCACCGGTCCGCCGTGCACCGCCAGGGATCGGATCACGGCCAGGCCGAGACAGCCCAGCAGCACAGCGGCGACCGCGACCAGCAGGTGGCGGCGCCACCGCAGGCCGACCGCCAGCGCCGCCCCACCGAACCCACCGGCCAGCAGCGCGGGGAACGACGTGCCGCTCACCCCCGCCCAGGTGCCGAGCCAGCCCGCCAGGCCCAGGAGGGGCGCTCGCGGGTCGACTCCCGGCGGCTCAGACCCTGACATGGTCGACGAGTCGGGCGTAGGTGGCCGGCCCGATCCCGTCGACCTCCTGCAGTTCCTCCACCCGGGTGAACCGGCCATGCTCCTCGCGCCAGGCGATGATCCGGCCCGCCGTGACGGGGCCGATCCCGGGCAGCTCCTCCAACTCGGCCTGGGTGGCGGTGTTGAGCGACACCGGCTGGGAGGCGCTGCCTGTGGGACCACTGCCGCGGACCTCGCCGCGCGGCTCGCCCTGTCGGCCGATCACCAGCTGGGTGCCGTCGACCAGCACCGCGGCAAGGTTCAACTCGGCGGGGTCAGCCTCGGGCGTCAGCCCACCTGCCGCCGCCAGCGCGTCCTGGACCCGGGCGCCCTCGGGCACGGAGACCACACCGGGGCGGTGGACCTCGCCGAGCACGTGGACCAGGATCCGGGCCGGCGCCGGGCTCGGACTCGGCGTCGGGGACGCGACCACGGTCGCCACCGGCGGCGCCGGGACGGGCGTCGACCGGGCCTGCAGCACGTTGTACCCGGCCCAGAGGCAGCCGGTGAGCAGCACGATGCCGACCGCGACCAGGTGTGCCCGGGAGAACTCCCAGACCGCACGGCCCCACTGCGCCGGCGGTGGCAGCCCACTCCCGGCAGCCCGCGCAGGAGCGACCTGGGGCGCCTCGGGCAACCCGGACTCCTCCGGCGGGGGCGGGATCGCCCGCCGCGCCGGCACCTCGTCCAGCAGGCTCGCCAGGCGCTGCCGCACCACCTCGCTCAGCACCGGCTCGGGGGCGGACCTGTCTCGTGGCATGCCGGAAGTCTTGGCAGCGGGCTACGGGATGCGCCGCCGGATCCGTCCGCCTGTGGACAACCGGCCGAGCGACCGACCTTGTCCACACCCGCTTGGGCGGGAGCGGGTGGGCCGAGTACCGTGGACCGGCACGTCACCGACGGAGAGGACCCTGATGGCGATCAACCTTGAGATGGCCGGCGCGAACGCCAAGAAGCAGCACGGCGGCTGTGGCTGCGGCTGCTCCGACGGCACCCCGGAACTCGTGCTGTCGTCGATCCCGAAGGTGATGCGCAGTGGCGCCGTGCTCGGCGGCCTCACCAGCCTGCGTCCGGGCCAGCAGGTCGTGCTCGTGGCCGACCACTCCCCCGCCCCGCTGCTCTCGGCGCTGCACCGGATGGCGCCCGACAGCTTCGACGTCGCCGCCCTCGAGGAGGGCCCGCAGACCTGGCGAGTCGAGGTCACCCGCCGCTGAGCCCGCTGGGCCCAGCCGGGCCCCGACGACGCCACGGGCCGGTTCCCCCGCAGGGAACCGGCCCGTGTCCTGTCTGAGTCGGCCGGCCGCTCAGGCGGGGACGATGCTCACCAGCTTCGGTGCCCGCACGATCACCTGGCGCACCTCCCGGCCCGCCAGAGCCCGCTGGACGCCCGGGTCGGCCAGCGCCAGGGCACGCAGGTCGTCCTCGCCGATGCCCGGCGAGACCTCGAGCTTCGCCCGCACCTTGCCCTGCACCTGCACCACGCAGGTGACCGCCTCGGCGACCAGCAAGTCCGGCAGCGGGGTGGGCCACGACGAGTTGGCTACGGACGGGGCGTGCCCGAGCACCTCCCACATCTCCTCGGCCAGGTAGGGCGCCACGGTGCTCAGCGCCTGGGTGACGAACTCGACCGCCTCCCGCACCGCCGGGTCCGCCCCGCCGGCGCCGGTGTCGATGGTCTTGCGCGCGGCGTTGACCAACTCCATGATCCGCGCCACCACGACGTTGAACCGCCGGGAGTCGAGCGCCTCGGTGATGTCGGCGATCGAGCGGTGGGTGACCCGGCGCAGCGCCAGATCACCGGCGGACGGGTCGGCGCCCGGCTCCGAGGCGACGTCCTGGGCCAGCCGGTAGGCGCGCTGCAGGAACTTCGCGGTCGAGCCGGGCGAGACGTCGGCCCAGTCGATGTCGTCCTCCGGCGGGCCGGCGAAGACGACGGTGGTCCGGATCGCGTCCACCCCGTAGGCGTCGATCTGGGCGCCGAGGTCCACCCCGTTGCCCAGCGACTTGCTCATCGCCTTGCCCTGGTTGATCACCTGGCCCTGGTTGAGCAGCCGGGTGAAGGGCTCGCCGAAGTCGACCAACCCCATGTCCTGCAGCACCTTGGTGAAGAACCGGGAGTACAGCAGGTGCAGGATGGCGTGCTCGACGCCGCCGACGTACTGGGCGACCGGCATCCACCGGGCCACGTCGGCCGGATCGAACGGGCCGTCGGTGTAGCCCGGCGAGCAGTACCGGAAGAAGTACCACGACGAGTCCACGAAGGTGTCCATCGTGTCGGTGTCGCGGGACGCCGGTCCGCCACACGTCGGGCAGGTGGTCGCCACCCAGTCGGTGGCGCTCGCCAGCGGGCTGGTGCCCTTGGGCTGCAGGTCGGCGCCACGCAGGTCGGGCAGCGTCACGGGCAGCTGGTCGTCCGGCACCGGGACCTCGCCGCAGTCGGGGCAGTGCACGATCGGGATCGGGCAGCCCCAGAATCGCTGGCGGCTCAGCAGCCAGTCGCGCAGCCGGTAGGTGACCGCCGCGCTGCCGGTGCCCTCCGCCTCCAGGAACTCGCACATCGCCGCCACTCCGGCGGCCTTGTCGGTCAGGCCCGCCAGCTTCGGGGAGTTGACGTAGGCGCCGTCGCCGGGGGTCGCCACCCCGGACTCGGCCGGATCGGGCAGGCCGGTGTCGAGCACCACCCGGACCGGCAGGTCAAAGGTGCGGGCGAAGTCCAGGTCGCGCTGGTCGTGGGCGGGCACGGCCATGATCGCGCCGGTGCCGTACTCGCTGAGCACGTAGTCGGCGGCCCAGACCGGCAGCTTCTCGCCGTTGACCGGGTTGATCGCGTACCGGCCAAGGAAGACCCCGGTCTTGGGACGGTCGGTCGCCTGCCGCTCGATCTCGGTGGCCTTCTTGGTCTCCTCCAGGTAGGCCTCGAAAGCGTCGCGCTGCTCGGGAGCGCACAGCTCGGCGGCCAGTTCGGCGTCCGGCGCGACCACGAAGAAGGTGGCCCCGTACAGGGTGTCGGGCCGGGTGGTGAAGACCCGGACGGGCTCCTCGCGTCCCTCGATTTGGAAGTCCACCCAGGCGCCCTGGGAGCGGCCGATCCAGTTGCGCTGCATGGCCAGCACCCGGTCGGGCCAGTGGCCCTCCAGCGCCGCCATGTCGTCCAGCAGGCGCTGGGCGTAGTCGGTGATCTTGAAGTACCACTGGGTCAGCTTGCGCTTGGTGACGGTCGCGCCGCAGCGTTCACAGGCGCCCTGGACGACCTGCTCGTTGGCCAGCACGGTCTGGTCCTTCGGGCACCAGTTGACGAAGGAGGCCTTGCGGTAGGCCAGGCCGCGCTCGTAGAAGCGCAGGAAGAGCCACTGCGTCCAGCGGTAGTACTCCGGGTCGGAGGTGTGTAGCCGCCGGGTCCAGTCCAGGCTCAGGCCGTACCGCTTGAACGACCGCGCCTGGGTGTCGATGTTGGCGTAGGTCCAGTCGGCGGGATGGGCGTCGCGGGCGATCGCCGCGTTCTCGGCCGGCAGGCCGAAGGAGTCCCAGCCGATCGGGTGCATGACGTCGTAGCCGCGCAGCCGCCAGTACCGGGCCACCACGTCGCCCATCACGAACGCCTCGGCGTGACCCATGTGGAGGTCGCCGGACGGGTAGGGGAACATGTCCAGGACGTAGCGTCGCTCCCGGCTGCCGTCATCGAGGGGGGCGAACGTCTTGTCCTGCTCCCAGAACTGCTGCCAGCGCTCCTGCGCGGCGGCGGCGTCGTAGCCGCGTCGAACCTGTTCCGTCGTCACTCCCTGACCTCCATCTGCTCCCTGCGACATGAAAAAACCCCCTCGGGCCCGTGGGCTCGGCAGGGGGCGCCGCGACCGGTATCGGCCGCGGCTATCGAAGCAGCAGGCAAGCGCTCAGCACACAGTCATGATAGGCCATCTGACCGCGGTGGCTCGACATCGTTCCGACGGCTCCGACCCGACCCGTCCGGGCCGCGCAGCCCGGGTCTCCAGGCACCCTTAGGCATGCCTTTCCTTGCTTGCGACAAGGGGATTCACGCGTCACAGTGGAGGCGTGCCTGCCACTGCGCCAGTTCGTGACACCCCGCGGGAGGGATCCCTCAGTTCGCGCCTGAACTGGCTGCGCGCCGGAGTGCTGGGAGCCAATGACGGGATCGTCTCCACCGCCGGCCTGGTCTTCGGCGTCGCCGGTGCCACCTCCGACCGGCTCGCGCTGGTGATCGCCGGCATCGCGGGCATGGTCGCGGGTGCGCTGTCGATGGCGGGCGGTGAGTACGTCTCGGTCAGCACCCAGCGCGACACCGAACTCGCCGCGCTGGCCGAGGAGCGGCGCGCCGCTGCGGCGGACCCGGGCCTGATCACCCGCCAACTGGAGGAGTACTACCAGGGCCGGGGGCTCAGCCCCGCCCTGGCGCACGAGGTGGCCGTCGATCTGAGCGCGAGCGGCGGCTTCGAGCATCACGCCCGCACCATCCTCGGCATCGACGCGGACGAGCAGGTATCGCCCTGGGCGGCGTCCCTCGCCTCGGTGGTCTCCTTCGTCTGCGGTGCGCTCATCCCGCTGCTCGGGATCGTGCTGACCCCACCGGACATCCGGCTGCCGGTCACCCTGGTGGCGGTCTGGATCGCCCTGCTGCTGACCGGGTTCATCAGCGCCCGGCTCGGGGACGCCAGCCCGGTCCGGCCGATGCTGCGCAACCTGATCGTCGGGTCACTGGCGATGGGCCTCACCTACCTGGTGGGGTCGCTGGCAGGGCCACTGCTCGCCTGACCGGCGACTCCGCGGCGGCCAGCAATTCCGGACGCAGCTCGTCCCACAGCCGGGGCGGCACCACCTCGTCGATGACGTGGCTCAGGATCGCGACCAGCCGGGTCGGCGCCACCAGCACCTCCGCCCGCTCCAGGCAGATCGCCGCCAGCGCGCCCTCGCCCGTCAACCAGGCCGCCATTCCCAGCAGTGCCAGCGGGTAGCCCTGGTGGACCGGCAGCGTTCGGGTGACCACCCGCTGCCACAGCGCCACGTGCCAGGCCGCGTCGTCCCGCGACATGGCGAGCAGGGCGACGTCGCGGGCACCGGAGTGCCGCGACAGCAGCGCCAACAGCGCGGCCTCCTCGTCGCCCAGCCAGTCGCGCTGCCGGTGGCGGCGCAGCGCCCCGCCCATCATCGCCGGCCGCCGCCTCGCCGGCACCCGGTCGAGGGCCGCGCCGGCAGCCTCGGTGACCGCCACCAGGCGGGCGAGATCGGCCTGGGGCGGCCCGTTGAGCAGCCGCTCGACGTCGGCGCGGGACGGGCGGGCGACCAGGCCGTGCACGGT
>JAEZHJ010000072.1 GCA_023436925.1 Actinomycetes bacterium
ACCATGGTCGCCGGCGGGCGTCCGTCCCTGCGCTACAGGATCGGCAGGGTGTTGCGAAGCTCCCACTCGGAGACGTGACCGCGGTAGGTCTCGTACTCGGCCTTCTTGTTGCGCAGGAAGAAGTCGAAGACGTGCTCGCCGAGGGTGTCGGCGACCAGTTGGGAGTTCTCCATGGCATCGATGGCGTTGCCGAGGCTGCGCGGCAGCGGCTCGATCCCGAGCGCGTGCCGCTGCCGGTCGGTCAGCGCCCAGACATCGTCCTCGACCCCTTCGGGCAGCTCGTACTCGTTCTCGATCCCGGCCAGGCCCGCGGCGAGCACCATCGCGTAGGCCAGGTACGGGTTCGCCGCGGAGTCGATCGAGCGGACCTCGATCCGGGCGGACGCGCCCTTGTTCGGCTTGTACATCGGCACCCGGACGAGCGCGGACCGGTTGTTCTGGCCCCACGAGATGTAGCTCGGCGCCTCCGCGCCGGCCACCAGGCGCTTGTAGGAGTTCACCCACGGGTTGGTCACCGCGGTGATCTCGGCGGCGTGGCGCAGCAGGCCGGCGATGAACTGGCGTCCGGTCTTCGACAGGTTGTACTCCGCGCTGGCGTCATAGAAAGCGTTCGTGTCGCCCTCGAACAGCGAGACGTGGGTGTGCATCCCCGACCCGGGGTGGTTCTCCAGCGGCTTGGGCATGAAGGACGCGAACAGGTCCTGCATCACCGCGACCTCCTTGATCACCACCCGGAAGGTCATGATGTTGTCGGCCATGGTGAGCGCGTCGGCGTAGCGCAGGTCGATCTCCTGCTGGCCCGGGCCGCCCTCGTGGTGGCTGAACTCGACCGAGATCCCCATCTGCTCGAGCAGGGTGATCGCCTGCCGCCGGAAGTCCGCGCCCGGCGAGGTCGTGGTGTGGTCGAAGTAGCCGCTCTGGTCAGCCGGCTCGGGCGGCTGTCCGGGAATCAGCGGCTGCTTGAACAGGTAGAACTCGATCTCGGGGTGGGTGTAGTAGGTGAACCCCATCTCGGATGCCTTGCGCAGCGTCCGCTTCAGGACGTAGCGCGGGTCGGCGTAGGACGGGGACCCGTCCGGCAGCCGGATGTCGCAGAACATCCGTCCGGTGCCCTGGGTGTTGCCGCGCCAGGGCAGCAGCTGGAAGGTGGACGGGTCCGGGTGGGCGACCATGTCGGATTCAAAGACCCGGGCGAAGCCCTGGATGGCGGAGCCGTCGAAGCCGATCCCCTCGCTGAACGCGCCCTCGAGTTCGGCCGGGGCGATGGCAACTGACTTCAGGAAGCCAAGTACGTCGGTGAACCACAGCCGGACGAAGCGGACGTCCCGCTCCTCCATCGTCCGAAGCACGAACTCGGTCTGCTTATCCATGCCGCCAAGTCTGCCGCCCGGCGTGTTTCAGTCGGGTTACGGACGCTGCGCGTCGGACGGACGATCCGAGGACCGGCCCCCTGCGCCAGAGGACCCCTCTGCGCCAGAGGACCGTCCCCCTGTGCGGGAGAACCGTCCCCCTGTGCGGGAGAACCGTCCCCCTGTGCCACTGTGCGGGAGAACCGTCCCCGTGTGTCAGTGGCGGAACGGACCCCAGCCGGAGGAGTCGTCCTCGTCCTCGTCGGGGTCGTTGAAGCGGGGGTCGTTGTCCCAGACGTCGTTGCGCTCCACCACGCGCTCCAGTGCCTGGGCGGCGTCCTCGCGGGTCGGGTACGGGCCGAGCCGGGTCTGGCTGCGGCAGCCCTCGTATGGCTCCACGGCGCGGTGGTCGAGGCAGTAGTACCACGAGCCGGTCATCTGGCACCTCCGAGATGGGCGAGCGCGGTCACTATCATCGCCTGC
The DNA here is from genome assembly GCA_023436925.1 of Actinomycetes bacterium. GTDB lineage: Bacteria > Actinomycetota > Actinomycetes > Propionibacteriales > Propionibacteriaceae > Propionicimonas. The sequence continues at coordinate 1,833 of JAEZHJ010000072.1, forward strand.
GTGACCTCGATCAAGCCTTACCCGGTGACCCCGCAGCGCAGTGTCCCCGAACACATCGCCCGGCCCGCCTATGTCGGACGGACGCGCCCGGAGCCGTACCGCGGGCCGCACGTCCAGACCGCGGAGACGATCGAGAAGATGCGGCTGGCCGGACGGATCGCCGCCCGCGCGATGCGGGCCGGGGCGGACGCGATCGCCCCCGGGGTCACCACCGATGCGATCGACGCCGTCGTGCACGAGTACCTGCTCGACCACGACGCCTATCCGTCCACGCTGGGCTACCGCGGCTTCCCCAAGTCCTGCTGCACCTCGGTCAACGAGGTGATCTGCCACGGCATCCCGGACACCCGTCCGCTGGTCGACGGTGACCTGGTCAAGATCGACGTCACCGCCTTCGTCGACGGCGTCCACGGCGACAACTGCGCCACCTACTTCTGCGGCGAGGTGGACGAGGACTCGCGGCTGCTCACCGAACGCACCGAGCAGGCCATGCTCCGCGCCATCCGGACGGTCCGGCCGGGCCGCCAGATCAACGTCATCGGCCGGGTGATCGAGGCCTACGCCAAGCGGTTCGGCTACGGCGTGGTCCGCGACTACACCGGGCACGGGGTGCACACCGCCTTCCACTCCGGGCTGGTGGTCCCGCACTATGACGAGCCGGCCGCCGACACCGTGATCGAGGTCGGCATGACCTTCACCATCGAGCCGATGCTCGCCCTGGGCGATGCGGAGTCCCACGTCTGGGCCGACGACTGGACGGTGGTGACCAACGACGGCTCGCGGGTCGCCCAGTTCGAGCACACCCTGGCGGTGACCGCCGAGGGTGCGGAGATCCTCACCCTGCCCTGACCCCAAGAAGCTACTGCGACGAGAGCCCCTCGGCGCGAGCAACCCCGAGGGCGAGGGGGTCGGTGCCGTCCGCGGTGGCGAACGAGTCGTCGTTGGCGACCACCGAGTAGCAGACCAGCAGGTTGCTGTTGGTGACGCACGCCCGGTCGCGGCGGGCGCCCGAGCTGAAGCTGATGCGCGTCACCGAGCGGCCGTCCGCCCGGTCGAGCTCGGCGAACTTCACGTCGTCCCACAGCTGGCCGCCCGCCGACAGCTGGATGGTGCCGCCGTGGCAGCGGTCGGCCCGCAGCCGGTCGAAGGCCTCCCTGGCTTCCGCCGGGGTGTCGTAGGCCGCACCGAAGGAGATCACCGCGCCGGCAGGGCCGCTCGCAGCCGCCTTGGCCCAGGTGTCGACCCCGCGGTCCGGGCCGAAGGCGATCGCGCCGGCGCAGAAGTCGGGGCTGGCGGTGGTCCCGCCGTAGACCCAGCTCTTGTCGTCCTCGATGATCTCGGTCGCGTCGGGCAGCATCGCCTGGAGCTCCGCCCTGGTGAACAGGAAGCGGGTGACATCGCCGTCGTCCCACACGCCGGGGGCGGACGCGACGGGGTCCGGAGCCGGGCTGA
>JAEZHJ010000086.1 GCA_023436925.1 Actinomycetes bacterium
CCCCCCCCCCCCCCCCCCCCCCCCCCCCCCCCCCCCCCCCCCCCCCCCCCCCCCCCCCCCCCCCCCCCCCACCCCCGCCCCACCGCAGAACGGAGAACCCGTTGTCCACCGACCCGATCCTCGCCCCCGCCTCGGTGCGCCTGGGCCTGCCCCCGACCAGCAAGGACGACGCCATCCGGGCGTGCGGCCAGGTGCTGCTGGAAGCCGGCGCGGTCCACCCGCCCTATCTGGACGGCATGTTCGCCCGCGAACTCCAGGTGTCCACCTATCTGGGCGAGGGGGTTGCGATCCCGCACGGCACCAACGAGTCCCGCGACCAGGTGATCAAGCCGGCGCTGGGCTTCCTGCAGTTCGCCGAGCCGGTCGACTGGGACGGCAGCCCGGTCACCTTGTGCATCCCGATCGCGTCGGCCGCCGATGACCACCTGCCGATCCTGGCGGCGCTGGCCGAGGTGCTGATGGATTCCGACGCGGCCGAGCGGCTGCGCTCGACGTCCTCGGTGGACGAGGTCCTCGAACTGCTGCGTCCGGCGGAGGCCAACTGATGAAGGTACTGCGGTTCCACGCCCCCGGCGACGTCCGGATCGAGGACGCCCCGATCCCCCAGATCACCCCTGACGAGATCCTGCTGCGGGTCCGCAACTGCTCGACCTGCGGCACGGACGTGAAGATCTTCCACAACGGCCACCAGAACCTCACCCCGCCGCGAGTGATGGGCCACGAGGTTGCCGGCGAAGTGGCCGAAGTTGGCGCGAACGTCACCGGCTGGGCGGTGGGCGACCGCGCCCAGGTGATCGCGGCCGTCCCGTGCGGTGAGTGCTACGAGTGCCGCAAGGGATGGATGGCAGTCTGCGAGAACCAGACCTCGATCGGCTACCAGTACGACGGCGGCTTCGCCGAGTACATGGTGGTCCCCCACGCGGTGCTGAAGGTGGACGGACTGAACCGGATCCCCGACGGGGTCGGGTTCGACGAGGCGTCGGCGGCTGAACCGTTCGCTTGCGCGATCAACGCCCAGGAACTGCTCGGAATCGAGCCCGGCGACACGGTGGTGGTGTTCGGTGCCGGACCGATCGGCTGCATCCACACCCGGATCGCCCGCGGCGTCCACCAGGCCGGACGGGTCTTCCTGATCGACGTGAACGCCGAACGGCTCGCGATGTCGGCGCAGGCTGTCCAGCCGGACGCGATCATCGACGGCTCCCAGGTGGACGTGGTGGCCGAGGTGCTGCGGCTGACCGACGGTCGCGGCGCGGATGTGGTGATCACCGCGACGGCCGCCAATGTCGCCCAGGAGCAGGCGATCGCCATGGCGGCCCGCAACGGCCGGATCTCCTTCTTCGGCGGCCTGCCGAAGAACAACCCGACGATCACCTGCGACTCGAACCTGGTGCACTACCGCCAGTTGCACATCCACGGTGCGAACGGCTCGGCCCCTGAGCACAACAAGAAGGCGCTGGAGTACATCGCCTCCGGCGTGGTGCCGGTCAAGGACCTGATCACCGTCCACCTGCCGCTGGAGCGTGCGCTGGAGGCCTTCGACATCGTGGCCGCCGGCAAGGCGATCAAGGTGACCGTCGAGCCCTGAGTCAGGCCCGCACCACCCGCGGCCCGGCGGCGCTCAGTTCCTCGGCCAGTTCGTCGTCCAGCCCGGTGTCGGTCACCACGACGTCGACCCGGGAGAGGTCGGCGAACCGGCACAGCTGGGTCTGGCCGATCTTGGTGTGGTCGGCCAGGCAGACCACCAGGCCGCCCGCCGCCACCATCGCCGTCTTCACCTCGGCCTCGGCCAGATCCGGCGTGGTGAGACCGGCCTCCGGGGTCACCCCGTTGGCGCCCAGGAAGGCGACGTCGACGTGCAGCCGCCCCAGCGCGGCCATCGGCCACGGACCGACCAGGGCCTTGGTCACCTCGCGAAGCCGGCCACCGAGCATCAGCAGTTCGACCTGCGGCCACTCGGCCAGCAGGGACGCGACCGGGAGCGAGTTGGTGACGACCGTCAGTGCCCGGTCGGTGGGGAGCCGGCGCGCGAGTTCCAGGGTCGTGGTGCCGCTGTCGATCAGGATCGAGCCGCCGTCGGGCAGCAGGTCGAGCGCCGTCCGCCCGATCCGGGCCTTCTCGGCGGTCTGTCGCCCCCGCCGCGCGGTGACCGAGGGCTCGTAGCCGAGCCGTTGGACGTGGACGGCGCCGCCGTGGACGCGCCGCAACTGGCCCTGCTGCTCCAGGATCGTCAGGTCGCGGCGGATCGTCTCGGTGGTGACGTCGAGTTCCCTGGCCAGCACCGCCACCTCGACCCGGGAGTGGCTGCGTGCTCGCTCCAGGATATGGAGGTGACGCTCATGGGGAAGCAGCCGGCCGTCGCCGTCAACGCCTGACATGGCGCTCACCCTACTCAGGAAGCCACATCAACGCAGCGATTCCCACACCGTCGGTCACCGTGCGGGCAGCCAGACCCGCATCGTGCACCTGCCGTCCTCGCCCCACCCGTGGTACGGGATGAGTTGCAGGACGCCCGCGCCGCCGGCCGGCTCCCCGGAACCGGGCGTCCGGTACGGCCAGTCCGCCTCGTCCGGCGTGGCCCAGCGGGCGGCGACCACCACCAGGTCGCCCTCGTCCCGCGGCGCGACGGCGGTGTCGACCACCACCGAGTCCAGGTCGATGCCGCCCACCGGGCTCTGGGCGCAGTAGACGACCGGGCCGCGCTGGACGGCGACGCAGCCGCGCACCGCGTCGATCCGCGGGTCGGGAGCCAGGAAGCGGGACTCAACCGGCAGCAGCAGTTCGAGTTCGTCCCCGGCCGTGAAGGCGGCGGTCCAGGCCACCGTGGCGCCGGTGGCGGCCACCGTCTCGGCTTCCCCCGTCGCCGGCCGGTAGGCCAGTGCGGCACCGGAGGCCCAACCCGGCACCCGCAGCGTCAGCGTCCACGGCCGCGGGCTGTCGTGCCGCATCCGGATCACCACCCGGCCGGACCGGGGGTAGTCCGTGAGGATCTCGAACCCGACCGGCGTCCCGTCCGCGAGCGTGGTCTCGATCTCGGCGGCCGCGTACTGGTGGAGCTGGATGCCGTCGGCGTCCGCGGTGGCCAGCAGGGACGGCAGCGCGGCCAGGGTGCGGGCGATGTTGGTCGGGCAGCAGGACACCTCGAACCAGGGGGCGCGCAGGCTGGACAGCGCCCGGGGCGAGGCCGCCTGCGGGTCCGGCTCCTCCCCGGGCACCCGGCAGTGCAGGGTGTTGGTGTAGAAGAAGGCGTCCCCGCTGTCGGCGACCGCGGTGGCCACCACGTTGAACAGTGCCCGCTCGATCTGGTCGGCGTAGCCGAGGTCGCCGGTCGCGAGCAGCAGCCGCCAGCCGAACATGGTGGACGCGATCGCGGCGCAGGTCTCGGCGTAGGCCCGGTCCGGGGGCAGTTCCCAGTCCTCCCCGAAGGCCTCGTCCTGGTGGTGCGAGCCCTGCCCCCCGGTGACATAGGTGCGCCGGGCGATGGTGCGCCGCCACTGCCGCACCAGAGCGGCGAGCAGCTCCTCGTCCCCGGTCTCAACGGCGACGTCGACAGCGCCCGCAGCCAGGTAGTTGGCCCGCACCGCATGGCCGCGCAGCACCTCGGCTTCGCGCACCGGCAGGTCGTCCTGGAAGTAGCTGCGGCCCCACTCCGGTTCGGGCAGGGTCTGGTCGCCATGGCGCTCGATGAAGAGCCGGGCCTGCTCGAGGTAGCGCCGCCGGCCGGTCAGCCGCGCCAGCTCGGCCAGGCCGAGTTCCACCTCGGCATGCCCGCAGATCGACTGGATCCCGTCCGGGCCGAAGACCTCGCAGACCAGGTCGGCGGCCCGGCAGGCGATCGACAGCAACCCGTCGTCGGCCTGCGGGGCGGTCCGTCCGCGCGCCACCGCCGCCTGGAACAGATGGCCCAGGCAGTACAGCTCGTGGCCACCGCCCAGATCCGACCAGCGCGGCGGCTGGCCGGGCCGGCCGAAGGCGGTGTCCAGGTAGCCGTCGGGCTCCTGCGCCGCCGCGACCCGGTCGACGAAGTTGCGGAACCGCGCCTCCAGCACAGGATCCGGCCGCCGGCCCAGCTCCCAGGCCGCCGCCTCGAGGAACTTGTACACCTCCGAGTCGGCGAACTCCCGGCCGCGCCGGCCCTGCGGCAGCAGGCCGGAGGCGGCCAGGTCGAAGTTGCCGATCCAGCCGGCCCGCTCCAGCCAGTCGGCGATGTGGGGCAGCGTGACCGACGCGTTGACCTCCTGGCGCTGCCCCCAGAAGCCGCCGGTGAGGCGGACCTCGTCAATCCCGAGAGGGCGCAGCCGGCCGGTGCCGGGAACGACGGGGGCGGCGGGGACCTGACTGGCGGTCGTCGACGACATCAAGAACACCTTCCGGGTGCCGACCGCGACGCTGCGGCCGGCTGACAGGGACGCTGTGGGAGTCCGTTGCGCGCGAGGTTAGCCACCCGCGCCCGTGACCTCAAGCCGGCCCGGCCAGGGCCTTGTGGCGCCGGGAACGAGCAGCCCGTCCGGCCGGTTCCGGCGCGGTTAGGATGGCGCCCGTGCCAGTCTTCGCCATCGGCATCAGTCACCACCTGGTCGGCCTGTCCGACCTGGCGCGGCTGAACCGGGCCACCGACCTGATCACCGCCGCCCTGGACGACGCCCCGGCCCTCACCGGCCGGGTCGTGCTGAGCACCTGTAACCGGTTCGAGCTCTACGTCGAGTCGGCCTCCTTCCACGCCGGGGTGGACGCCGCCCTGGCCGCGGTCCGGGCCGGACTGCCCGCGGCCGACCACCACCTGGCCGGCGAGTTCGAGGTGTACGCCGACGAGGCCGCCGTCCAGCACCTGATGGAGGTCGCGAGCGGGCTGGACTCGATGGTGATCGGCGAGGACGAGATCATCGGCCAGGTGCGGGACGCCCTCGCCCGCAGCGCCGGACGCGCCGGGCCCGCCCTGCACCGGCTCTTCAACGCCGCCCTGGCCACCGGGAAGGCGGTCAGTTCCCAGACCGACCTCGGCTCGGCCGGTCGGTCGCTGGCCGACGTCGGGCTCGGCCTGGTTCGCCAGCGGCACTTCCCGCTCGCCGGACGCCGAGCGCTGGTGGTCGGCACCGGCAGCTACGCCCGGGTCGTGGTCGCCGCCCTGCTGCGGGAGGGCTGCACCGCGGTGTCGGTCTACTCCCCCACCGGCCGGGCCGGGGACTTCGCCGCGGCCCGCTCGCTGACCGCGGTCGGCGAGGCCGACCTGCCCCGCGCCCTGGCCGCTGCCGACCTGCTCGTCACCTGCAGCGGCGGGGAGCGCGCGACCGGTCCGGTGATCGGTGCCGACCTGCTCGCCGCGGCCCGCGGACCCGAGTCGGCGCTGCTGCCCGTCCTCGACCTGTCGCTGGGCGGGGACGTCGACCCGGCCGCGGCCCGGTCGGTGAAGGTCGACCTGATCGACCTCGACGAGATCGGCGCCCACGCCCCTGCCGAACGGGCCGCCGCCGTGCTGGCCGCGCGTGAGCTGGTCAGCCGCGGGGTGGAGACCTACCTGCACCTGGAGTCGGGACGGGCCGCTGCGCCGGCGGTGACCGCGATGCGGGCCCACGTCGGCCAGTTCATCGAGGGCGAGATCGAGGGCGCCGCGCGCCGCTACGACCCCGACACCGCCGCTGCCGTGGCCCGCTCGCTCCGCCGGGTGTCGAACGCGCTGCTGCACACCCCGTCCTCCCGGGCCGCCGAGCTGGCCAGGACCGGCGGGCTGGCGGACTACTCCCGGGCCCTGCAGACCCTGTTCGGCATCGCGGTCGAGGTCGAGGCGCAGCGATGAGCTCCGCCACCGGGCCGGCACCTGCCCGCCGCTCCCGCCCGTGACTCGAAGGAGACCGATGGCCGACCTCGTCCGGCGTCCCCGGCGGCTGCGGGCCACCCCGGCGCTGCGGCGGCTGGTGACCGAGACCCGCGTCCACCCCGCCCAACTGGTGTTGCCGGTGTTCGTCGCCGACGGACTGGCCGAACCGCGGCCGATCGGCTCGCTGCCGGGCGTCGTCCAGCACACCGTCGAGTCGGTGCGGGCCGAGGCCGCCCGGGCCGCTGCGGCCGGGATCGGCGGACTGATGCTGTTCGGGGTGCCCGAACCGGGCGATAAGGACGCGACCGGCTCAGCCGGGTACGCCGCCGACGGCATCGCGAACCGGGCGGTGGCCGCGGTGCGTTCCGAGGTCGGCGACGCCGTCGTGGTGATGGCGGACACCTGTCTGGACGAGTTCACCGACCACGGCCATTGCGGGGTCCTGGACGCCGCCGGCCGGGTCGACAACGACGCCACCGTCGAGCTGTACGTTCGCCAGGCGGTGTCCCAGGCCGACGCCGGGGCGCACCTGGTCGCACCCTCGGGGATGATGGACGGCCAGGTCGCCGCGATCCGGGCGGGGCTGGACGCGGCCGGCCACGTCGAGGTCGGCATCCTCGCCTACGCCGCCAAGTACGCCTCCGCGTTCTACGGCCCGTTCCGCGACGCGGTCGGCTCGTCCCTGCAGGGCGACCGCCGCAGCTACCAGCTGGACCCGGCCAATCGCCGCGAGGGCCGGCTGGAGGCGGCGCTGGACGAGTCGGAAGGCGCCGACCTGGTGATGGTGAAGCCGGCCGGCTACTACCTCGACGTGCTGGCCGATGTCGCCGCGCAGGCGAGCGTGCCCGTGGCCGCCTACCAGGTGTCCGGGGAGTACTCGATGATCGCCGCCGCCGCCGAGCACGGCTGGGTCGACCGCCGCTCCGCCCTCACCGAGTCGGTGACGGCGATCGTGCGGGCCGGCGCCGACGTCGTCCTGACCTATGCCGCCCTCGACCTGGCCGGCTGGCTGCGGTGAGCAACGCCGACGCCTTCGCCCGTGCGCAGGCGGTCATCCCCGGCGGGGTGTCCTCGCCGGTGCGTGCCTTCGGTGCGGTCGGCGGCACCCCGGTCTTCATCGACCGGGCCGTGGGGGCCTCGGTCTTCGACGTCGCCGGCCGGCAGTACATCGACCTGGTCGGCTCCTGGGGGCCGGCGCTGCTGGGCCACGCCCACCCCGAGGTGGTGGCGGCCGTGCAGGCGGCGGCCGCCCGCGGGTTGTCCTTCGGGGCCCCCACCGTGGCCGAGGCCGAGTTGGCCGAGGTGGTGCGGGCGCGGGTGCCGCCGGCCGAGAAGGTCCGGCTGGTCTCGACCGGGACCGAGGCCTGCATGACCGCCGTCCGGCTGGCCCGGGGCGCCACCGGGCGCGACCTGGTGGTGAAGTTCGCCGGCTGCTACCACGGCCACTCCGACGGGCTGCTGGCCGAGGCCGGGTCCGGGATCGCCACCGCCGGGCTGCCCGGCTCGGCCGGGGTCACCATGGCCAGCGCCGCACAGACCGTCGTGCTGCCGTACAACGACGCCGCCGCCGTCCGCGAGCTCTTCGCCGCCCGGGGCGGGCAGATCGCCGCGGTGATCACCGAGCCGGCGGCGGCCAACATGGGGGTGGTCGCCCCCGAGCCCGGCTTCAACCCCCTGCTGCGGGAGCTGACCGCCGCGCACGGGGCGTTGCTGGTCTACGACGAGGTGCTCACCGGGTTCCGTGTCTCCCCGGCCGGCTGGTGGGGCCTGGAGGGACGGCAGATCGCCCCCGACCTGTTCACCTTCGGCAAGGTGGTCGGCGGCGGCCTGCCGCTGGCCGCGATCGGCGGCCGGGCCGACGTCCTGGACCTGCTCGCCCCGCTCGGCCCGGTCTACCAGGCCGGCACGCTGTCGGGGAACCCGCTGGCGACCGCCGCCGGGCTGGCCACGCTGCGGCTGGCCGATGACGCGGTCTACGCCCGGGTGGACGCTGCGGCCGACGCGCTGGCCGCCGCGGTGACCGCGGCCCTGGCTGCCGCCGGGGTGCCGCACCGGCTGCAGCGCGCCGGTTCGCTGTTCTCCGTCTTCTGGGGGATCACCGACCCGGTGCTGAACTACGCCGACGCTCGCCGGCAGCGCAGCGACGCGTACGCCGCCTTCTTCCACACCATGCTGGACGCCGGCGTAGCGCTGCCACCGTCCGCCTTCGAGGCGTGGTTCGTCTCCGCGTCGCACGACGACGGCGTGCTGGAGCGGGTCACCGCCGCGCTGCCCGATGCGGCTCGGGCAGCGGCGCAGGTGTTGCGCGCCTGAGTCGTCCGGGCGGCCGCGGCGAGCGGTGTGCGGTCAAGCCGGCGGGGTGAACCCGGTGGCGGCCTCGGCGAGCAGTTCGACGGTGCGCGCCGCCGCGGGGTTGGCGCGAGCGCCGTTGCGGACCAGCGCGACGATCCGCCGCGAGGGAGTCGGGTTGAGCGGCCGGACGTAGGCCAGGTCGAAGGCCGACCAGCGGGCCGCCAGCCGCGGGACCACCGCGATCCCGACCCCGGCCGAGACCAGCGCCAGGCCGGTGACGTGGTCCTGGGCCTGCACCACGTAGCGCGGGGTGAAGCCGGCCACCGCGCAGGCGTGTTCGAGCAGCCGCCGCGCCAGCGGGTCGCGGTAGTCGTACTGCACCCAGTCGTCCACGTCGAACTCGGCCAGGTCGGCCTCCCCCGCCTCGGCGAGCGGATGATCCGGTGGCAGGGCGACAACGAACTCATCGCTGCCGAGTTCGACCCGACGATAGGCGCGCGGCACCGCCGGGCCCTCGAACGGCAATTCGGTGTGCACTTCGATGTCCGCCTCGCCCATCTCCGGAATCCCGTCGTTGTCCTTGATCGACAGTTCCAGGGTGAGGCCGGGAAACTCCTGCCGCAGGGCCCGGGCCACCTGCGGCATCCAGGCATAGGCCGCGGAGGCAAAGGTTGCGATCGTCAGCCGGGACGCCTCCCCCTCCCGCAACTCGCGCGAGCGGGCTTCGAGCTGCCGCATCGCGTCCAGCACCGCGCCGCTGGCCCGGGCGAGTTCGAGGCCGGCCGGGGTGGGGCGGATACCCCGTCCGACCCGCTCGACCAGGCTGAATCCGACCTCCTTCTCCAGGGTGTGGATGTGCTGGCTGACGGTCGAGGGCGTGAAGCCGAGACGACGCGCGGTGTCGGTCACCGAGCCGCTCGCGACCACGGCCCGAAGGATGCGCAAACGGCCAACATCAAGCATGAATCGATCATATGGCGAAACCGTACGATCGTTCGCTAAACGCGGCTTGTCCCGAAATGTCGAGTGCGGGACGCTCTTTCCATGATGGTCTA
>JAEZHJ010000151.1 GCA_023436925.1 Actinomycetes bacterium
CCTGCGGCTCCCGTCTCGCCCGGTCAGTCAGCCGGGTCGGCCGGCGGGATGTCGTCAAGGCTGGTGTAGACCGGCTTGCCGAGGCTGCGGGCCAGTTCGCACTCCAGGTCGGCGCCCCGGGATTCCCCCGGGATCCGGAGCACCGCATCGCACCGCCCGAGCAACCGGTGGGCCACGGGGTACTGGTAGCGGGCGAACTGCTCGGACTGGTGGGAGTCGCCGCCCGCCGCGGTGATGACGGGCCACGACAACCATTCGCCGACCACGGCGAGGTGTCCGCGCTCGAACAGCGGCAGGGCCATCGCCTCCATCCGGGCAAGGTTGGCGCGAATCTTCTCCTCGTCGCCGTCGGTGCCGGTCAGGTACGGCCCGGATACGAGAATCAGCATGGGTTGGGTGCTCACGGCTCCACCCTGCACCGCCAGGGGGTCAGGCGAAGCCGAAGACCGGCGGGAAGGCGAGCGCCACGGTCGCCGTCCAGGCCAGCGAGACCGGCAGCAGCCAGGTCAGCCACGCCTCCAGGTGGGCGTAGGGCCGACGACCCCGCAGGAAGGCTGCCAGCAGCCAGGCCGCGCCGGCCAGGGCGACCAGCAGGATCAGGTTGAGCCCGAGCGAGGCCACCTTGTTCGGGCTGAACCCGAAGGCGCCGATCCGGCCCGTCATGGCGGCCAGCACGTAGCCGTTCACCACGAGCGCGCTGATCACCATGACCACCTGGACGCGGTCGAACAGCCCCGGCCGGGCGGCCGGGTCGCGAGCCGAGACCGAGTACAGCAGCAGGGCCGTGACGATGATCAGGACGACGTCGAACACGATCAGCACGTCGCGGTCCACGTCCAGCACCGCGGGCTGCCAGGCCGCCACCGCGAGGAAGGTCAGCAGCATCAGGGTGAACAGCGGCGTGAACAGCTTGGTGAGGACGGGGGCCATGTTCTCCACCACCGACTGCTTGGCCTCCACCAGCCAGGCGGAGACCAGCACGGCACCGGCCGCCCCGCACGGCACGACCCATTCGGCCAGGACCTGCTGGGCCACCTGGTCGGCGCCGAGCAGCCCAAAGACCCCGGACGTCGTCGCGACCAGCACCATCCCGCCGAGGGCGATCAGCACGTAGTAGATGAACCACTCGCCGGTGAACCGCAGGAAGTCCATCCGCGCCCCGGCGGAGCCGACCCGGCCGCCGGTGTAGGCCACCCCCACCAGCAGCCAGAGCGTGATCGGCAGGTGGACGGCGGTCAGCGGCAGCGTCGCCCCGTCCGGGGTGAAGGGGTAGAGGTTCACCAGGACGGCGGCCAGCCCGCCGGCGGCGACCAGGACCGCGACGAGGCCGGGCCGGACGCTGCGCCGCCAGCAGAAGTAGGCGGCCAGGAAGGGCAGCACGAGCAGGCCGGCATTGCGCAGGTAGAAGCCGTCCGGCACCGTGCCGACCAGGGCCGGCAGCTTGACCGCGACACCGGCCGCGACCGCGAGGCTCACCGCGACCAGCAGGCGCCGGTCGCCCTCGGGCTCCTCGGCCGTGACGAGCTGCTTCCACAGCCGGTCGGAGTGCTCGCGGGCGTACTCCAGGGAGAGGTCGTCCACCGTGCCCAGCCGGCGCACCGCGATCAGGAAAGCCTCGTCACCGGTCAGCCCGGCGGCCGACAGCTCGCCGATCTGGTCGCGCAGGTGGGACTCGAGCTCGTCGGCATCGTCGGTCGAGATGGCACGGTGCGCGCACAGATAACGGCGCCAGTCGGCGATCCGCTCGTCGAGGGTGGGCCCGCGGCCCGCCACGGCGGTCATCACGCCGTCCCCAGCGCGAGCCGTCCGGCACCGCCGTGGGGTGGCGACCAGACCTTGCGCAGGGCGGTGTCCACCACCTCCCACTGTCGGCGCTGGTCCTCCAGCGACGCCCGGCCGCTGGGACTCAGCCGGTACAGCTTGCGGCGGCGTCCGGTGGGGGAGGTGTCCCAGCTCGCCTCGACCAGGCCGAGCCGCTCCAGCCGGTGCAGCAGCGGGTAAAGCATGCCGTCGGCCCACTCCAGTTCGCCGCCCGAGAGTTCGTTCACCCGTTTCGAGATCGCATAGCCGTAGGACTCGCCCTCGGCGAGGATCCCCAGTACCAACGGGGTGGCCGCTGCCGCCACCAGGTCTTTCCCGATTCGCATCCGATCCTCCGGTCTCGACGTGCGTGATACCTAGATCACCTAGGGGTGACTATACCTAGATCTGCAAGGGGTGGGCGGCGCATCCGGCGATGCCGGGGTCCCGACCACTACCTTCAAGGGCGGGTCGAGACCGGTGGCTTTCCCGGCGGCTAGGAGTTACGGTGTCCGGCCAGCCTCCTTATGCTGGCCCGGGGAGGACGCCGATGCGAGGACTCGCGCAACGACTTGTGCAGGCCGGCGCCGTTGAGGCGGAGGTCATGTCTGCCGCCGTCTCCCGATTCGGCGACACGCCCGAGTTGCAGCGCCACCTGGTGAGTCAGCGGCTGGTCTCGGAGACCCAGATCGCCAAGGCCATCGCGGCCCACACGGGGTTCGACTTCCACGACCTGACCGACGCCCAGCTCGACCCGAACGTGGTGGGGCTGCTGTCCGGCCCGCTGTGCCGCAAGTACCAGGCGATCCCGCTTGAGCGCCGCCAAGGCGAGCGGGTGCCGCTGCCCAGGCGGACGATCGGCAACATCCCTTTTCAGGAGATCCAGAACACCCTGATCGTCGGCATGGTCGACCCGACCGACATCATCGCGCTGGACGACATCACCAGCATCACCGACATGGTGGTCGAGCCGGTGGTGGTCGCCCGCGATGCGCTGGCGCAGATCTTCGAGCGCTACATCCGCTCCGACGACGAGCTGAGCGACCTGTCGGCGGTCCTGGAGGAGGACGCCGCCCCGGATCCGCTTGTCGTCAACGAGACGGCCGATTCCGCGGACGCCGCCCCGGTCGTCCGGTTCGTCAACCTGCTGATCGCCCAGGCCGTCAACGACCGGGCCAGCGACATCCACATCGAGCCGGGGGAGCGCGAGCTCACCGTCCGGTTCCGGATCGACGGCGTGCTGCACGAGATGCAGCGGGCCGACCGGGCCATCCAGGACGGGATCACCTCCCGGCTCAAGATCATGGCCAATATCGACATCGCCGAGCGGCGCCGTCCCCAGGACGGCCGGATCTCGCTGTCCCACGAGGGCCGCCAGATCGACCTGCGGGTGGCCACCCTCCCCACGGTGTGGGGCGAGAAGATAGTGATGCGCATCCTGGACACCTCCGGGAACGCGATGACGATCGACGACCTGCAGCTGTCCGCGTCGAACCGGGAGCGGTTCGTGAAGGCCATCAACCGTCCGCACGGCATGGTGCTGGTGACCGGACCGACCGGCTCGGGCAAGTCGACGACCCTGCACACCGCGCTGCACGAGGTCTCGAGCCCGCGGGTCAATGTGATCACCATCGAGGACCCGGTCGAGTTCCGGATGCAGGGCATCAGCCAGATCCAGATCAACGCCAAGGCCGGACTGACCTTCCAGTCGGCGCTGCGCTCGGTGCTGCGCGCCGATCCCGACGTGGTGCTGGTCGGCGAGATCCGCGACCAGGAGACCGCGATCATCTCGATCGAGGCGGCCCTCACCGGTCACCTGGTGCTGTCCTCGCTGCACACCAACGACGCGCCGAGCGCGCTCACCCGGCTGGTGGAGATCGGAGCCGAGCCGTACCTGGTCGGGACGGCCCTGTCGGCCGCCGTAGCCCAGCGCCTCGCCCGTCGGCTGTGCGTGCGCTGCAAGCAGCCGATGACCCCCGACTACGACCTGCTGCGGCGGGTCGGCTTCCCGGTCGGCGCGGAGCCGCCCCGGCTGTTCAAGGCTGTCGGCTGCCAGACCTGCTCCAACACCGGCTACCGCGGCCGGCTGGCGCTCCACGAGGTGATGGTGGTCACCGAGGAGATCGAGCACATGGTGGTCCGCAACGCCACCGGCAACGAGGTCCGCAAGCTCGCCATCGAGCAGGGCATGGTGCCACTGCGTGACGACGGCTGGGCCAAGGTCGCCGCGGGGTTCACCACGATCGAGGAAGTGCTGCGGGTCTCGGGCTGAGCCGGCCGGCACCGCCGGGATCGTCGCAAAGGGGTCCTCACGTGCCCCCTCCGGCGTGGCGTGGTCCCGCAGGCCGTCAGCCGTTCAGTTCGCCGTAGATGCTGAACATCGGCATGTAGAGGGCGAGCACCATGCCACCGATCAGGATGCCGATCAGCACGATCATGATCGGCTCGATAGTGCTGGCGAACTGTTCGGTAGCCGTCTTGGCCTCCTGGTCGTACAGCTCCGCCACCGTGCCGAGCATCTCAGGCAGCGTGCCGGACTCCTCACCGACCGAGACCATCTGCGCGACCATCGGCGGGAAGACTCCCGCCTTGGCCAGCGGCATGGCGAACGACTTGCCGTCGCTGACAGATTTCTGAACGGCGCGCACCGCCTCCTCCACCGCCCAGTTGTTGGCGGCCTGCCCGACGTTGGCAAGGGCCTGAAGCAGGGGCACACCGGCGCTGAGCATCATCGACAGGTTGCGGGTGAACCGGGCGACTGCCAGCTTGGTCATCAAAGGACCGAAGAGCGGCATCTTCAGCTTGAGCGGGTCGATCACCCGCCGCACCGCGATGGTGTTGCGGTTGTTCATCCACCAGAACCAGCCGCCCACCCCGAGCGCCACCGTCAGCGGCAGGATCCAGATCATGTTGCGGGAGAGGGTGACCAAGAACTGTGTCGGCGCAGGTAGCTCTCCGCCGAGCGAGGCGAACATCTCCTCGAAGATCGGGACGATGAAGGTCACCATGCCGATCACCGCAACCACCGCGATCACCAGCACGACCAGTGGGTAGGTGGACGCCGCCTTCAACTTGTCGCGCAGCTCGGCGTCGGACTGGTAGCTCTTCGCCATCAGGGCCAGGGAGTCCCCGAGGAAGCCGCCGGTCTCGCCGACCCTGACCAGCGTCACCATCAGTGGCGGGAAGGCGTTGGGGTACTTCGCCAGCGCCGCCGAGAACGACAGCCCCGACTCGACGTCGGACTGGACCGACGTGAGCGCCGAGCGCAGGCCGGGGTCGTCGGTCTGGTCGATTAGGACGGCGATCGCCCGCATCAGCGGCAGGCCGGCGTTGATCAGCCCGGCGAGTTGGCGGCTGAAGACCGCCAGCGGCTTGAGCTTGACCCGCCGGTCGCTGTCCTTGAACAGCTTGATCTCCTGGTTGAGCCCGGTCTTGGAGACCGGGGCCACATCCAGCGGCATCAGCCCTTGCGCCCGCAGCTTCGCCACCACCGCCGCCTGTCCGGTGGCTTCGACGGTGCCCCTGACAACGCCTCCGCCCTTGCTGTCGACGGCGCGGTAGGCGAACTCCACGAGCAGGGCCATCAGGCTCTCCCTCCGCTGTTCTGCTGGTGGTACATCCACTCGTCCAGATCCATGTCGGCCGAGCTGACGCGCACCCCGTCCAGGATGCGCGGGTCGACGGCGTACTGCTGCGCGACCTGCTTGGTGACCTTGCCGGCCGCGACCAGGTCGCGCAGGCTCATGTCCAGGGTGTGCATGCCGAGCGAGACGCCCGCCTGCATCGCCGAGTACAGCTGCTCCACCTGGCCCTCGCGGATCATGTTGGCCACAGCCGGGGTGTGGACGAGGATCTCGGTGGCGGGCACCCGGCCGCCGCCATAGGCCTTCGGCAACAGGCTCTGGCTGATCACACCCTGCAGGGTGTCGCCGAGCTGGGAGCGGATCTGGTCCTGCTGCCGCGCCGGGAAGGTGTCGATGATCCGGTCGACCGACTTGGCAGCGCCCTGGGTGTGCAGCGTGCCCAGCACCAGGTGGCCGGTCTCGGCGGCGGTCAGCGCGACCGAGATCGACTCCTGGTCACGCAACTCGCCGACCAGGATCACGTCCGGGTCCTGGCGCAGGATACGCCGCAGCGCCTCGTGGAAGGACGCCGTGTCGGAGCCGATCTCACGCTGGTGGATGAGCGCCCGGCGGGAGGTGTGCAGGTATTCGATCGGGTCCTCAACCGTGATGATGTGGACCGGGAGCTCGCGGTTGATGATGTCGACCATCGCCGCCAGGGTGGTCGACTTGCCCGAGCCAGTGGGGCCGGTGACCAGGACCAGGCCGCGGGGCTTGAGCGCCAGCTCGCGCACCACCGGGGGCATCCCCAGAGAGTCGAGGGTCAGCACGGCGGTCGGGATCAACCTGAAGGCGCCGGCCAGCTTGCCGAGCTGGCGGAAGATGTTGACCCGGAACCGTCCGGTGCCCGGCACGGCGTAAGCGAGGTCGACCTCGTTCTCGGCCTCGAACATCGCCCGCTGTTCCGGGCTCATCACGCTGGCGACCGCGGCGGCCAGCCAGGCCCGGTCCAGCGGCTCGGGGTGACCCGGGACGCCGATCAGGGCGCCGTCCACCCGCATCAGGGCCGGTGCTCCCTCGGTGAGGTGGACATCGGAGGCCCGGGCCTCCGCGGCGGCGGCGAGCACCCGATCAAGGGAACTGGGGAGGTAGGTCACAAGAGCTCCTTCTACTTGGCCTGAACGAACACGACGCCGTCCACCAGCAGGGTGAGGGTGTCTGCCTCCGCATCGCTGGTCGCGGTGACCGTGTCGATGCGCAGCAGCCGCGGTCCCTCGCGGAGTTCATCGATGAAGCGGGCCGCTGCGATTGGAGAGGGCACCGAGACCGTGAGGCTGACCGACACCTGCAGCTGGGCCGCCCCGGTCGGAGCTGGCGGGGGAGCCTCCGCCTCCGCCCCGGTGCTCGGGTCGGACTCACCCGCCGGGTCTTCAGCTGGCGGCGGCTGGGCCGGCGCCTGCCCACCAGGAGTGACCTCCGTCGCCGAGGCGGGCAGGCTAGGGAGGATGTCGGAGTCGGCTCGCGGCAGGAAATCGATCGGGCCGGTGAAGCTGACACCGGTGACCGAGCCGTCGACCTCCGAGACGGCGCGGAGGGTGAGCCCCACGACGTCCTCCAACCGTGGGATGTGGGGAAGCTCGTTGCGTAGCTCGGCGAGCTCCGCCTCGAGCTGGGGCATCTCGGCCTGCTTGGCGCGCAGCGCGTTGATCTGGGCGAACAGGAGTTCGTTCGAGGCGGCGACCTGCGCCTCCTCGTTCTTGATGTCCCGGGACTCGATGTACACCGGCAGGGCCATCAGAAGGGTGCCGGCGACGAGCGCGATGAGCACCACCAGGGTGCCCACCAGGTTGATCAGGCGACGCTGCATGCTCATCGCACACCCGCCTCGCCGGCGAACCGCCCGCTGTAGACCGCCTGGCTGAGGACGAACTCGACGGTGTAGTCCACGCCGCCATCCTCGACGGCGCTGACCGGCCCGGCCTCGGCCGCCAGCCCGGGCTCCAGGGCACGGAGGTTCTCCACCATCCGGACCACGTCCCCGGCGTCGCGGGTGCTGAGCGTGAGAGTCCCGATCAGGCCGATCGAGGTGGCCGGGTCTGTGTCCTCGGCCGGGGTGGCGCCTGCGATCAGGGTGAAGCCTGTGACCTCGGAGTCGGCGGGGACCGCGGCCAGCAGCGTGCTCACCAGCGGCCGCCACTCGATGTCGCTGGCCAGCGCAGCACTTCGGTAGAGGGTCAGTTCCGTGCGCTCGGCCAGCGCCCGGCTGACCTCGGAGAACCCGGCGAGTTCGCCGTTCAGGTCGATGGTCCGGGCCTGCTCGGCCGCCAGTTCGAGGCTCGCCACCGCCCGGACGGCGTTCGCGCCGACGACCAGCCCGGTGACCACGGCGGCGGTCACCAGGCCGCCGATCGCCCAGCGCCGGATCAGGATCCGCGTGGCGCGACGCTCGAGCTCGCTGAGCGGCAGCAGGTTGACGCGCGGCACTCCGCTGAGCACCAGCCCGCCCTTGACCGGGCGGGCCTTCTTCTCCGGGCGCGGCTTCTCCGGGCCGGGGCCGTTCCCGGTCTCGCCCTCCGCTTTCCTGCGTGCCATCAGCGCTCCTCTCCGAGCAGCACCCCGAGCGTGGTGACGAGGTTGTGGGCCAGGCTGCCCAGGGCTGGCGCGCTCTTGTCCAGGGCGACGACATTGGTGACGTCGATGGTGAAGACCGGCGCCCTGAGCTGGACGGACGCCAGCGGCACCAGCCCGGGGACGTCGGTGCCCGGCCCGGTGAGGAAGATCGTGGTCACCGCGGTCGCTCCGGGCCGGCTGGCATGGAAGCTCAGGGTGTTGCGGATCCGCTCGATGAGGTCGGTGACCGCCGGGCTCGCGGTGTCCGGGACGGAGAAGGACAGCGCCCGACGGGCCGCGGGGAGCGGCTCCTCGACCGTCTCGCCCGGAGCCGGGGGCTGCTCGTCCCGGTCCGCGGCGAGGCCGAGGTCGAGCGGGATGATCCGGGCGAACCGCGGGACACCGTCCTGGGCGACGACCAGGTTCGTCGTGTGGGCATCGATCGCGATCACCGCCACCGTCTCCTCCGGCGGTGCGACCACCTTGGCCACCCGGGCGAGGCCGAACGGCACGAAGTCGACCGCTGCGG
>JAEZHJ010000188.1 GCA_023436925.1 Actinomycetes bacterium
GCCTCACTCTGCGCGCTCGGAGGGACTCGAACCCCCAACCTTCTGATCCGTAGTCAGATGCTCTATCCGTTGAGCCACGAGCGCAGGAGCAACGTCCACGATACTCGGTCGGCTCCACGTGAGTCCAACCGGGCGGCCCGGGCATCGGTGCACCCCGGCTCGCGGCCGCCCGGATTCCGTTCACCGCGCGGTGGTATTCGTCCGGCGGGGGCAAGATGGAAGTGTCAGCCAACGCAAAGCAGCGAGCGACGCAAGGAGTGATCCCCATGACGCTTGACGCCCCTGGAGTGCCGACCAATGCCCCCGCCGGGTTGCCCGACGACCTGGCCGGGTGGATCGACGAGGTCGTGGCGCTCGCCCGCCCTGACCGGGTCCACTGGTGTGACGGCTCGGTCGCCGAGCGGGACCAGCTGTACGCCGAGATGGTCGAGTCGGGGACGCTCATCAAGCTGAACCAGGACCTGCGACCGGGCTGCTACCTGGCCCGTTCCACCCCGTCGGACGTGGCCCGCGTCGAGGCCCGCACCTTCATCTGCTCGGCCGACCCCGCCGACGCCGGCCCGACCAACAACTGGGCCGACCCGGACGAGATGCGCGCCACCCTGCGCCGGGTGTTCGCCGGCTCCATGCGCGGCCGGACCATGTACGTCGTCCCGTTCTCGATGGGGCCGCTGGGCGGTCCGATCTCGAAGCTGGGCATCGAGGTGACCGACTCCCCCTATGTGGTGGCGAACATGCGGATCATGACCCGGATGGGCGCCGAGCCGCTGGCCCGGATCCTGGCCGGGGAGTACTGGGTGCCGGCGATCCACTCGGTCGGCTATCCGCTGGTCGACGAGGCCGGCGACACCCGTCCGGACGTCACCTGGCCCTGCAACGACGAGAAGTACATAGTCCACTTCCCCGAGACCCACGAGATCTGGTCGTACGGCTCGGGCTACGGCGGCAACGCGCTGCTGGGCAAGAAGTGCTACGCGCTGCGGATCGCGTCCGTCCTGGCCCGCGAGGAGGGCTGGCTGGCCGAGCACATGCTGATCCTCAAGCTGACCCGGGACGACGGCCGGGTGTTCCACGTCACCGCGGCCTTCCCGTCGGCCTGCGGCAAGACGAACCTGGCGATGCTGCGTCCGACCATCCCGGGCTGGACGGCCGAGACCATCGGCGACGACATCGCGTGGATGCGCACGGGGCCGGACGGACGGCTGCACGCCATCAACCCCGAGGCCGGGTTCTTCGGGGTCGCCCCGGGGACGTCGGAGGAGACCAACCCGACCGCGCTGCACGCGCTCTCCCACGACACCATCTTCACCAACGTGGCGCTGACCGACGACGGGGACGTGTGGTGGGAGGGGCTCACCGACGAACCCCCGGCCCACTTGATCGACTGGCGGGGCCTGGACTGGACGCCCGAGAGCAACCGGCCGGCCGCGCACCCGAACAGCCGGTTCACCGTCCACGCCGCCCAGGCCGAGTCGATCGCACCCGACTGGGAGGATCCGGCCGGCGTACCGATCGACGTCGTCCTGTTCGGCGGGCGGCGCACCCGCAACGTGCCGCTGATCAGCGAGGCGTACGGCTGGGAGCACGGCGTCTTCGTCGGCGCGACGGTGTCGTCGGAGCAGACCGCGGCGGCGGAGGGGACGGTCGGCGCGCTGCGCCGCGACCCGTTCGCGATGCTGCCCTTCTGCGGCTACAACATGGCCGACTACTGGGCGCACTGGCTCGACGTGGGGGCAGCCCTCGGCGACAAGGCGCCGCGGATCTTCCAGGTGAACTGGTTCCGCCGCGGCCCGGACGGCAGGTACCTGTGGCCGGGCTTCGGCGACAACTCCCGGGCGATCGAGTGGGCGCTGCGCCGGGTGGCCGGCGAGCTGGACGCGGTGGACGCGATCTCGGGCCGGTTGCCCGTCCCGGGCGATCTGAACGTGGCCGGGCTCGACCTGTCCGAGGACGACCTGGCGCTGATCTTCGCGCTCGACCCGGACGCCTGGGAGCAGGAGGCCGACCTCACCGAGGAGTACTTCGCCCAGTTCGGCGATCGGCTGCCGGCGGAGCTGACGCACCAGCTTGAGCTGCTGCGGGGACGGATCGCCGCCGCCCGCGAGAGCTAGCCGTTCAGTCGAGGCTCGCCCCGGCCAGCCGCTGCGACCAGGCCAGGGCGTCGATGATCCCCTCGGTGACGCTGCGTTCGGCGCGCCAGCCCAACACGGCGGCCGCCTTGGCCGCGGAGGTGCAGCAACCCACGACATCGCCGGGCCGCGGCGGGGCGGTGACCGCGGGCACCGCCGCACCGGTGGCTTGGCGGAAGGCCTCGACCAGTTCGAACACCGTCGTGCCGTGCCCCGTGCCGAGGTTGATCACGTCGTAGCCCGGCGCGGTCGTCTCCCCGGCCATCACCTCGTCGAAACGCTGCAGCGCCGCGACATGGGCCTGCGCGAGATCCCAGACGTGGATGTAGTCCCGCAGCCCCGAGCCGTCGCGGGTCGGCCACCCGGTGCCGGTGACGACGAACGGCGTTCCGGTCTGGTGGGCCTCCACGAGCTTTCCGAGAGCGTGCGAGGGACGCTCGACCTGCAGGCCCGTCCGCAGCGCCGGGTCGGCGCCGATCGGGTTGAAGTAGCGCAGCGCGATCACCCGCAGGCCGGTGGCGAGCGCCGTGTCGGCCAGGATGCGCTCGACCATGGCCTTCGAGGCGGCGTACGGGCTGAGCGGCCGGATCGGTGAGCTCTCGTCGACCAGCAGGTCCTCGTCCGGTTCGTACATCGCCGCGGTCGAGCTGAACAGGAAGCGACGGCAGCCGTGGGCCAGCACGACCCGCAGGAACGGGGTCAGCTTGGCCACGTTGTTGTCGTAGTAGCGCAGCGGATCGGCGATCGACTCCGGCACCACGATGCTCGCGGCGCAGTGGACGACGGCGTCGATGTCCGGATGGGCGGCGAAGACCGCCTCGACGACGTCGGGATCGCCGTAGTCGCCCTCGAAGAACGGGAACCGTTCGGCGAAGCTGCGCCGCCCGGCCGACAGGTCGTCCAGGATGACCGGCCGGATCCCCGCGTCGGAGCACGCCGACGCGATGGTGGACCCGATGAACCCGGCTCCGCCGGTGATCAGGACCTTCACGCCCCCCTCCCATCGTCAGTCAGCGCACGCAGGGCGGGGTCGACTCCGGGCGGCGGCGGGACGGTCACACAGGGACGTTAGGCCATGCGAGCCGGTCCCGGGCCGCTCTCAGCCGCGTGCGGGCGGGGAGGCCACGGCGGGCCACCTCCCGCTCAGGTAGGCGTCGGGGTAGTGGGCCATCCTCGGGTCGCCCAGGTCGGCGGCGGCCCGTTGCGGCCAGGACGGTTCCCGCAGCGCCGCCCGGCCCAGCACGATGGCGTCGGCGAGGCCCTGGTCGAGCACGTCCTGCGCCTGTGCGGGGTCCGTGAGCAGGCCGACCGCGCCGGTCGGGATGCCCGCCTTGCGCACCGCGGCGGCCAGCGGCACCTGGTAGCCCGGCCCGGTCGGAATCTCGGCCGGGACGTTGCCGCCGCTGGACACATCGATCAGGTCGACCCCGCGGCCCGCCAGGACGCCGGCCAGCCGGACCGTGTCGTCCAGCGTCCAGCCGCCCTCTGCCCACTCGGTCGCCGAGACCCGCACGAACAGCGGCTTGCCCTCCGGCCAGACCGCGCGGACGGCGTCCACCACTTCGAGCAGCAGCCGGGTCCGGCCGGTGAAGTCGCCGCCGTACTCGTCGGTGCGGTGGTTGCTGAGCGGGGACAGGAACTGGCACAGCAGGTAGCCGTGGGCGGCGTGCACCTCGATCACGTCGAACCCGGCCTGGTCGGCGCGGACGGCCGCGTCCGCGAACGCCCGGACGACGCCGGCGAGCTCGTCGCGTCCCAGTTCCCGCGGCTCGGCCAGCCCGGGGAAGCCGGACGGGGACGGCCCGACGGTCTGCCAGCCGCCCTGCTCCGGCGGCACCGAGCCGCGCGGGCCGGGATGGCCGCGCCAGGTCGACGCCTTGCGTCCGGCGTGGGCGAGCTGGACGGCCATCGCCGAGCCGTTGGCGTGGCAGATCTCGACGATCCGCGCCCAGGCGTCCCGCTGGGTGTCGTTCCACAGCCCGGTGTCCTCCGGGGAGATCCGGCCCTCCGGCACGACCGCGGTGGCCTCGGTGATGATCAGCCCGAACCCGCCGGCGGCCCGCGCGCCGTAGTGCACCAGGTGCCAGTCGGTGGGGACGCCGTCGCGCTCCTCGCACATGTACATGCACATCGGGGCCAGGAAGATGCGGTTGGGGATCGTGAGGTCGCGCAGCGTCAACGGGGAGAACAGGGAGGTCATACCTTTCAGGCTATGCCGCCCCAACCCCCGCCCCGACCCATCCGGCCGACGGTGGCCACGGCGATAGCGTTCACGGCCGGGCGGGCGCCGGATCGCTACTGTGGCAACGTGAGCACGAGGATGCAGGTCGTCGGACTGGCGCTGCTCGCCCTGCTCACCGGCGTTCTCGTCGCGGCGGCGCTCGACCGGGCCCGTCCCCTGCCGGTCGTCGACGCGGCCCCCCTGCCAGGCCCGGCCGTGACCATCACGCCCGCGGCCGACCCGGTGGAGTCGCCGTCGCCCACGCCGGCCTCACCCGCCGAGACCCCGTCCCCCACTCCCACCCCGGAGCCCAGCCCGGAGGTGGAACCGCTGCCCGCCGGGCTGGCCGGCCTGCGCGCCCTGATCGAGCGGGACGCGGCAGGCTCGGTGCTCGTGTTCGGCGACGGTTCAGGCGACGAGCGCGATGAGTGGGTGTACCGGTGGACGATGCAACACCTCGCCGCCGAGCGCCCGGTGAGCTATCGCTCCTGGGATCGGGACGGCGAGAAATGGCGGGCCGCCGACCCCGACCAGGGCGAGGGCGCGCTGACGGTGTGGAATGCCAGCCGCCGCGCCCCCGATCTCGCCGGGGAGCCGGCCCGGGTGGCGAAGGCGTCCCGGCCGGCCGACGTGGTGCTGCTGTCGTACGGCCACCGGAAGACGGCGGACCAGATCGCCGAGGCGCTGCCCGCCATCCACGAGGCGATAGCGGCCCAGAACCCCACCGCGACGGTGATCGTGCTGTTGCAGAACCCGGACCCGGTTGAAACGCAGTACCAGCAGCGCGCGACGGTGGAGGAAGTGGAGCGCTGGGCCACGGCGGCCGGCCTCGACACAGTCAACATCTACGACGCGTTCCTTGCCGACCCCACCCCGCGGGCCCAGCTGGTCGAGGCGGACGGCAGCCCCACCCCCACCGGCTCCGTGCTGTGGGCGCGCCAGCTGCACAGCACCATCCTCGCCGACGAAGGCTGACCGCCCTCGCTCAGCCGAGCCGGGCCAGGATCGTCGCCACCGCGGCGTCGATCTCGGAGAGTGCGCGGGCGTAGGCGGCCGTTCCGTGACCGTAGGGGTCACGCACGTCGTCATCGCCGGCCGGACGCCGGGGCAGCATCGCCCGTCCGGCCGCCGCCCGCGGCAGCAGGGAGCGCAGCCGCTCGCCGGGGGTGTCGCCCTCGGCGGGACCGTCCAGGGATTGCAGGACGAGGGCGAACTCGCGCAGCGTGAAGGTGCGCCGCACCGCGGACGGCACCAGGCCGACGATCTGGGAGCGATGGTCGCGGGTCATCGCCAGGACCAGGTCGGCCTCGGTGACCAGGGCCGGGACGAGCTGGCGGGCGGCGAACCCGTCCACGCTGACTCCGGCGTCCGCCAGGTACGCGGCGACCGGCGGATCGACCGGCGCCCCGACCACGGCCCGGACGCCGGCGCTGCCCACCACGGCGGACTCCCCCAGGCCGGCCCGCAGCAGGTGCTCCGCGGCGGGCGAGCGGGAGATGTTGCCGGTACAGACCGCGAGCACCCGGAGCGGCTCGGTCACTCCTCGGTCCGCAGGACGTCGACCGGCGACACCGGTGCGGCTCGGCGGCTGGCCCGCCGCACCGACTGGTCGACCTCGAGCTGCTCGCCCTTCTCCTGCTTGGCGTAGTAGTGGTGGTAGGCGTAGTGGCCGACGTCGGAGGCCTTCAGCCGGTTGAGCACCAGGCCGAGCAGGTTGGCCTCCACCGCCTCCAGGCTGTCGATCGCAGCGGCCAACTCCGGCTGGCGGACGGTGCCCGCCCCCACCACGACCAAGGCGCCGCCGCAGAGGCGGGAGAGCACCGCCGCGTCCGTCACCGGCAGCAGTGGCGGGGTGTCGATGATGACCGTGTCGTAACGATCGGTGGCTTCGGCCAGCAGACGCTGCATGGGCTGTGACCCGAGCAGTTCCGAGGGGTTCGGCGGGAGCTGGCCCGACAGCAGGACGTGGAGGTTGCCGTGCCCGACCGGCTGCACCACGTCGGGGAGCGCCGCCCGTCCGATCAGGACGGTGGTCAGGCCCGCCGAGCGGTCCAGGTTGAGGAAGCTGTCGACGGTGGGGCGTCGCAGGTCGGCGTCGATGAGCAGGACGGACTGGCCGGCATCGGCCAGGCTGCTGGCGATGTTGATGGCCGTGGTCGACTTGCCCTCGTTCTCGATCGAAGAGGTCACGACGATCGATCGCCG
>JAEZHJ010000203.1 GCA_023436925.1 Actinomycetes bacterium
AGCTCACTCTGGGCCCGCGCGGCGTCTTCGAGCTGACGCCGTGGGACGGCGACGTGTTCACGTTCCCGGTCTCGTCCGAGAACGCCCCGCCGGGAAGCATTTCCATGGCGACGTTCGCCGGGGGCTCGCTCACGCTGGAGTATTTCGACGATGAAGGCAAGGGGGTCTTCACCCGATGACGACTTCGGTGGTCACGGGCCTCTCCGACGCCGAGGTCGCTCAGCGCGTCGCCGAGGGCAAGACCAACGACGTTCCCACCAGGGCGGCGCGCAGCGTCTCGGACATCGTCCGCGGCAACGTGTTCACCCGCATCAACGCCATCCTCGGCGTGCTGCTGATCATCGTGCTCTCCACCGGTTCGGTGATCAACGGTGCGTTCGGGCTGCTGATCATCGCCAACAGCGCGATCGGCATCATCCAGGAACTGCGGGCCAAACGCACCCTGGACCAGCTCGCCATCGTCGGGCAGGCGAAACCGTTGGTGCGCAGGCAGTCCGGGACCGCGCCGCTGCCCCCCGACGAGGTGGTGCTCGACGATGTGATCGAACTGGGCCCAGGTGATCAGATCGTCGTCGACGGGGTGGTCCTGGAGGACGCCAACCTCGAGGTCGACGAGTCGTTGCTGACCGGGGAAGCCGATCCCATCGCCAAAGTCGCGGGCGACCACGTGATGTCGGGCAGCTTCGTGGTGGCGGGCAGCGGCGCCTACCGCGCCACCAAGGTCGGCCGCGAGGCCTACGCGGCAAAGCTGGCCGAGGAGGCCAGCAAGTTCACGCTGGTGAAATCCGAACTCCGCAACGGCATCAACAAGATCCTGCAGTTCATCACCTACCTGTTGGTGCCCGCCGGTGCGTTGATCATCTACACCCAGCTGTTCACCACCGGTTCCGGGTGGCAGGAGTCGGTGCTGCGCATGGTCGGCGCCCTGGTGCCGATGGTGCCGGAAGGACTGGTGCTGATGACGTCGATCGCGTTCGCGGTCGGGGTGATCCGGTTGGGCCGCAGACAGTGCCTGGTCAACGAGTTGCCCGCGATCGAGGGCCTGGCCCGCGTCGACGTCGTCTGCGCCGACAAGACCGGCACGCTGACCGAGAACGGGATGCGGTTCGGTGAGCTCGAGCCGGTGGACGACACCACCGCCGACCGGCTGCGTGAGGTGGTCGCCCAGGTGGCCGCGGCCGACCCCCGGCCGAACGCCTCGATCCAGGCGCTGGCCCAGGAGATGCCGCTGTCCGGCGACGAATGGACGGTCACCGCCCAGGCCCCGTTCACCTCCGCCAAGAAGTGGTCCGGGGTCTCCTTCGAGGGTCAGGGGGACTGGGTGATCGGCGCTCCCGACGTGCTGGCCGGTGACAGCGAGGTCGCGAGCCGCGCCGAGCAGATCGGCTCCACCGGACGGCGGGTGCTGCTGCTGGGCCGCAGCGACCGGCTGGTCGACGACGAGGCGGCGCCGGGCACCGTGACGCCCGTGGCGCTACTCGTGCTCGAGCAGAAGGTGCGCCCCGAGGCCCGCGACACCCTGCAGTACTTCGCCGACCAGGACGTCACCGTCAAGGTCATCTCCGGCGACAACGCGGTCAGCGTGGGAGCCGTCACCCGCTCCCTCGGCGTGGCCGCCGACAGCGTGATGGACGCCCGCACGCTGCCCAGCGACCCGGACGCCTTCGCCGACGACGTCGAGCGGATGAACGTCTTCGGCCGGGTCACCCCGCAGCAGAAGCGGGAGATGGTGAGTGCCCTGCAGGCGCGTGGGCACACCGTGGCGATGACCGGCGACGGGGTCAACGACGTCCTGGCGATCAAGGACTCCGACCTCGGGGTGGCGATGGGGACCGGTGCCGCCGCGACCCGGTCGGTGGCCCAGCTGGTGCTCCTCGACGACTCCTTCGCCACCCTGCCGCACGTCGTGGCCGAGGGCCGGCGGGTGATCGGCAACATCGAACGGGTCGCCAACTTCTTCCTCACCAAGACCCTGTACTCGGTGCTGCTGGCGCTGCTGGTCGTGATCTGGCGGTTGCCGTTCCCGTTCGTCCCGATCCACATCTCGCTGGTCGGCTGGTTCACCATCGGGATCCCCGCCTCGATCCTCGCGCTGGCCCCGAACGCCGAGCGCGCCCGTCCGGGCTTCCTGGGCCGGGTGATGAGGTTCGGCATCCCCGCCTCGATCGCGATCGGGGCGACCACCTTCGCCTGCTACCTGGTGACGCTGGGGCAGTCCGGCTCGGCGGGGCTCACCCTGCAGGTCTCCACCGCGACGCTCATCGCCCTGCTCTGCGGCGGCGCCTGGGTGATGATCACGATCAGCCGGCCCTACGAGTGGTGGAAGGTCCTGATGATCGTCTTCTGCGTGGCGGCCACCGTGGCGATCTTCGTCGTCCCGCTGCAGTTCACGGTGCCGGTGGTCGACTTCGCCTTCAACCTGCAGCAGGTCTTCTACATCGACACCGGCAATGCCGCGATGGTGCAGACCGGCTTCCTGTTCGGCGGGATCGCCGTGGTGCTGGTCGAGGTGATCTGGTGGGTCACCGGGAAGCTGACCGGCGGGGACCGGCGGCGGCTCTTCCCGGCCGCCGGCTAGCGCTCAGCCCGGCCGCTGGGCCGTCCAGCGGGTCCCGTCGAAGTACCGCACACCGCGGCCGTCGGGGGAGGGGTACCAGCCCGGCTGGGCCACCTGGACCGGGCCGGCGGCGATCGCCGGAGGTCCCTGGTGGACCGGACGGTGGGCGCCGCAGGCCTTCACCAGGGCGATGATCCAGCCGATCAGCGTCCAGCCGAGCAGCAGATTGCCGACGAAGATCGACCACTGGTTCGCCTTGCCCCGGGTGGCGGCGATCGCCCACGGCAACATGTAGAACCCGGTCAGCAGCACGACCACCCAGGCCACCACGGTCACCGTCGGGTTCGGCTCCTGCTGGTCGGTCAGCGTGAGGCGGGACTCGAACGCGGCAGCCGGGACGTAGAGCGCGGGCGCGGGAACCAGGGCCGCTGACGGGGCGGCGGGCACCGGCGGTGCGGCCGGCGGCGGGTAGGCCGGTGGGGTGTACAGCGGGAAGCGTTCGTAGGGGTCGGGCGACGGTTCGACCGGCGGGTACGGCTGGCTCATGGCGGCTCCTGTTCGCCGACATGCTATTGCCGCGGCCAGCCCCGGGCGGCGGCGCCCGGGGAAGTCCCGGGGCTGCGCCGGGGTCGGATCAGGACAGCCGGGCGACGATCGCGTCACCGATCGCCGCGGTGGGGCGCGCCACGCTGCCCCGCTCGGCGATGTCGGCGTCCACCGCTGCCTCGATCCGGGCCGCGTCCTCGGGGCGTCCGAGGTGGTCCAGCAGCAGCGCCATCGACAAGATCGTGGCGGTCGGGTCGGCGAGCTGGCGTCCGGCGATGTCGGGAGCGGAGCCGTGCACCGGCTCGAACATCGACGGGAAGCGCCCCTCCGGGTTGATGTTCGCGCTGGCCGCCAGCCCGATGCCGCCGGTCACCGCGGCCGCGAGGTCGGTGAGGATGTCGCCGAACAGGTTGTCGGTGACGATCACGTCGAAACGCTGCGGGTCGGCCACCAGAGCGATGGTGGCGGCGTCGACGTGCAGGTAGTCGGTCTCCACCTGCGGGAACTCGGCCGCAACCTCACTGAACAGGCGGTTCCACAGCCCGCCGGCGTGCACCAGCACGTTGTGCTTGTGCACCAGCGTGACCTTGTTGCGGCGCCGGGTGGCGCGGACGAAGGCGTCCCGGATCACGCGCTCGATGCCGTGTGCGGTGTTCAGGCTGACCTCGGTGGCGATCTCCTGGGGAGTGCCGGTGCGCAGGCTGCCGCCGTTGCCGACGTAGGGTCCCTCGGTGCCCTCCCGGACCACGACGAAGTCGATCGGGCCGCGGTCGGTCACCGACGCCGCCAGCGGGGTGGGCACGCCGGGGTAGAGCCGCGAGGGTCGCAGGTTCACGTAGTGGTCGAAGGCGAACCGCAGCTTCAGCAGCAGGCCGCGTTCCAGCAGCCCGCTCGGGATGGCCTTCGAACCGGGCGCCGCGCCGACCGCACCCAGGATGATCGCCTGGCTGGTGGCGAGTTGCTCAAGGGTGGCGTCGGGAAGCACCTCACCGGTGCGCTGCCAGTGCTCGGCGCCCAGGTCGTGGTGGACGAACTCGAAGGCGTCGGAGCCGACGGTGGCGGTCAGCACCTTGAGTCCCTCGGCGACCACCTCCGGTCCGATGCCGTCGCCGGCGATGACTGAGATGACGGGCCTGCTGGTATCGGTAGCGGTCACGACAGGTGAGGGTACCCCAGCGGCGGATAGCATTCGGTCATGTCTCTCTCCTTCCCCGTCAGCCTGAACCCGAACCCTGCCGGCGAGGCCGAGTTCGCCTCGGTGATGGCAGCACCCGGCTTCGGCGAGCACTTCACCGACCACATGGCCGTGGCCACCTGGACCGCCACCGAGGGCTGGACCGACGGCCGCATCCAGCCCTACGGGCCGTTCCAGATCGACCCGGCCACGGCGGTGCTGCACTACGCCCAGGAGATCTTCGAAGGGATGAAGGCCTACCGGCACGACGACGGCTCGGTCTGGCTCTTCCGGCCGGAGGCGAACGCGGCCCGGATGAACGCCTCGGCCGCCCGGATGATGCTGCCGCAACTGCCCGAGGAGGACTTCCTCGCCGCCGTCTCGGCGCTGGTGACCGCCGACGAGCGGTGGGTCCCGGCCGCCGGTGGCGAGCAGAGCCTGTACCTGCGGCCCTTCATGTTCGCCTCGGAGGTCTTCCTCGGGGTGCGGGCCGCCAACCGGGTCACGTTCTCGGTGATCGCGTCCCCGGTCGGCTCCTACTTCCCCGGCGGGATCGAGCCGGTGCACATCTGGGTGACCGACACCTGGGCCCGCGCCGGGATCGGCGGGACGGGGGCCGCCAAGTGCGGCGGCAACTACGCCGCCTCCCTGATCGCCCAGTACGAGGGCTACGAGCACGGCTGCTCGCAGGTGCTGTTCATCGAGGCGGCCGGCAAGGACCGGGTCGAGGAACTGGGCGGCATGAACGTCTTCCTGGTCACCTCCGACGGCCGGCTGATCACCCCGGAGTTGACCGGGACGATCCTGGACGGGGTCACCCGCAGCTCGATCCTCACGGTGGCCGCAGAACTCGGGCTGCGTCCCCAGGAGCGCCGGCTGGGTGCCCAGGAGTTCTTCGCCATGATCTCGGACGGGGTCGCGGTCGAGGCCTTCTCCTGCGGCACGGCCGCGGTGCTCACCCCGATCGCCAGCTTCCGCACCGCCCAGCAGCAGTACCGGCTGCCCCAGCCCGCGGGTGAGCAGACCCTGGCGATCCGCAACCGGATCCTCGACCTGCAGCACGGCCGGGTGCCCGACACCCACGGCTGGCTGCGCCGGGTGCTGTGAGGCGCGGCTAGATCATCGGGGTCCGGCGGATCACTCCCGCCGGCGCCGGCTCCCGGACGAGCCCGGCGACCGCCGCTCGATGCCGGGCGGCGTCCTCGTCGTCGGGCCCGGGCCGCAGTGCTGCGGCGCCGGCGTCCAGGCTCGCGGTCAGGTCGTCGGCGACCTGCCTCACCGGCCGGGTCATCGGGTAGCTGGGGGGCGGGTCGGTGAACTCCTGCACGGACCGGCCCCGGGCCCAGCCCTCCAGCCAGTCGGGCAGGCAGGCCAACAGGGCGCGGTAGCGCACCCACTGGTGGTTCTCCCAGCCGGTCGCGCTCGGCGCCCGCACGGGGTAGCGCGGGCTCGTGAACTGGTCGATCATCGCCCGGGCCGCCGCCCGACCTCGTTCGGCGAGGTTCTCGATCGTGTCGGCGTCCATGAAGAGGTTCAGGCCGCCCTCGCTCGGGGTCTGCTTCACCCGCACGATGCGGTCGCGGAAGCCGGGCAGGGTGAGCTGGGTCTCGTCCGACCAGCTCCGGGCGGTGTCGAAGGCGGCCGAGGCGAACCCGGCCAGGGCGGCGAGGCCGGTCGGCGGGACCGGGCGGAAGCTTGGCAGGATCCCCTCGCTGTTCGAGGTGGCGTAGTCGATGTTGCGGGACTGGTCGGTGCTGGGCTGCTCACCCTGGGAGAACGGGCCGAGGTTGATCGCGAAGGTCGGTCGGCTGGGCAGGGCGGCGTCGAACAGGTGGATCGGGAAGTTGCTGGAGAGCCCGCCGTCGGTGAACCACACCTGCGCGAAGACCAGGCTGCGTTGCGACGGACCGTTCCCGCCGGCCCGTCGCAGGGCCTCCTCCCGGGCACGGGAGGCGCGTCGGTCGATGGTCCACAGCGGGACCGCGGAGATCAGCAGCGGGAAGCTGAGCGTCAGTCGGGTGGCGACCACGACGGGCAGGTGCTCCGGCGCGGGCAGCCGGTGCAGCGCGGGGGAGTGGGCCCGGGCCTGCTCGTCCTCCCACGCGAGGTCGCGGGCGGCGGCCGGTTGCGGGGCGTCCAGCAGCGCCCGCATCACCGCCGGAGGGAACAGCGTGGCCCACACCGCCGGCTCGAAGAAGAAGCCGGTCGCCTCCCAGGGCAGCTGGTAGGGCCGGCCCAGGGTGAGGCAGGTGCTGATCATCTGCAGGTCGATCACCCGGTCGGGGCCGCGGGGGACCAGCCGCGCAGTGGTGGTGCCGGTCCACAGTTGGCCGAAGCGCAGCGGCCGGTCGGTGGGCGCCAGGCCGGCCAGGTCGTCGAGTTGGTCGGTCAGCCAGTCGGTCAGCGCGGGTGCCTCCGGCGTCCCCAGGCCGCGGCACAGGCCGAAGAGGTTGGCCGGGACGTCGCGGCCGAACTGGCGGGCCAGCCGGATCGTGAGCGCGACGGCGATGCCGGCCACACCGAGCACCAGCCCGCACGCGATGAGGCCGATTCCCGCGGCACCTCCGAGCACGGCACCCCAGACCACGACCAGGAGGCCGGCCAGGACGCCGAGCAGGGCGGCCACCGGGTAGCTGCGCAGCAGGGCCAGGCCCAGCCCCACCACCCTGACGAGCCCGCGCCGGGCGGGGCCGGGACGGTCCTGGCCGGTGGCGGCCAGCAGCACCCGCAGCAGCGGACGGGTCTCGGGCTGCGGAGCGAACAGCGCCGCCAGCCGCCCCTCGCCGAGTTGGCCCGGCAGCGCTGCGAGCCGGTCGAACCCGCCGCCGGCTCGTCCGAACTCGGCGGCGGCGCCCAGCGCGGATCCGATCCCGCCCGCCGAAGCACCGCCCAGGTTGCGCAACCGGTAGGTGCTGGCGAACTCGGCCAGCGCCCGGGGATAGATCACCCCCGAGGCGATCCCGCCCTTGAGGACGACATCGCACTCCAGTTCGGGCGGGGCGCTGGGAACGTTCAGCGGCGCAGCAGGCAGCGTCATGGGGACCTCCGGGGGTGGAGAGGGTCAGCCCAAGAGTGCCCGCCCGCGCAGCGCCCCGGCAAGGCCCGCCGGGGAGGCTCCCGGAGGTGGTCAGGCCAGCGCGGCCAGCGCTGCGTCGTAGTCGGGTTCCATGTGGACCGTCGGGGTCAGGTCGGTGAACCTGACGACCCCGTCCGCGTCCGCCACCACCAGGGCCCGGGCGAACAGTCCGGCCCCGCGTCCGGAGGTCATGGTGACCCCGTAGTCCTGGCCGAAGGAGGACCGGAAGGCCGAGGCGGTGATCACGTTCTCGATCCCCTCGGCGCCGCAGAACCGCTCCAGGGCGAAGGGCAGGTCCATCGAGACGCAGACCACCTTGGTGTTGTCCAGTCCGGCGGCGAGTTCGTTGAACCGGCGCACGCTGGTCGCGCAGATCCGGGTGTCGACGCTGGGGAAGATGTTGATGATGACCCGCGAGCCGGAGACATCGGCCTGGCTCACCTCGGTCAGGTCCGGGGCCACCAGGGTGAACGGAGGGAGCGTGCCGCCCAGTTCGGGAAGCTCGCCCGCGGTGGTGACCTGTTCGTCCTTGTAGATGGTGGTGGCCATGACGGCAATCTAGCGCGGACGGGCAATCCCGCAGGCTGGTCACCCTCCGGCGGTGTCCGCCACCCGGGCAGTAGTCTCGGCCACTGAAACACCCGCTTCCCCGACGGTACGAGGTTCCTGATGACTGCCCTGCCCGTGGCTCCCGATACGTTCCACGTGTACGACACCACCCTGCGCGACGGCGCCCAGCAGGAAGGCCTGCGGCTGAGCGTCGCGGACAAGCTGCGAATCGCCCGGCTGCTGGACGAGCTCGGCGTCGGGTTCATCGAGGGCGGCTGGCCGGGGGCGAACCCGACCGACACGGAGTTCTTCGCCCGGGCGGCCAAGGGCGAGCTGGAACTGAACCACGCCAAGCTGGTGGCCTTCGGGGCGACCCGCAAGGCCGGGACCACCGCCGCCCGCGACCCGCAGGTGCGGGCCCTGCTGGACGCCGACACCGAGGTCGTCTGCATCGTCGCCAAGAGTCACGACGAGCATGTCCACCGGGCGCTGAAGACCACCCTGGCCGAGAACCTGGAGATGGTTCGCGACACCGTCGCCCACCTCGTGGAGCACGGCCGCCGGGTGTTCGTGGACTGCGAGCACTTCTTCGACGGCTACCGCGCCAACGCCGACTATGCCCTCGAGGTGATCCGCACCGCCGCCGAAGCCGGCGCCGAGGTCGTCATCCTGTGCGACACCAACGGCGGGATGCTGCCCAGCTGGATGGGCGACGTGGTCTCTGCGGCCGCGCAGATCGGGGTCGACCTCGGCATCCACTGCCACAACGACACCGGGTGTGCGGTGGCCAACACGCTGGCCGCGGTCGAGGCCGGGGTGATGCACGTCCAGGGCACCATGAACGAGACCGGGGAGCGCACCGGCAACGCCAACCTGGTGACCCTGATCGCCAACCTGCAACTCAAGTACGGCTGGCAGGTGATCCCGCCGGAGTGCCTGGCCGAGGCGTCCCGGGTGGCCCATGCGGTCGCTGCGATCGCCAACCTTCCGATGAACAACCGCCAGCCCTACGTGGGGGCGTCGGCCTTCGCGCACAAGGCCGGACTCCACGCGTCCGCCATCAAGGTGGACGCGAACCTCTACCAGCACATCGACCCGACCCTGGTCGGCAACGACATGCGCATGCTGGTCTCCGACATGGCCGGCCGCGCGAACATCCAGTTGAAGGGCTCCGAGCTGGGCTACGACCTGTCCGACCGTGAGCTGGCCGCCCGGATCACCGACCTGGTCAAGGCGCGGGAGATGGACGGCTACTCCTACGAGTCCTCCGACGCGTCCTTCGAGCTGCTGCTGCGCTCCGAGCTGGGGATGGACGACAATTTCTTCGACGTGGTCTCCTGGCGGGTCTTCACCAGCTCGGTGGTGCTGCCCGAGGGCGATTCCGAGGCGACCGTGAAGCTGCGGGTGAACGGGGTGAGCGAGGGCCTGGTGGGTGAGGGCCACGGCCCGCTGAACGCCCTGGACCTGGCCCTGCGCCGGGCGCTGCTGCGCACCTACCCCGAGGTGGAGAACTTCGAGCTGACCGACTACCGCGTCCGGATCCTCGACCAGGGGCACGGCACGGACGCGATCGTGCGCACCCTGATCGACACCAGCGACGGCGAGCGGACCTGGACGACGGTCGGGGTGGGCAGCAGCGTGATCGAGGCGAGCTGGGAGGCGCTGCACGATGCCTACCGCTGGGGCCTGCTGAAGCACCGGGCGCTGCGCGAGGAGGCTGACTCGTCCGGAGCCGCCGCAGCCCGGGCCGATGCTCCCCGGGATAAGGCAGCGTTGCCCGACCTCGCCACCACCACCGCCTGACACTTCGGACGTCGAGGGCCACCTTCCTCGTCGAGGGCCACGGTTCGCGCTGAGGGCCACCCATCATGGGTGGCCCTCGACGTATCTGGTGGCCCTCAATGGGCGGGGGTGCGGGGGATGCCGGCGGTCTCGACTGGCCGACGGGCCTGGCGGGCGCGGAAGCTGGGGGACACCGGGGCCGACCGGCTCAGGGCTGGTCGATCCGCTCCAGGACGAGCGGGCCGCGGTCCACCGGGTCGCTCGCGTAGGCAACGGCACCGTCCAGCGCCTCCCTCGCCCGGTCGATCCGCTCCGGGGTGTCGGTGTGGAGGCTGAACAGCGGCTGCCCGGCGCGCACGCGGTCGCCCAGCCCGGCATGCCAGGTCACTCCCGCGGCGGCCTGCACAGGGTCGCCCTGCTTGGCCCGACCGGCGCCAAGGCGCCAGGCGGCCAGGCCGACCGCCATCGCGTCGATCCCGGCGATGATCCCGTCCTGGTCGGCCGCGACCACCTCGGTGTGCCGTGCGGTCGGCAGCGGAGCGTCGGGGTCGCCGCCCTGGGCGGCGATCATCGCCCGCCAGGTGTCCATCGCCCGCCCGGAGGCCAGCGCCTGCTCGGGGTCGGCGTCGATCCCGGCGCACTCAAGCATTTCGCGGGCGAGGGCGAGGGTCAGCTCGACCACATCGGACGGGCCGCCGCCGGCCAGCACCTCGACCGACTCGGCGACCTCGACGGCGTTCCCGGCGGAGCGTCCCAGCGGGGTCGACATGTCCGTCACCAGCGCGACGGTCCGGACCCCGGCGGCCTGGCCCAGGCCGACCATGGTGCGAGCCAGCGCCTCGGCGTCGGCGTGTTCGCGCATGAAGGCGCCGGCACCGGTCTTCACGTCCAGCACCAGCGCGGCGGTTCCCTCGGCGATCTTCTTGCTCATGATCGACGCGGAGATCATGGGGATCGACTCCACGGTCCCGGTGACGTCACGCAGGGCGTACAGCTTCTTGTCGGCCGGGGCCAGACCCGAGCCGGCGGCGCAGATCACCGCGCCGACCTCCTCCAGCTGGCGCAGCATCTCGGCGTTGCTCAGGTCGGCCCGCCAGCCCGGGATCGCCTCGAGCTTGTCCAGGGTGCCGCCGGTGTGACCGA